>DBNL01000103.1 GCA_002299785.1 Verrucomicrobia bacterium UBA673
TACAACAAGGAGCCACTGGTCGAGGCGGACCTGATTCACCTCTCCACCATCAAGGCCACCAACGCCGGCATCAAGGACTTGAGCGGCCTCGAGAAGTGCCGCGCTCTCGCGTCGCTCGACCTCGCCGGGAACGCGATCACCGACTTCAGTGCAATCAAGGACTTGAAGCGCATCCAATATCTCAACCTCGCAAAAAACAAGATCGAGAACATCGCGCCGCTCGCCGGGTTGACCGCGCTACAGTACATTGAGTTGTCCAACAACCGTGTGAAGGACCTCAAGCCGCTTGAGGGCCTCAGCAACATGCGCTCGCTCTACCTGTCGAACAACCGCATCAGCGACTTCTCACCGGCGCTCAAGCTGACCAAGCTGTGGTCGCTCTACCTCGACCACAACCAGATCACCCAGCTCGATGGTGTCGCCGGACTCAAGGGCCTGACCACACTCTCCGCCGGCAACAACGATATCGCCGACCTTGCTCCGCTCAATGGTCTTACGCGCCTGCACTTCCTGTTCCTCGAAAACAACAAGGTCGCAAATCTCAGTTCACTTGTAGAGATGGCTGGAGCCGACTTTAAGGGACCGAAAAACTTCGCTCCGTTCCTGCGCCTCTACATCAAGGGCAACCCGGTTGACGGCGCCACCGGCAGCCGCCTGCAGTTCGCCCGCCTAATGAAGTACGGCGTGCGCGTCGAGACGCCGCGCCAGCCCGAACTCGTCACTTTCGACAGCACTGGCTGGTCAGGTGAACTGACAGGCGAACAGTTGGTCGCCTTTCAGCGGGATATTCTCGAGAAGTATGACTTGGTGAAGGACGCCAAAGTGAAACTGCAGCTCAAAGTCTCGCCCGAGGATGGCATCACCAAACAGGAGATCGACGAGTTGAAAACAGCACTGAAAAAACTCGGCCTCAGCGATAAAGTCGACTTGAGCCTCTAGACCAAACGCCTACCTTTCAAGAAAAGCCCGGGTACGCCCCGGGCTTTTTTGTGACCTCCACTTGGCGAAGCTGGGGGATTTTCATTCCATTCTTAGTGCGGGTTTGGTATGGCTCTCACCCCGCTGGGGCTTGTAGCCTCGGCACAATTTATTCCATGTCTGGACATAGCAAGTGGTCGACGATCAAGCGGAAAAAGGGTGCCACCGATGCCAAGAAGGCGAAGGTGTTCGCCAAGCTGGCCCGTGAGATTGGTATTGCGGTCCGGGGCGGCGGTCCGGAGGCGGACATGAACCCTCGTCTGCGGATGATCCTGCTCAAGTGCCGCAGCGCCAACATGCCGGCAGACAATATAGACCGCGCCATCAAGCGCGCCGCAGGCGACGACGACGACGCCCACTTCGAAGAGCTGACTTACGAGATTTTTGCGCCGGGCGGCGTGGCGGTTCTTGCTCACTCCCACACGGATAACCGCAACCGCACCGCCGCTGACATCCGGCATCTCGTCACCAAGGCGGGCGGGCAGTTCGCCAGCGCCGGTGCGGTAACTCGGTTGTTTGAACGCAAGGGACAGATTATCATCGAACGCGCCGCCGCCGATGAGGACGCGTTGATGGAACTGGCTCTTGAAGCCGGTGCCGAGGATTTCACCGTGGACGAAAACGGCTACGAGATCATAACAGGGCCGAACGACTTCGAACAGGTGCACAAGGCAGTCGAGGAGAAGGGAATCGTAACGCTCTCGGCGGAAGTAACCTCCATCGCCCTGCAAACGACCGCCGTCGATGACTCCGGCGCAGCAACGGTCACACGGCTGGTCGAGGCGCTCGAGGAGAACGACGATGTGGGCGATGTTTTCACCAACGCTGACTTCCCAGAGGATGCCTAGTCGCCGAGGCCGTTGATTCGCTCCGGGTGGCTGTACACGTTGAATGTGTCGCCGCGGAGAAAACCGACGAGTGTCTGGCCACTTTCACGCGCGAACTCAACCGCCAGACTCGACGGTGCGGAGACGGCGCAGATCACCGGCACGCGACCGGCCAATGATTTCTGCAAAATCTCAAACGACGCCCGCCCGCTGACCATAAGCACGCGATCATCAAGCGGTAAATTACGGTCGAGCATCGATCGGCCAAGCGCCTTGTCCACGGCGTTGTGGCGACCGACGTCCTCTCGCATCGTGAGCAGTTTGCCTTCCGCATCGAACAGCCCGGCGGCGTGCAGCCCGCCTGTTTTGTCGAACGTCTCCTGTTCGGCTCGCAACTTGTCAGGCAGTTCCAGAAGTATCTCTGCGGCAACGAACGGCTCGAGCTTGACCAAGGGCGCGAAGTGACCGTGCACGGACTCAATGGACGCCTTGCCACAGAGACCGCAGCTCGAGCTGGCATAGACGTTGCGCCTGAGCTTGGCCAGGTCGAGCTCGACACTGGGCGCAAGGAACACATTGAGCACGTTGCCGAGTAACGCCGCCTCGCCTTGTTGGCAGGGAGCGACCTCGAGCACGTCCCCCAGCCCGGCGATCACGCCCTCGGAAAGCAGGAATCCAAGTGCGAGCTCTTCGTCGTGGCCGGGGGTGCGCATGGTTACGGCCACCGACTCGCCCTTGACACGGATTTCCAGCGGCTCCTCCCGCGACAGAAAGTCGTCAGCCGCCTGGCCGGGCACACCCTGTTTCCAGCGAAAAATACGAGTGATCGAGGTTTTGGGATCGGTCAGTTTTTCGTTCGCCGTTGACATGTTCCAACTGCCTGCTAACAGAAGCAGCGACGACAGAAAAGAAGGATTTGACAATTTGACCAGCCCGGGCTAGCTGTTTGCTTCTTTATGAATAAGTGGACAACTCTCCTGAGTGGCATCGCGGCCGGGTTCCTTTTTGCCGGTTGCGGTGGTGGCGAAGAGGCGGCCGCAACAAGCGCGGCGGCGGACCCCAACGTGGTCGCCTACCCGCTGGAGACCTGCCTTGTTGCTGGCAGTAAGCTCGGCAGCATGGGCAAGCCGCACACGTTCGTGCACGAGGGCCGCGAGATCAAGTTTTGCTGCGAAGGCTGCAACGACGATTTCAAGGCTGATACAGCCAAGTATATCAAGATATTTGACGACGCAGTCGCGGCGAAAAAAGCCCCCGAAGCCAAGCCGGTTGACGACGCCGTCGACGCTGAGAAAGCCGGTTAAGTCGACTCATCGAGTGGAATGAAAAACGCGTTCACCATCCTGATCGGTTGCCTGCTGCTGACGTCGCAGCTTGGCCTCGGGATGGTGTTGCAGCC
>DBNL01000182.1 GCA_002299785.1 Verrucomicrobia bacterium UBA673
GCTTCATTTTGGCTTTGGACAATAGCCTCACGCGCAGAACGTGGCACTCCCAACTGGGTGCTGCAAGCGAAATGACCGAATAATTGTCCGGTCAATTGACCGTAAATTGCAGGATTCGCGCCGCCGTCACCTTGGCCCCATCCCCGGCCGGCTTGGCCAGACGCAGCCGGATCGCGTGTTTGCCCGCTGCAAGATCGGTGGCGAACATCACCGTACGCGGGTAATGCAGCCCTCGGCTATAGTGATGATACAGGTTCGACGGCTTGTATTCCCCGCCGTCGATGCTCACTTCCAGCACACCTGCATCCGGCCCTGCCAGCACGTAGGCCCCGACGCCCCTACCCTCAAACTCAAACGACACCTCGCCGCCCGCGAGCCCGCCGCATAGCAACTTCATCCCTGCAAATGTCTCCCGGAAACTCCCCGGGATTCCCCTCCACTTCGGCACATGCCAAGCCCAGCCGTCGCCGCGATTGGCCAAGCCAGGCGAAAGGAAACGGCCATTAAAAAAACTTTCCGCGTCGAGTGGTTTGGCCGGGAACTGCGCCGCGCCCTTGGCCGCGTTCACTAGCAGCGGTTTGGCCCAGCGCCGGTTCAGTAACTCGCCGATTAACTCGGCCGCCACTGCGTTTCCGACCGACTTCGGATGCGTGCCGCCGTACTGTGCCCACGTCAGTTTGTCTGCGGCGATACGGTCGGCCACTTCGCGCGCCAGATACACTGACGACACGTTGTAATGCCGGAGTACATCCTCGTGCGCCTTGATCGCCGGCGGCACTTGGTCGGATTGAATCTGCTCAAGCATCGGCGGATTGACGAAGTGCGTCACCACCAGGTCGCACAACGGCTGCCGGAGCCGTGCCTGCCGGATAATACCCTCCATGCCTAGGATGCAGCCGCGCCGCGAGTGCCGCGCGTCCTGGTCGTCGTTCACCGCGAACTCGACAAAGAGCAGGTCGATCCGACCCTTGGCCAGCACATGGTCGCCGAGCCGGAACGCCCCCGTCTGCGAGTCGGTTGAAGAGATTCCGGCATTGATGAATTCAAACTGGGTGTTGGGAAACCGTGCCTGCAGCCAGTCGCTAACCATCGGTCGGTAGCCGTTCATTTGCGTGATCGATCCGCCGATGAACGCGACGCGCCCGGTCTTTTTTTGCTCAAACTGGATGCGCGAGTTCTGCAGCCCACCGCGCAGTTTCACGTTGCGGTTGGCCTCCGCCCCGGCCGTTTGGCGAAGCCCGAGCGTGAACAAAAAAACGGTGACGAAAAAAATGGTGCGTCTCAGTTGAATCATACGGCAGATGACGTTATCGCCCCGACTGCCCAAGCGCAACGCGAGATCTTTGAAATTATTAGGAAATGGGTAGCGCACGCGTCTTGCTGGAATCTTCCCGGGAGGGACGAGTTTCACCTCGCCCCAAATTAACTTCAAAAATGGGGCGAGGTGTAACTTGCCCCTCCCTCGACTAAGTTCAGTGAGCATTCACTTTGGAGCCGCCTCGGCTTTCTGTTACCTTGGCTCAACGGAGTGGAACACAAAGCGGACATTGCGGTAGTGGGGGGCGGTTTTGGCGGGGCGCTGATGGCGATGGTGGCCCGCCGGTTGGGCCGCTCGGTCGTGCTGATCGAGCGTGGCACGCATCCGCGCTTTGCGATCGGCGAGTCATCCACGCCGCTGGCTAATTTGCTTTTGCAGCAACTCTCCGAGGAACACGATTTGCCCCAGCTTTTGCCGTTCCGCCGCTGGGGTGAGTGGCAGCGTGAACACCCGGGAATCGGCTGCGGCCTTAAGCGCGGGTTTTCTTTTTTTCACCACACGCTTGGCCAGTCGTTCAGAGACGATGAGCAGCGGCGAAACCAACTTCTCGTTGCCGCCAGCCCGCGTGATGAAGTGGCCGACACGCACTGGTTTCGCGCCGACTTCGATCACCACTTGGTCAACGAGGCACAGCGACTCGGCATCGAGTGTTTCGACCAAACCGAGTTGACAGATTTCGACGAGCAACAGAATGGCGTGACACTTTCCGGTCGGCGAAACGGCGGGCCCGTGCGGTTTCACGCCGGCTTCGTGATCGATGCCACTGGTCCACGCGGTTGGCTGCACCGCACACTTGGATTGGCTAACCGCGAGTTGCCGCTGATACCGGCGACGAGCGGATTGTTCGCTCATTTCAAAAACGTCGGAGCTTGGCCAAGCGAGGAGGGCGAACCGTATCCGGTGGAGTCGGCGGCGGTACATCACGTGTTCGACGGCGGCTGGGTTTGGGTGCTGAAATTCAACAACGGAATCACCAGCGCAGGGGTTGCGGCAACGGGCGATTGCGCCGCCGAGTTGGGCTTGTCCGAGGGTGCACCGGGCTGGCAACGCCTGTTGGCCAAGCTGCCGTCGTTGGCCAAACAGTTCGCCACCGCCGAGCCGGTGGGTAGGTTTGTGTTCGCGCCGGAGTTGTCGTTTTGCAGCGGGCAAATCACCGGAGCACGCTGGGCGCTGTTGCCGTCGTCGGCGGGGTTTGTGGATCCGCTGTTATCAAACGGTTTTCCGTTGACGCTGCTCGGCATCAAGCGCTTGGCCAAGCTGCTTGGCGGTGAGCCAAGCACGTCGGCGTTGGCTGTTTACGAGCGTCGAACAGTGGCCGAGCTTGACCAAGTTTCGCGACTAGTCGGCGCGCTGTACGCGAGCATGGGTGACTTCGAATTGTTTGCGGCGCTCACTCAGGTTTACTTCGCGGCAGTGAGTTTTTCCGAGACGGCACATCGCTTGGGCAAGTCGGAGTTGGCCGAGTCGTTTTTGCTGTGTGAGCATCTGGAGTTCGGTCCGGCGACACGAGAGATTTGCGAGTCGGTTGTCAGCCTTGCCAAGCGCGACGAACTGCTGGCGAAAATTCGAGATATGATCGAGCCGTTTAACGTCGCTGGGCTGGCCGATCCGGCCAAGCGAAACTGGTATCCAGTCGCGACAGGCGACTTGTTCGCGGCGGCGACCAAACTCGGCGCTAGCACGGACAGAATTCGGGAGATGCTTCTACGCGAGCAGTTGCTATAGTTGGCGCCGCGATGACTTGGTTGATGGTTGCATTGGGTGGCGCGCTGGGCAGCATGGGACGGTTTGGCCTTGCCCAGGCGCTGGCTCGGTTAGATGCCTTCCCGTTCGGCACGCTGCTTGTCAACGTCCTCGGCTCGCTTGTCCTCGGCATTTGCGCCGGACTGTTCGATATGGAGCAAAAAAGTCGGCCGGTAGGGTTGTTTTTGATGGTCGGTTTTTGCGGCGGCTTTACAACGTTTTCCACTTTCAGCCTGGAGACGCTCGAGTTGATGCAACAGCAGGCCTGGCTTAAGGCTGGTGGGAATATGCTGCTGTCGGTCGCGCTTTGCCTGCTCGGCACATGGCTCGGTTTCCTGCTCGGCCAATCACTCCGTAAAACAGCCTGACCCGGAAATTTGTTGGAAGATTCGACGGCGGGCGCGGCTTGGTTTATATTGCCGCCACTTGGATGCCGAAGCGCACTGACATCAACACAGTTTTAATCATTGGCGCCGGCCCGATCATCATCGGGCAGGCCTGCGAATTCGACTACTCCGGAACGCAGGCGTGCAAGGCTCTCAAGGAGGAGGGCTACCGTGTCGTTCTCGTCAACTCCAACCCGGCTACCATCATGACCGACCCGGAGTTCGCCGATCGCACTTACATCGAGCCGATCACACCGGAGTGCGTCGAGAAAATCATCATTCGTGAGTTGGAAACGATTGAGCAGAGCGGAGTGGGAGGGAAGCTCGTCCTGCTGCCGACGCTCGGCGGGCAGACTGCTCTAAACATCGCAATGTCGTTGCACCGCAGCGGTGTGCTTGAGCGCCTGGACATCGAGATGATCGGGGCCAACGCGGAGGCGATCGAGCGCGGTGAGGACCGTCAGCTTTTCAAGGATGCCATGATCCGGATCGGCCTCGACGTGCCATACAGTGGCGTGGCGCACACGCTCGAGGAGGCACTGGAGATCGCCGGTGACATCGGCAAACTCCCGCTCATCATCAGGCCGGCCTACACGCTCGGCGGCACTGGCGGCGGTATCGCTTACAATCGTGACGAGTTTGAGGAAATGATCAAGCACGGCCTCGACTTGTCGCCGGTCACCGAGGTGCTCGTCGAGGAGTCGTTGCTTGGCTGGAAGGAATTCGAGATGGAGGTTATGCGTGACCGTGCCGACAACTGCGTGATCATCTGCTCGATCGAAAACTTTGATCCGATGGGCGTGCACACCGGCGATTCAATTACCGTTGCTCCGACGCAGACACTCACCGACAAGGAGTACCAAATCATGCGCGACGCCTCATTCGCGGTAATCCGTGAGATAGGGGTAGAGACCGGCGGCTCGAACATCCAGTTTGCGGTCAATCCGGAGAACGGGCGGTTGACAATCATCGAGATGAACCCTCGCGTTTCACGCTCTTCGGCGTTGGCCTCGAAGGCTACTGGGTTCCCGATCGCCAAGTTCGCGGCCAAGCTCGCAGTCGGTTATCTGCTCGAAGAGATTCGCAACGACATCACCCGCGAGACGCCGGCCTGCTTCGAGCCGACTATTGACTACGTTGTCGTCAAGGTGCCGCGGTTCGCATTCGAGAAATTTTCCACCGCCGACCCGACGCTGAACACGCAGATGAAATCGGTCGGCGAGGCGATGGCCATCGGTCGCACATTCAAGGAGTCGCTGCAAAAGGCACTGCGCTCGCTCGAGGTCGGGCGATCCGGTTTGGGTGGTGACGGCAAACCATGGCGAATCGGCCAGGACGTGTACGGCGACCGCGATATCCTGCCGCGCGAAGTCATCACGCAAAAACTCAGTGTGCCGAACGCCGAGCGGGTATTCTTCCTGAGGCACGCGTTGCGTGCCGGCTTCAGCATTGAAGAAATATTCGGCCTCACAAAAATCGACCGCTGGTTCCTCACCCAGATCAAGGAAATCGTCGACTTCGAGGAAGAACTGGTAAAGTCCGCCTGAGCGCTTGGTCTTAGAGGATTTTGATTAGGGCCTCGGCCATTTGTGAGGGGGTCTCAGCGACACTGATTCCGGCGTCTTCCATCGCTGTAATCTTGGCTTCGGCGGTGCCTTTGCCTCCGCTGATGATGGCTCCGGCATGGCCCATGCGCCGGCCCGGAGGTGCTGTCGTTCCGGCGATGAATCCGGCGACCGGTTTTTTGCAGTTTTCCTTGATCCACTCAGCGGCTTCCTCCTCGGCGGAGCCGCCGATCTCGCCGATCATGATGATACCGCGTGTGTTGGGGTCGTCGTTGAAGAGTTTGATGATGTCGAGGTGTGTACTGCCGGGGACGGGGTCGCCGCCGATGCCTACGCAGGTCGATTGACCGAGATCGTTGCAGGTGAGTTGCCACACGGCCTCATAGGTGAGTGTGCCGCTGCGGCTGACGACGCCGATGTCTCCCGCCTTGTGGATGTAGCCGGGGGCGATGCCAATACGGCAGCCGCCGTGGGAATCCTTGCCTGTGCCGGGGGTGACGACGCCGGGACAGTTCGGGCCGATAAGTCGGGTTGCCGATTTGCTGATCGCGGCTTTGACTTCAATCATGTCACGCACGGGGATGCCCTCGGTGATGGTGACGACCAACTCAAGCCCGGCATCGACTGCCTCGAGAATGGCGTCGGCGGCGAAGGGCGGCGGAACAAAAATCGCGGAGGCCGTAGCACCGGTTTCTTTGACAGCCTCAGCGACGCCGTCGAAAATAGGGACGGTATCCTCGAATTTTTGGCCGGCTTTTCCGGGGGTGACGCCGGCGACGATTTGCGAGCCGTATTCAAGGCTTAGCTGGGTGTGTCGGCCGCCGAAGCTGCCGGTGATGCCTTGGACAAGGACTTTAGTGTCTGGTTTGACGAGAATTGCCATGTTGTTGTGAAATCCGGATTAGGGTTATGCAGCGGCCTCGGCAACGACTTTTTTGGCGGCGTCGGACATGCTGTCTGCACCGATGAGTGTGAGGCCGGAGTCGGCGAGGGTCTTGCGGCCGGCGGCGACGTTGTTGCCTTCGAGACGGACGATGAGAGGCAACTTGAGATGGGTGGTCTCCGCGGCTGCAACGACGCCTTCGGCGATGGTGTTGCAGTCCATGATACCTCCGAAAATGTTGACGAGGATTGCTTTAACATTGGGATCCTTGAGGACGATCTGGAACGCAGCCGTCACTTGCTCCGTTGACGCGCTGCCACCGACGTCGAGGAAATTTGCAGGCTCGCCCCCGTAATGTTTGATGGCGTCCATCGTGGCCATGGCCAGACCGGCGCCGTTGACAAGGCAGGCAACGGAGCCGTCGAGTTTGATGTAGTTGAGGTCAAACTTGCTCGCCTCGACCTCAAGTTCAGCTTCCTCGTTGAGGTCGCGCATCTCGGCGATGTCCTTGTGCCGGTATAGGGCGTTTGCATCGACGGAAATCTTGGCATCGACGGCGGCGATTTTTTGAGAGCCGTCCGGGCTCTCGACGATACAGAGCGGATTGATCTCGACCATCGAGGCGTCGCACTCCCACCACGTTTTGTAAACACCGGCGATGAGCTTGGCCCCGGAGTGAATGAGTTTGCCGCTCAGGCCAAGGGCCTTGGCCAAGTTGCGGGCCTGGAATGGTTGCAGGCCAAGCAGGGGATCGACGTTCAGCTTGACGATGGCGTCGGGATTGGTCTCGGCAACCTCCTCGATGTCGACGCCGCCCTCGCGGCTGGCCATAATGAGGGGCTGGGAGGTTTCTCGGTCGAGAAGCACGGCGAGGTAAAATTCGTCGACGATCTTCTCGCCGCTGGCAACGAGCAGGGTGTAAACCTGCCGCCCAGTCTCGCCGGTCTGCTTGGTGACGATGGTGTTGCCGAGCATTGCCTTGGCTTTTTCGTGGACGTCATCGGCCGATTTGCAGAGGTGCACGCCGCCTTTGAAGCCGTCCTTGAAGATGCCCTTGCCCCGGCCGCCGGAGTGAATCTGGATCTTGAGCACTACCATTTCCTGACCGGCAGCGAAGAGCCCCTCGGCGATGGATCGCGCCTCGTCGGCAGTCGTACAGGGTTGGCCCCCAGGGACTTCAACCCCATGGTGCGCGAGCAGTTGCTTGGCTTGGTATTCGTGAAGGTTCATTTCTCCCAGTTGCCGAAACGGCG
>DBNL01000045.1 GCA_002299785.1 Verrucomicrobia bacterium UBA673
ACCGAGAAAATTCTCAGCGTGGATACTGAAAACGGCGAACTGCTCTGGAGCCAACCCGTTCCCACACTCTATTTTCGAAATGTCGTCACGCCGATCGCCACCAGCAACGGTGTGATAGCCGCCTCACATTCCGAGGGGATGTTCTGTATGAGCGGCATCGGGAGTAATGGCAAAGCCACCCGAAAATGGAATGCCCCCAAGCTCAAGATCAACCTCGCCACACCGATCGTCGTGGACAGTAGCCTTTACAGCTTCGCCGAAAAGAATCGGTTCATCTGTGTTGACACCGCCACAGGAAAGCTGAACTGGGAGGAAACCGACTTCGGTAAGTTTTACGCCTCGACGCTGACTGACGGCAAACGAATGCTCGTGCTCGGCCAAATGGGTGAACTGGTACTGCTCAAAATCAACCCGAAGGAATACGAGGAACTGGACCGAATGCAGGTCTGTGGCAAAACCTGGAGTTTTCCCGCCTACGCCGACGGTCAACTCTTTGTCCGAGACCAGAAAAGTCTGCAGTGCATAAAGCTCAACGGCGAATAACACCATTGACGAAGCGCTTGACCTGCATCAGACGGTATCCGGCGTAGGGTGAATCCACGGGGCGCGGTAGGGGCGATTGAGCAGTTTGTTGGCCTCGGGGTCGTCGATGACGGTGTGTGTCTTTGCGTCCCATCGCAATGCACGCCCGCCCAGTCGCTGTGAGAGATTGGCTAGAATGCAGCTGACGCTGGAGATGTGGCCCTGCTCGATGTCGGCAATGGGGCGGCTGCGCTTGGCCACGGCATTAAGGAAATCAATCATGTGTACCCGCACCGCCGGGGCGACGTGACGCTCGAGCGCCTTCTCGGTTTTGTCCTCGGGGTATTCCTCGAGTTCCATATTGACGTCCCGATGTACCGGCTTAGCCCCGCCACCGCGAGGGATGAAGTCGTAGCTGTTCACGCTTAACTTCAGCGTGCCCTTATCACCGTAAAGGAACGCCGCCCATGGGTAATCAGCGTCAGGCGCGTGGCCCCAGGCACGGTGTTGCCAGACGACCTGCAGATCGTCGAAGTCGAAGCATGCTGTCTGTGTGTCGGTGGTGTTGGCTTTGGCCTGTTTGTCTACGAGAATGCCGCCCTGCGACACGATGCTGCTTGGCCAGCCGAGGTCGAGCATCCAGCGGACTGTGTCGAGCATGTGCACACACATGTCGCCGACGATTCCGTTGCTGTACTCGTTAAACGCCCGCCAGGTGCGCGGATGGCAAAGTTCGCTGTACGGTCGCCTCGGCGCCGGGCCGCTCCACATGTCGTAGTCGAGATTCGCCGGCGGCTGACTGTCCTCCGGGTTGCTCCGATTGCGCATGTGGTAGTAACAACAAACTTCGGCGTGGGCAACGTTACCTAGCAGGCCCTTTGCGACGATCTGCTCGCGGGCCTCCATCAGGTGCGGCGTGCTGCGGCGCTGCGTGCCTACTTGCACTACGCGATTGTATTTACGGGCAGCGGCGAGCATCGCTTGGCTTTCGACGACGTCGATGCTCGTCGGCTTTTGCACGTACACATCGCAACCGGCCTTGACGGCAGCAATCATTGGCAATGCGTGCCAATGATCCGGTGTGCCGATGAGCACGAGGTCGAGTTTATTTTCCTTGAGCAGCGTTCGGTAATCGCCGTAGGTCTGAGGGCGTTTGCCAGATTTTTGCCGTTTGGCCACAATATCGGCTGCGCCGGAAAGCATTGTGCTGTCGACGTCGGCCAACGCCACTACCTCGACGGGGGCGACCTGGATGAGTCGGAGCAAATCCACTTTGCCATACCAACCGGTGCCGATCAGCGCCACGCGCTTGGTCGGGCCTTTGGCGATATCGGCCGCAGTCGCGGCGATGGAGGAGTAAGCCAAACCAGCCGCGCTGGTTCCCAGAAAAGTTCGACGGTTCACGCGCTTTTATTAACGGCATGACTTCCCAAATTCAAGCTTAGCCAAGCGCCGGATTGCCCTTGGCCAAGCGGGCGGGTAAGTTCACGGCCATGCGTCAGTACAGATTGTTGTTTGTCTGCATGGGAAACATCTGCCGCTCCCCTGCCGGTGAAGCGGTGATGCGACACTTGATCGAGGCTGAAGGATTGGCCGATCGGATCGAGTGCGACTCGGCCGGGACAATTGCGTTTCACACCGGCAACCCGCCGGATCACCGCATGCACACCGCGGCGGCTAATCGCAACATCAATACCGGCGGGCAAGCGCGGCAGATTTGCGATGACGACTATCGTTCGTTCGACATGATTCTGACGATGGACGACGAGAATTTGCTGAACGTCCGGAACATGGCACCGACCGGGGAGAGCCCGGCGGAGGTTCGGCCGTTTTGCGACTTCGTCACCGGATCGACCGCGACCGAGGTGCCGGATCCTTACTACGGCGGACCGAAGGGATTCGAGACGGTGCTCGACCTGCTCGAGGACGGCTGCGCCAGTTTGCTCGAACACGTTCGCAACGAAGTCGCCGATTAACCGACGATGTGGGACGAAATCGTCGAGCAAATTTCTGAGACCACCGGGAAGGCGTTCCGCTTGGCCAAGGCGAGCCCGGTCGGCGGCGGGTGCATCAATGAGGCGTACCGGCTCGACGGCGTCGGAGGCCCGTTTTTCGCCAAGCTCAACCGAACCGAGGAACTGGAAATGTTCGAGGCCGAGGCCGACGGCCTGTGTGACATCGCCGCCACCAAAACCATACGCGTTCCCCACCCTATTTGCCTCGGCATCAGCGGCGGACAGGCATATCTCATCCTCGAGCACATCGAGTTGGGCGGTTGTGGCTCGCAATCGGAGCTTGGCCGATGCTTAGCCAAGCTGCATGCCGTAATGCAGCCGAACTTTGGCTGGCGGCGCGACAACACGATCGGCAGCACGCCGCAACCAAACCCGCCAGGCGACGACTGGGTGGCTTTTCTGCGCGAGCACCGGCTCGGTTTTCAGTGCCGCCTAGCCAAGCGCAACGCCCTACGACTCAACGGCGCGGACGACTTGCTCAGCCAACTCGATAGTTTTTTCGACGCCTACGAGCCGAGGCCGTCGCTGCTACACGGCGATTTGTGGAACGGCAACGTAGCGTTCGGGCTGTGTGGCGAGCCTGTGATTTTTGATCCGGCAACGTACTGCGGGGACCGTGAAGCTGATTTTGGTTTGACCGAAATGTTCGGTGGTTTTGGGAATGATTTTTGGTCGGCATACAAGGCGGAGTGGCCCCTCGATTCAGGTTACCCGACGCGCAAGCTACTCTATCGCCTTTACCACACGCTAAACCATTACAACATTTTCGGCGGTGGTTACGGATTGGCGGCGGAGAGCATCGTCAGTCGTTTGTTGCGTGAACTGTAACGAAAAAAAGCCCCGGCCATGACGGCCGCGGCCTAATGAAAATTGGCTGAGTTACTAGTCAGCCTCAGCGGCTTATGCCTCGGCTTCGTCTTCGTCTTCCTCGTCGGCGACAGCAGTTGGCCCGGCGACGGTGTACTGCTCGATTGATTCGATCCGATAACGCTTGGCTTCGTGATCGACTTCAAACTCAGCTTCCTCGCCCGGTTTCTTGCCAAGGAACGCCTGACCAAGGGGGGTGAGATAACTGAGGATTTGATTGTCGGGATCGCCATCCCAAGCACCAAGGACGATGAAGGTCTCCGGCTTTTTTGTACTGAGGTTCGTAACGCTGACCTTGTTGCCGACGGTTACCTGATCAGTCGTTGCGTCGGAGAAGTCAGTCCCTCGGGCGCGTGTTAAGTCGACCTCCAACTCGCCTTTGCGGGCCATCAGCAGTTTCTGCATTTCCTTGGCCGCCTTGAACTCGTGGTTCTCGCGCAAATCGCCGTAGCTTCGGGCGATAGCGATTTCCTTCGAGTTCGCAGGGATCTTCTCCTTGACCAGTTCCACGTATTCTAGTTTTCGACGCTCGAGGCTGCCCCAGGAAACAATGAGTGCATTGTCTTCCTTGGATTGTTCGCCAGAAATCAGCTGCTGAATGGAGGGGAAAGCCTTGACGATACGGCCCAGCAGCGAGCGTTTGTCCATGTCGTCAAAGCTGTTGGTCGCTTGTAGGGCACGGACCAAATCCTCGACAACTTCTATATCAGCGGAGCCGATCAGGTCGGTGATCAACTCTTGGTCGCTAAGAATTAAATCTCCAAGCTTGCTGGTTTTCCGATCCTCAAAACGATCCCTCTCGATGGCTGCCATCATGGCGCGAAACACTTCCGGACCGAGTATGTCGGCGAAACTGTCGGAGCGATTTTTGCCCAGCCATAACATCAGGTCGGTGCTGGCCTCGTGTCGGCTTATGAGCTTGGCCAGTTTGTCCTTGAACTTGTCGAAGTGGCCGGTGTCGATGAGCATTTGCCCCAACTCACCCACCAGCCTCAAGCCTGCCTTGTTCACCAGTTCCAGATAGGTGTCGATCCATGTATCCGGATGAGCCTGTTTGTAAGCTTCAAGCGCGAGTTTTTGCTTGGCAGCAGAAAGACCCTCTATCACCTCGGCCAAATTATCGGCTTTTTCAAAAATAGCAGCGGCGGTCGCCTCGCCTTCCTCCGGTTGCACTCCTGATTGCGAGCAGATGGCATCACGCAACAAAATCGCCTCGAGTGCGAGGGACGGCTTGAATGTCAGATGATTCTTGATCGCGGTGTTTAATATTTCCAACAGCTCGTTCAGCACTGATTCCTTGTTTTCGACGTCCGCGATACCCTTGTAAAGCTCGGTGGCAGCAGCCAATTGCGCCTTCAAGCCTTTTGCATCGCGGATGTTGCTCATCAGTTTATTCGCAGGGGAAAGCTCCTCGACATGGTAAACAATCGGCTCGGTTTTCTTGACCGGCAACTGGAAATGACCGTTGCTCTTCATTTCTTTCTTGGCGTCGGCCCACCATTTTTTCCAGTCCTCTTCGATTACATCCGGCACCAGCGACTCTTGAATCTGCGCAACGGTAGCCTGCCCGCCAAAGCTCTCGAGCACCACTTTGATCAGCTCAAGATGGTTTCGTGCAGCCGTTCGCTGAAGACCGGCCAAATCGGTGGCCTTGAGTGCTTGAATATGGCTGGAACTGAGCGGCTTGAGAATGGTTGCCGCAAACCCAAGATCCATCGAGTGACCCGGCTTAGCCTGGAAGTCGATGATGATCTTGGCCATCAATGTATCTACCGTGGTGATCTTCCCGGAACCCCACGAGCGGTGGGTGCAAAAACCGGCTGTGACCAACTCTGTCAGCGGATTCGTTAGCTTAGAATCCAGTTTCCCGTCCAGTACAAGTCGCTTGAGCTCGCTCTGGAGTTGGTCAGGTTGCTCTGCGGTGATGTTTGGTTCTGCTTTTACTTCCTCGGTCATTGTGTCGTTCATCAGGTAAACAGGTAAAACTCGGCCTGCGCCGCCAAAGCCGGCATCCTAGCGCCGTGATGGGAAAGAAACCAAGACAAATTGCTCTCCAATCGTTGCTGCATTCGCAGCAAACGCAAAGGGCCGTCGAGCCGATCCTCTCCCGCGAGTTTCGATCCGCCACCCTCTCCCCCTCCGACACCGGCCTTTGCCGCGAACTCGTCTCCGGCTGCGTGCGCTGGCGACGATTGCTCGACTGGCTGATCGAGCGCACCACCGAGGGCCGAGAACAAAAGCCAGCTGTGCGGGAGATTCTCCGGTTGGGCCTGTACCAAATTTTCTTTCTCAGCCGCATCCCCGAGCACGCCATCGTCGATGAGAGCGTCCGCTTGGCCAAGGCCGAGAAATGCCTCGGCCAAGCCGGGTTCATCAACGCCTTGATGCGCCGCTTCCTGCGTGAACGGGAACAAATCACCCGCGATATCGACGACTTGCAGGACGCTCGACCGGCGCTTGCCCAATCCCACCCCGACTGGCTTTACGAGCAGTGGCAACAACGCTGGGGCCGCGAAAAAACCTTTCGCCTAATGGAATGGAACAACCAGCCGGCACCGACCTGCGCTCGCGTCAACCGACTGCTCACCGCCCCCCAGCGCCTCGCCAAGCGCTGGGAGGAGGAAGGCGTCGAAGCGTCACCTATCGACTGCGACTGGGCCGCAACCGGCGACCTGTTTCACCTGCGCAAACATCCCCCGCTCGAGTCACTCGGCAGCTTCCGGGACGGGCTTTTCTATGTGCAGGATCCCAGCACACTCCTCTCCGTCTCCCTTCTCGATCCGAAGCCCGGCCAAGCCGTGCTCGACCTCTGCGCCGCGCCCGGTGGTAAGACCTGCCTCATCGCCGACCGCATGAAAAACGAAGGTCAACTCAGCGCGCTCGATAACAGCGAATCGAGGATCAAGTTGCTGCGTGAAAACTGCGACCGGATGCGCGTCACCTGCGCCACTCTGGGCCAAGCGGATGCCACGGCGGCCGGTAAGTATGACCGGGT
This sequence comes from Verrucomicrobia bacterium UBA673, assembly GCA_002299785.1. Lineage (GTDB taxonomy): Bacteria > Verrucomicrobiota > Verrucomicrobiia > Limisphaerales > UBA1096 > UBA1096. The sequence continues at coordinate 6,400 of DBNL01000045.1, forward strand.
GCTGGTCGATGTCCCCTGCTCGAATACCGGCGTGATGCGTCGCCGGCTCGACCTGCGCTGGCGGCTCAGCCCCGGGGGAGCCAAGCGACTCGCCGACGAACAACTCAAGCTGCTTACCCAGGCGGCGGCGCACACCAAGCTGTCCGGCCAACTCGTTTACAGCACATGCAGCATCGAGGCAGAGGAGAACGAGCAACTCGTCGCCCGATTCCTCGAGACACACCCCGGGTGGCGACTCGCCGCCGAGCGTTCACTTCACCCGGTGGAGGACCACACCGACGGTGCCTACGCCGCCCACTTCACAAGACAAGCCAAAAAATAACTTTCCTTCGATGCCTACTAGTTCGAGACGCTTACGAGCTTCATCTACCAATACGACAACAAGGCGCATCCCTTGCCAAGAAGAAAACCCACACTCATGAGATTCTCCGATATCTCTGTGAGTAAAACGAAAACTGACTTTGTCGTATATTCAAAGAATCTGCAAATTGTTCAAGCTATCGGCTGAGCGTTTTTTTGATCGTCAAATCAGGAGCTACCCGCTTGGCCAAGCGGGTTTTTGGCGAAGCAGTATTCCTCGACGACTTGGCCTTTGATGAGATGTTCCTGAATGATGCGCTCGAGGACTTCCGGCGTGCAGGAGTGGTACCAAGCTCCCTCGGGATAGACGACCGTTATGGGGCCGCGTGTGCAAACGCGGAGGCAGTTGGCCTTGGTCCGGTAGACTTTTGGCTCTAGACAAACGAGGCCGAGCTCCTTGAGCCGTGTTTTCAAGAACGCCCACGACTCGAGACCGGCCGCCTTGGAGCAGCACTCCGGTTTGGTTTGGTCGGCACAAAGAAGAATATGGCGCTCAAACGTTTGTAAGCCAAGCGCCGCAGAGACTTTTTCGAGTTGTTCGTCGGCCACAGGTTATTGGATCGGCTTTAGCTCCCGAATCCAGATGTTGCGGTATCGCACCGGGTTGCCGTGATCCTGTAACTTGATATGACCAGGGCCGTGCATGAGGTAGGGCTGGGTTTTCTTGTGCCCAAGAATGCCGGGAATCTCCACACCGTGCTGCGTTACCACGCCATTGTGCAGCACGGTGATAAGCGCCTTCTTAACTACTTTTCCATCCGAAAATTCAGGCATCTCGAAAATAATGTCGTAAGCCTGCCACTCACCCGGCCGCCGGCTGACGTTCACGCGCGGCGGGCGGAAGCCATATAGAGAACTGGCCTGTCCGTCCGGGTAGGTAAGGTTGTCGTAGTTGTCCTGCACCTGCACCTCGTAAAGCCCAGCGAGGAAGACCCCCGAGTTACCCCTGCCCTGGCTGCTGCTTTTCACCTCCGATGGCGATGCCCACTCGATGTGCAACTGCACGCTGCCAAATTTCTGGCGTGTCTGGATCGTGCCAGATTTTTTGCCGCACTCGAAGAAGCCGTCGCGAACTTTCCACTTCGGCGGGTTGCCTTTGCCATCACTCCATGCATCAAGGTTTGTGCCGTCGAACAGCACGATGGCGTCCGACGGCGGTGTGCCCGGCTCGTCCCGCGGCGACACTGTGCCGGGGTTTATTTGTCTAGGCTGCGGGCGGAACGGGTCGTGTACCACCCACGGCGTGCCGGGAATTTTGGGCGTGTTGGTGTAGCCAAATCGCACGCCTTTCAGCGACTCGATCTCAACGACGCGGTAGCCGCTCATCCCGTTAGCGCGGTTCGGGGTGGAAATCCCCCCGGTGTAGGACACCACGCCGACAATGTCGGATTTGCCAAGGCGGCTCCACTCGTCGCCGAAGCGGTATTCGTAAATGAGAAATGCCCCGTCGAAGCCAAGCCGCAGTTCAACCTTGCCGGTGACATCGGCCTGACCAACAAGCGATTGTTCGCCATTACGGGATCGCATTGCATAAATCACGCCTTCCGAGCGGAACACGGAGGCATAACTGCCCTCCCCTGCGCTCAGGAAAATGCCACCAACACCCTCAATCGCGACTTCCTGCACCACGGCTTGAGCGAGCTCGCCGAGGTTGCGGCGCTTTACTTCCCAGCCGTCGGTATCGGGAATCTCAGCGAATTCACTCCAGCCCTCCTTGGAAAAGCTGGAATCCACAAAAAGCACCTTGTCCCCCGCTTGGGCTGAAAGCAGTCCAAATGACAGGATCACCGTCGGAAAAAATGTTGTTTTGTTCATATTGGCAAATTTCTGGTTCGGAGTTGTAGCCCCCAGGCTGAGCATACTCCAGTCACAAAAAACAAAATAGTTTAAAAATGGCTTGAACAGTGCCAGAAGACTCACTAGATTTCCTTCCCTTTTTTTCAGGTAAGGGGGCCACATTTAGATGCAGAAGAAACCTAAATCAATCAAGACGCGTAAGTCGGTAGCCAAGCGGTTCAAAATCACCGGCACGGGCAAGATCGTCCGTAATCGCCCGGGAAAGCGTCATCTTATGGCCAGTAAAAACGCCAAACGCCGTCGCAAACTAGGTACCCCAGCACTGGTGGACAAGACCGATTACGCCCGGGTGATGGAGAATCTGCCCTTCAGCCACTGAGCTTTCTTTAGCCCAATCAAACCCGTTTTATTTAAGTAGCCATGAGAGTCACCAACGCATCCGCCTCCCGCAAAAGACGCAAACGTATGATCGAAGCCGCCAAGGGCTTCCGTCTTCGCCGATCCAAGCTTTATCGCTACGCCAAGGACGCCGTCGAGCATGGGCGCCAATACGCCTATCGCGATCGCAAAAACAAAAAACGCACCTTCCGCGCCCTTTGGAATCTTCGCATCAACGCCGCCGCTCGGGACGCCGGCATCACTTACAGCCGCTTCATCGAGGGCCTCAAGGCCGCCAAGATCGAGGTCAATCGCAAGGTACTCGCTGATCTGGCCGCCACCGACTCGGCCGCGTTCGGCGAACTGGTGAACAACGCCAAAAGCGCGCTCGAGGCCAAAGGTTGATAGCCTGGCCAAGTTGACTTTTTTAGTGGGCGGTCTTTAATGACCGCCCTCTTTGTTTCCAAACTAAGGAAACCTGACCATGTCATTCCTGGACGAAATTACCCCGCTAAAGGAAGCCGCCCTGCAGGCACTCCAAGCCGCCGACACCTTGCCCAAACTCGACGATGTGCGTGTCCAGTACCTCGGCACCAATGGCCAGTTCACCGGACTGCTCAAGCAGATGGGTGCCTTGACCAAGGAGGACCGCCCAGCCGCCGGCAAGGCGGTCAACTTGGCCAAGGCCGAACTCATCCAGACGCTCGACCGACAACGCGAGGAACTCGAACTCGCCGCCGCAGCACCGCAACGCGCCACCGATTTCACCGCTCCGGGACGCCGCCGTCCGCTTGGCAAGCAGCACCCACTCACACAAGTCACCGAGGAGATCGTTCGCAGCTTCCGCAAAATCGGATTCGCCGTGGCCGACGGCCCAGAAATCGAGAACGAGCGTTACTGCTTCGACGCCCTCAATACTCCTGCCGATCATCCCGCCCGCGACACGCAGGACACCTTCTTTCTGGACACCGCCGACCGGCAGCTGCTCCGTACCCACACGTCTTCCGTCCAGATTCGCGTAATGGAGCAAAGCCCGCCGCCGATTCGCATCATCGTGCCTGGCCGCGTGTACCGCCGCGACACTGCCGACGCCACACACAACCCGACCTTCCACCAGATCGAGGGCCTGTACGTGGATCGGAATGTGACGATGGCCGACCTCAAGGGCACGGTTGAGTTTGTATTTAAGGAACTGCTCGGTAAGGAAGTGAAGCTGCGGTTCCGGCCGCATTACTTTTCCTATACAGAGCCAAGCCTCGAGATCGACTTCAGCAGCGCCCTCGTCCGCAAGATGGGGAAGGAATGGCTCGAGATTGCCGGCTGCGGCATGGTACACCCGACGGTATTTGAGAACGTCGGGTACGATCCTGAAGAATGGAGCGGCTGGGCTTTCGGCTTCGGCATCGAGCGCATCGCTATGATCCGCTACGGCATCAGCGACATTCGCCTTTTCTACGAAAACGACCTACGCTTCCTCGACCGCTTTTAGCCCTTCACCAAGCGGGGCGGGTGCCCGCGGTTTGAATTTCCCCCAAGCGCACGAAAGCACGTGATTGGTATTTGCCAACTGCGCACTTC
>DBNL01000094.1:0-5907 GCA_002299785.1 Verrucomicrobia bacterium UBA673
TTGAGTTGATCGGTGTCGATGCCGCCCATGGTCATCGACACCTCCGCCATACCAAGAGCCTTGCGTTGGTCGGTGCCGTTGAAAATCACATCCACCATCCCCGAGCCCCGAAGCGCCTTGGCCGATTGCTCACCCAAAACCCACCGAATCGCATCGGAAACATTCGACTTGCCGCAGCCGTTCGGGCCAACGATCGCCGTGACACCCGGCTGAAAATCGAGTGATGTCTTATCCGCAAACGACTTAAAGCCCAAGGCCGTGAGATTCTTTAAATACACGTCGCGGCGAATCAGAGCCAATTTAGCCAATCGAGTAAAGTCTAAAACACAATATAATGATACGTACTATTCACTTAACCACAATGGGTTGTGCTTTCTATGTGCCATTCTGGCTCAAGTTATTCACCGTTTCGCTAACCCACAGGTCCCGAACTGGTTGACCCCAGGTCTCGTGGACAGCACAATCCGCCCGCGCTTGGCAAAGCGCGGTTATTTTATGAGCATCGATTCGGTTTACTCTGATCTTACCTTGAAGAACGGGGCCAAAATGGCTCTGTTGGTTATGGACGGCCTCGGCGATATCGCCACTGCCGCCACGGATTACAAAACTCCGCTTGAGGCGGCTTTCACGCCCAATCTCGACACCTTGGCCGGGGACTCGGCGCAGGGCCGGCTGATCCCCGCCGCGCAAGGTATCACGCCCGGTAGCGGTCCCGGCCACCTCGGGCTGTTCGGCTACGACCCGCTTGAAGTCGAGGTCGGCCGAGGTGTCATTGAGGCGCTTGGCCTTGGCCTGGAACTACAGCCGGGCGACGTCGCCGCCCGGGCGAACTTCTGCACGCTCGACGCCGACGGTCTGGTCACCGACCGCCGCGCCGGCCGCATCGAGACCGAGCTTTGCGAGGAGCGTTGCGCCAAGCTCTCGGCAAATATCAAACAGATCGGCGACGCAGAGGTCATCATCACACCGGGCAAGGGTCACCGCTTTGTCATCATCTTTCGCGGTGCCGACCTGGCCGGACCGTTGGGCGATACCGACCCGCACCGCGAGGGCCTGCCGATCGCCGAGTCCCAGCCGGACGATCCAAACTGCGCCAAGGCGCAAAAAGCCGCCAAGTTGATTGGCCAATTTTACGAGGCTGCCCTGCCACTGCTCGCCGGCTTGGAGCCGGCCAACGGCTTCCTCATGCGCGGCATCGCGCATCAGCCGGACATCCCGATGTTCGCCAAGCGCTACGCGATGCGCCCGGCGTGCCTCGCCGTTTACCCGATGTACAAGGGCCTCGCCCAGCTTGTCGGCATGACCAAGCACGAGGGACCACAGACGATCGAGGAGCAGTTTCAGAAATACAAAGAGCTGTACGACGACTACGAATATTTTTTCATTCATTACAAGTACACCGACATGCATGGCGAGGACGGAAACTTCGAGGCTAAGACCAGGGCAATCGAGGACTTCGACAAGGCGCTGCCGATCTTGCTTGAGAAAAAACCGGACGTCATTGCCATCACCGGCGACCACTCGACGCCGTGCGCGCTTAAGGGCCACTCGTGGCATCCGCAGCCGGTGTTACTGCACTCGGCCACCAGCGGCTCCGACAAACTCGAGCGCTTCACCGAGACACACTCCAACCGCGGCTCACTCGGCATCATCGAGGCCAAGCACCTCATCCGCCTCATGCAGGCGAACGCGTTGATGTTCGACAAGTTCGGCGCATGAAAGCTGTCATCCTCGCCGCCGGGAAAGGCACCCGAATGGGCGCGCTCACCGACGATCTGCCCAAGCCGATGTTGCCGGTCGAGGGCAAGCCGATCCTCGAGCACATCATCAGCGGTATTGCCGCGCAGGGTGTGTGCGAGTTCTGCCTCATCACCGGCTGGAAAGCCGAGGTCATCGAACAACATTTCGGTGATGGCTCGTCGCTTGGCCTCTCTATCAGCTACGCGCGGCAAGAGGTGCAGGACGGAACCGGAAAGGCGCCGGAATTAGCTAAGAGCTTTGTCGGCGACGACCCATTCCTTTTGACTTACGGTGACATCCTCGTGCGCCCGAAAACGTACGCGACCATGGTCGAGCGCTTTGGGCAAGGGGAGTTTTCCGGCCTCATCACCGTGACGCCAGGCGAGGACGTGACCAAGGGGGCGATCAACTTTTTCGACGATCAATTCTGTCTCCGAAAAATCGTCGAGAAACCGAGTTTGGAGCAACTTGACCAACTCCGCACCGACCGCTGGCTGAAAGAAGGCGACCCGATGTGGTACAACGCCGGGATATACATCTTCCGCCCCGTCGTGTTCGATCACACGGCCAAGCTACAAAAATCCCCGCGCGGCGAATACGAGTTGACCGACGCTATCGCGACGATGATCGACGCGGGCGAACCGATTGCCGGCGCAAAAACCGAAGGCCGCTGGATCGACGTCCGCGACCCCGAAGTGCTTAAGTCGCTGAGCTGATTAATCGACGCCTCACAATCACAAAATTTTCTCTCTATTTTCAATTTTTTGGTTAAGATTGCGAGCATCGGCGGCTGATGAAGACTAATGATCGTCCGGCCCAGTTGAGGGTGAGGGCGCTTTCACGCCGAAACCAAAGCGGCGCTCAGCGGCGCACTTCATGACGTTGGCTCATATCATTTTTCGCCCAACTCAAAGCAGGCAAGTTCGTTCGGAATTCGGAGGTAGAGGCGGTTGCCGACGATGGCGGGGTGGGACATCGAGGCGGTGATGGCGTCGCCGAAGGGGCGCAACCGGGCGAGCGGCTTGAACTCGTTTGCCTCGGCGTCGAGTAGCAGCAGATCGCCGCTGTTCGTCCAGACCAACACGCGCCCGTTGCCGCCGATCACGTTTGAGTGGTCGAAAAACATGTCGTCCTCCGCCACCCAAATCGTTTTCAATCCATTTTTCAAGTCGAGGCAATACATCTCGCCGTAGGCCGTGGCGAACACGCGGCCGGCGACGATAATCGGCGAGCAAGTGTCCGGCGCGAGGCTGACGTTAGTCAGCACCGGCTTGGGATTGATTTTTCCATCGGGCAAAAAATCGTGCAGCCGGGTCGCGTTGTTCTCGGTGGCGAGCAGCAGTTGGCCGACGTGGATGAGCGGCGTGGTGACATTGAAGTCCGCCCCCTCGCGCGGCACGTGCTCCCACAACCGCTCTCCGGTGGCAGGATCCCAGCCGCCGACGCTAGCAGAGTCGTAGCCAATGACCTGTCGCCGGCCACCAAGTTCCCCCACGACAAACGCCGAGTAGGAGGCAGCGTGGCCGGGCGTTTCCCAAATCAGCCTTCCGGTTTTCCTGTCGAGCGCGGCCACCGAGACGTCGCGGCCACCAGGGTTGATGATCAGTTTATCGTCCACGATCAGCGGCGGCGAACTCGATCCCCACGTCAGTAGCTTGGCTCCGTGGTCGCGATAATAATTTGTCCGCCAAACAACCGCGCCGGTGTCGAGCCGGACGCAATGCAGGTCGCCCAGCGCGCCGTGCAGATACACCAGGCCGTCGTGAACGATCGGCGTCGCGCGGGGCGAGTTGCTGTAATCCATGTCGCCGGCGGCGGCGTAGTCCAATTGCCAAATCTCGCTGCCGTCGGCAGCGGCGAGACAGCGGAAAATGTCGCGGGTGGCATCCTTGTTTTTGTCGGGGATGATGACGCGCGCCGCCGTGGCCGCCGGGCCGGCGACGGCCGGACCGGTGAGTTTTGCCGACCAAATTTTGCGCAGCGGCCCGGGCAGTTTTTTCGGCAAACTGGGCGCCTGTCCAAGGCGGCCCGGGCCTCGCCAGTCCGCCCACGTCGCCGCTTGGTCAAGCGGCTTGACGAAGCCACGGGCCGACTCGAGCGCGGCGAGCAATTCCTTCCGCTTGACCAACGCGGTGACCTCCGCCGCCACACTCTTGGCCAAGGCGTCATCGGTCGTGCCGGTGCGGAACAGCCGCACGCCGGGCACGGGCGGCGTCTTGGCCACCACGCGTACCGCGCCGGGCTCCACCTTGCCGCAGCCAACGAGCAGCGGTGGCAAATAGTCCGGCACCACGGCGGCGGCGACCTCGCCGTCGCTCAACGCCAGCACGCCGGAGTCGATCGCCCCGGCCGAGTCGAGCTTGGCCGGCTTGGCCAGGCGACCCTGTTGCAGCGCGACCTTGGCGGCGTGATGCGTCTCTGCCTCCTCCTCCGGGCCAAGCATGACGTCGCGGCCGGAAAGATCAGCGAGACGCTTGGCAGGGTCGCCGGTGCGGACGAGAAACACGCCGCGCTGGGTCGTGCGACCGTCGCGGTCAGTGAGGTCAGCGAGCGGCGTGACCGTCAGCTTGAGCCGCTTAGCGTCGAAGCGCACCATCGCGTCCTTGCCGATGATGAAGTCCGGCTTCGAGCGAATGCGGCGCAGCGCGAGGTCGAGGCTTTCCTCGTAAATGAACCTGAAGCGGCGGCCGGTCGCCTGCTCGAGATGTGCGGCGAGTTGGTCGTAGCGGCGTTGGCCGACGCCATCGACGCACGAGCAGGAGAGCGCCAGCGCCAGCGGATCCATCACCACCACCCGCACCGGAGGCTCGGCCGCCTGGCCAAGCGCGAACGCGAAGAAACAACCGGCGAGCCGGATCATTTTTTCCTTGGGGCCAGCACGCGGATGAGATTGGCGCGAACGTCCATCACGTAAACACGGCTGGCATCCATGTTGACCTCGATCGGGATGTAGCAGGTCTGCGCGGCAAGCCGGCTTCCGCGGTCAAACTCAGTCGTTTCCACGTAACCCACCACGCCAAGGTACTCGCCTTCGGGTGTGTATTTTTTAATGCGGCCGATGCCTGACTCGGCGGTGTAAAGGACGTTGTCCGGGCCGATGTCGATGTTGACCGGATTGCAGCACGCGGCGAAGCCCTCGATCCCGGTGCGGTCGCGCTTGCCCCACTTCCCGAGCGGCTTGCCATCGAGGTCGAAGCGGTTGACACGGTGCCGTGAGTTCTCAGCAATGAGCAGCTCGCCGTTCATCACCTGCAGGTCGATGTGGCCGCAGCAGCCATACTGTTGCTCGATGATTTTTTTCGCGCTGGTGAGGTCGAGGTTGAAGCGGTAAATGTCCTCCGTCGCACGCATGCTGTTGCCCATGCCGACGGCGAGGAAGACGTGCTTGTCGCTGACGAACATCCCGGCCGCGAGCGCTTTTTCGCCGCTGAGCTTGTCGATGTCGATCATCGCGAGGCGTTTGCCGTTCTTGTCATACGAGGCAATTTTGCCGTGGCCGGCGACGTACACCGTGCCGTCGTCGCAGGCGTGGATCATCTTCGGGTGCGGGCCGCTGTCCGGCATCGGCCACTCGACCTTGACACTGCCGTCCGGGCTGATGACACGGACGCCGTAAGTGTGCTCGTACAAATCGTCGATCGCGAGCGGCCCACGGTTGCCCCGGCGCTCACCACCGCCACCGGAGCGACCGCCCGAGCTCCGGCTTCGTTCGCCGGGCCGCCGGCCGCCGAACTGGCCTCGCAACCGTCCCAACCGGCTGCGTACCTCCCCCGGCAATGCGCTCATCACCTTGCGCCGGTCGTCGGAACTCATCTCGCGCAACGCCTCCATGAATTGCCGCGAACTGGCTTCGCGGGCCAAGTCGGCGATGTCCTCCTCGCTGCCAAACTCCAGGATACGAGCGACCTCATCGCCCGACTTTTCGGTGCCCTGCGCCTGGTCACCGGGGCGGCGTTCGCGTTGGCTGCTACCACGGGAGGGCCGCACCTCGTCGCCGCTCAACTTGCCGTCACCGTTTTTGTCGAGCTTGGCCAGGGCCTCCTCGGCCTTCTCGATTTCCTCGGTCGAAATCTCGCCATTCCCGTTCGCGTCAAGAGCCACAACGACCGGCAATGCCTGCATAAACCCGCCAGAGCCCCGTTCACCACCGGGTCGTGTCCTGCCACC
>DBNL01000094.1:6253-20324 GCA_002299785.1 Verrucomicrobia bacterium UBA673
CTCTGTCAGCTCTGCTGCCGCCATCTTCACCGCGTGGCTGCGCGAATTCCATCTTGCCTTCCCCCCACGAGATGCCGACGAGCAAGTCGCCGTCGCGGTTCATCGCGATGGTCTTGATGGTGATCGGCTTTCCGCTGGGGTGCGTGCCGAAACGGATTGGCTCGATCTCGGCGTGCGTGCCTTCCGGCTTAGCGTCCTCCTCCGCCGCCTGGCCAAGCGCGGTGCCAATGCCAAGCGCAGCGAGCCACACGGAAAGTTTCGTGTTCAATTTCACGTCGGGTATCGAAGCCAGTTACGCCAAGTCGAACAACCGGAACGACGCGGTGGTGTGATCGAGCGCGACGACCTGGTCGCCGAGCAGCCCCACCTCGATGCCACCGTTTTGGCAGGTAACCAATTCCGCGTCTGTCTCCACCTGCTCGTGTTCCTCGGCATCGAAAGCCTCCGGCCCGGCGATCACCGAGCGGAACTTGCCGTCCTTACCGAACAGCTTGATGCGCGGCTGGCCGCGCTCGGCGGTCACGAACTCGCCGCTGCCGGTCACCGCCACGCTCACCGGGTTGCAGCAGCCGGAAAAACCGGTGAGCCCGCGGGAGCGTTTGCCCCAGCGAGCCATCAACTCGCCATCGGTATCGTAACGCTCGACGCGGTGCCGGCCCGGGTGCGCGACGACTAGGCCGCCGTCGGCCCACGTGATAGGGAAGAACGACTTGGGCACGGCAAACCGCCCGCCCTTGCCACCGGCCAGACGGTCGAGCACCTCGCCGTCAGGGCTGATGCGCCAAATGGAACTGCTGCCGCCGTCGGCCGCAAAAATCGTGGCGTCCTCCGCCACGGCCAGACTGGTCAACGCGGCGCCCTTGGCCAAGCGCTTGGTCTCGGCCTGCGTTTCGCCGTCGAGATCGCAGAGCAACACCCGGTCGCGAAGGCCGACAACCAAACGCCGCTTGGCCACCGCGATGCAACGCGGTGCCTCGGCGAACTCCATCCGCCGCACCGGCTCGCCGCCTGGCTTGAATACGGCCACCGCCGAGTCGCCGGCGACATAAACCAAGCCGTCGGCCACAGTCATGTCGCGCGTCTGCCCGAGGCCGGTCGGCAGCCAGCCGCTTGGCTTGAGCCGCGATGCACGGGCGGTCGCGCCAGATTGCACCGCCACGCCGATGGCAGCGAAGGACTGGGCGCCGCGGCTGAAAAACTGGCGGCGCGAGGGGAGGCATTCGCCGGTGGAACAATCGCAGTCGGGGTTGGAGTTCGTTTTGGATTTTGACATAAGCTTGATTCGGTTTTTCCGCGTAATTAGGTAAAGACGGCGCAAACAGCCGATCGGTTACACCGCACAACCAGACGAGAGAGAAACATTCCACGATTCGCGCCGCCACGCAATAGTTGACAAGTGGTCGGGTTCGTTGTGGCATCGGGCCTACGGATCATTCGAGACTTATGAAAAAATTCAATATTGGCGTCATTGGCTATGGATGGGTCGCCGGCGCGCACATCGACTCAATCAACGCCACCGGCCAAGGGCAGGTCACGGCAGTTTGCTCGTCACGCAAACTCGACCCGGCGGAACTCAGTTCCAAACACGGCGGCGAAATCCAATGCCACACGAACCTCAAAAAGATGCTAGCCGACCCGGCTATCGACGTAATCTCGGTGTGCAGTTACCCGTACCAGCACGCACGCCACGTCATCGCCGCCGCCGAGGCTGGCAAAGACCTGATCATCGAGAAGCCGCTCGCGCTGAACTTGAAGGATTTGCGCGCAATGCAAAAGGCGGTGGCCAGGGCCGGCGTCAAGGCGTGCGTCTGTTTCGAGTTGCGCTTTTCGAGCCAACTCATCGCCACGAAGAGCGTGATCGATCGTGGGTTGCTGGGAGCCATCCACTACGGTGAGGTGGACTACTACCACGGTATCGGCCCGTGGTACGCGCAGTTCCGCTGGAACACCAAGCGCAACGCCGGTGGCAGCAGTCTGCTCTCGGCAGGCTGCCACGCGCTAGACGCGCTGCTGCTCTACATGGGAAATGATGTTGAGAGTGTCAGCAGTTACTCGACCGGATCGGCAAACAAGGATTTCAAAAAATACGAGTACGATACGAGTAGCGTGACGATTCTCAAATTCAAGGATGGCCGCGTCGGCAAGACCGCGTCGATCATCGACTGTCTCCAGCCATATTATGTTCACACGCACCTAGTCGGCAGCGAAGGCAGCTTGCTGGACAACAAGTTTCACTCTAACAAACTAGGCGGGCCAAGCGGTCTCGATAAAAACAAGTGGAGCGACTTGTCGATGAAAATGGTTGACTCGGGCGATGTGAGCGACCACCCGTTCCAGTCCCAGTTCGAGGCGTTTTTTGCCGCCTTGGCCAAGGGCAAGTCGATGCCGTTGACCGACCTCGCCACGGCGGCCAAGTCACACGAGATCATCTTCGCCGCAGACTTGTCCGCGAAGAAAAACCGGCCAGTGAAACTTTCCGAGTTGCGTGCCTGACCCGACCGAAAAGCCCCGGCGAGTTGCCATCGCTATCGCCGCTCACCCGGACGACATTGAATTCATGATGGCCGGCACGCTACTGTTGCTGAGTGAGGCCGGTTGGAAGACGCACTGCCTCAACATCTCGAGCGGCAACTGCGGCAGCGTCAGCTTGAGTGCGGAGGAAACCGAGGCCAAGCGACTGTCCGAGGCTAGAGAGGCCGCTGCCATACTTGGAGCAACTTTTCACCAGCCGTTTTCGCGCGATCTCGAGATTTTTTATGACCTCCGGCATCTCCGGCATTTGGCCTCGATCATCCGCGATGTGAAACCGTCTATCGTGCTGACGCATTCTCCGGATGATTACATGGAGGATCACACCAACACCTCACGCCTGACCGTGACGGCCGCCTTCTCGCGCGGCATGCCAAACTTCGGGGTCTCGCCCGCACGCCCGGCGGTGGACGGCGAGGTCGCGGTGTACCACGGAATGCCTCACGGTTTGCGCGATGCCCTGTGGCGACGGGTCGTGCCCGGGCTGTTCGTCGACACGACGAATGTGCTCGAAACCAAGCGGCAGGCGCTCGCCGCGCATCGCAGCCAAAAGGAGTGGCTCGATGTGAGCCAAGGGATGGACTCGTACCTGCAAACGATGGAGGAAATGTCGCTGGCGCTTGGCCAGGCATCGGGGAAATTTCAGCACGCCGAGGGATGGCGGAGGCACTCGCACCTTGGCTTCAGCGCCGAAGAGTTCGACCCGTTAAAGCACGCGCTTGCCCAAGCGGCCTTGGCAAACGCGGACTACGAAGACGGTCTCGGTTAGGTGCAATCCACACTCAAGCAATCAGGTCGAGAACACGCTTATCGTTCTCCTTGACGCTCTGAAGCAGCTTTGATTCAAGGGCTTACTGTCCCCGTGTTCTTACACATAGTTGCGTCGCCTTCGCTGGTTAAACCGTCAACGACTGCCTCAAGTTGCTCTATGCCAATTGGAATAACTTCCGTAAGAAAAACTTTACTGCTGCAACCTGTATAACTTCTCTCATTGTCGGCATGAGCTTGAAAAACTTAAGTTTTTCCCGACTTGGCTCGCGTCCCCGGCTCGCTAAACTGCCGCCGTGCTTAACACGGAACTGATTCCCGCCGCCGAGGCGGATTCTAAATGGCTAATGGTGGTACTACACGGGCTGGGCGACAGCATGGAGGGGTTCCGCTGGCTGCCAAGCGCCCTGAACAACCCAAGACTCAACATCCTACTCGCCAATGCGCCGGACGACTACCACGGCGGCTTTTCGTGGTACAACATTTATGACAAACCGGGCATCGGGGTGGAGCGCAGTCGTAGATTGTTGTTCGATCTGCTCGACCGACAGCGCGCCGATGGCTTCGCTACAAAGCAGACTTTTGTGTTGGGTTTTTCGCAGGGCTGCTTGATGACGCACGAGGTGGGTATTCGATATCCGCACCGGTTCGCCGGTCTGGTCGGCATCAGCGGATACGCGCACGAGCCGGAGCGGCTCGTCGCCAAACAATCGCCGGTCGCGGCAGAGCAGTCGTTCCTTATCACCCACGGCACGGCCGATCCGCTGCTGCCGCTGGCCCAGACCCAGGCGCAGATGGAGCAACTGCAGGCCGGCGGCATCCGCATGCAGTGGGAAGTGTTTGAGAAGGAACACACCATCCAAGGCGAAGGCGAGCTGGAGGTGATCCAAAAATTCGTCGAGGAACGGATGACCCCGTTATGAACGAAACAGTAGCCGCGCGATCGCTGGCAGCAGGAGGATTGCGAAAACCATGTTCATCAAAAACATGAACATAAGCAGGATGCCCATGTCGGCCTGAAACTGCAGCGCTGAGAATGCCCACGTGCCGACCCCGATGGAAAGCGTCAAACCGGTGAATACCACCGCGCTGCCGACCTGTGTCATCGCTGCGTCCATCGACTCGGTAAACGAAAGACCTTTGCGCCGCTGCGCCATGAAGCAGCTGAACAGATAAATCCCGTAGTCCACGCCCTCGCCGACACCCAGTGCCACCACCGGTAGCGTCGAAGTTTTCAGCCCTATCTCCAGCGCGTACATCAGACTGTGCGCCAACACAGACACCAGCGCCAACGGCAGTACGATACACACGACCGCCTTGATTGAGCGGTAGCTGGCAAAGCACAGCAGCGCCACCGCGACGTACACATAAATCAAAATTGGGAACTGCGCCGCATCGACTACCTCGTTGGTCGCCGCCATCACGCCGGCGTTGCCGCCGGCCAGGCGAAATCGCGTTTTTTCAGTTCCGTGCTTTTCATCGAACCCCTTCACGGCAGCGACAACGCGGCGCAGCGTGTTCGCCTTGTGATCCTCGAGAAACACCATCACCGGCAACACGCTGCCGTCGAGATTGGTCAGGCCAGTCGAAGTCTCCACGCGCCCGACCGCCTGTGACAACATGGCTCGATTGTATGGCAGCACGCGCCACTTAAAGCTGCCCTCGCTGTAGCCGGAATTGATTGTGCGTGCGATGCCAGCCAAGCCCATAACATTTTTCACTCCCTCGACATTGGCTAAGTGCCACTCGAAACGGTCGAGTAACTCCATCACCGCGTAGTCCACCGAGCCGTCCTTTACCGTCTCGGTGAACGCGATGAAAATATCGACACCAAGGTCGAAATTGTCGGTGATCATCGCGCTGTCGAGATTGTAAGGCGAGTCCGGCCGCAACTCCGGCACGCCCTCGTGCAAGTCGCCCACCTCCACACGCATGGCCTTCGAAAAGCCAAGACCAAACATCACGGCGCAAACAGCAACCAGCACGACCGACATTTTTGGCCCGGATAAATACGCTACTGAATGCCAGATTTTACCTGTCCACAATTTACGCCTAGCCACGCGCGCGCGGTATCCTGCGCGGGGTTTTTGATACGATAACAGCAACGGCAACAGCAGCAGATTAGTCAGGATAATCGCTGCCACACCGATGCTTGCGGCGATGGCCAACTCACGAATCGTCGGCACCGGGATGAGCAGGATGGTGACAAATCCAATCGTGTCCGTGATCAACGCCACGCTGCCCGGCACGAGCAGTTGCCGAAATGCACTGCGCGCGGCCTCGAGCGAATCGCTACCCGCAAACAGCTCGGCGCGAAACGCCCGCACCATCTGCACTCCGTGGCTAACGCCGATCGCAAAAATAAGAAACGGCACGAGGATCGACATCGGGTCAATGCCATAGCCAAGCCGATTCAACAGACCAAGTTGCCATGCCACCGCCGAGAGCGAGCAGCCAAGCGGCAGCGCCGCAAACCAAAAGGACTGCGCGTAAAGCCAAACCAGCAGCGAAGTCAGCACCACCGTCACGCCAAAGAAAAACACCACGTTGAGCGCCCCTTCCCGAACATCGCCCATAACCTTAGAGAAGCCGATGATATGCACGCTGACAGCGTCCGACTCATGCGTAATGCGTAGTTCCTCCAGTCGGTTGGCCACGGCGAAGGTGTCGAGCCTCTCGCCGGTGTCGGGGTCGATTTCGAGCAGATTGGCCATCACCATAGAGCCATTGAACGAGTCGGTCACGAGCCGCCCCATGTAGTTCGACTTGAGCGTGTTCTCCCGCACCTTGGCCAAGCCCCCGGGAGTCGGCATGAAATCGGCAGGCACAACATTCCCGCCAGTGAAGCCGTCTTCGACCACCTCCGTGAACCGGACGTTCGGCGTGAAAAGCGACGTGACACTCGACTGATCGACACCCGGCATGCCGTACATTTCCTGTGTCACGGCCTCAAGTTTCTCAAAATATTCCGGCGTGAAAATATCACCTTCCCTTGCCATGAGCGCGATCATCACACGGTTGGCGCCGCCAAACTGCGACTGGTATTTTGTGAACGTCCCGATGTACGGATGCCCCTGCGGAAGTTGTTTCTCAAAGCCGGCGTCGATCTTCGTCTGCGTCGCAAACCCGAACAGCACAGCCGTCGCCAGAAGAAAAACCATCAGCAACAATTTGCGATGCCCGAACACCCACTGCTCCACCCGCACCGCAAAACCCGGTTCGCTCATTTCGCCCCCTCCGTTTTCAAATCCGTTAGCTCGAGCCGGTGCACGCCCTTGTCGCTCGTCAGCAACACGGCCCCGTCGCTCGCCTGCCAAAGGCTTGTCGCCGTGGCGACGCCCGGCCATTCGACCAAACGGAATGTGCGCCCTTCATCGGTGCTGAGCAGTAGTTGACCGGCGGCGGCACTTAGCACAAATCGGCCATCAGCCAAGACCACGCCGGCGTGCAGCAATGCCTTCGTTGGCGACTCTATTTTCAGCCACTCGCCGCCGTCCCCTCTTCTGGAGATGTTACCACGCAGACCAAACACCACCGCACCGCCCTTGGCAAAAGGCAGCGCGCCGAAGAAAGTGCCTTCGTAAGACGTTGCGCAGGACTGCCAGCTCGCGCCCCGGTTGTCACTTCGCCTTACCGTACCATATTCGCCGGTCAACCACAGGCCGCCGTCCGGAGCGGCGATGATGTGGCTAAAGTGTGGGTCGTCGTCTTGCTTCTCCTCGGTCCACATTTTGCCGCCATCGCTGGTAGAGAGGAATTTGCCGTACGAACCGACAATGAACCCGGTCTTGGCGTCTAAAAAAAGAACGTCAAGATAGGCAGTCTCGGGGTCGCTTTCGGCGTTGGCCTTGGCCCACGTTTCGCCGCCGTCGCCGGATTTCAAAATCACCGACTGGTGGCCGACCGACCAGGCAGTTTGGTTGTCAATGAGAAATACACCGGTGAGCGTGCGGCGGGTGGGCACAGCGACCTGTCTCCAGTTTTTGCCGCCGTCGGTCGATAGCAAAATATGACCGCGCTCGCCGACAGCGAGCGCACGTTCGCCTCGGCCGTGCACGTCAAGCAACAGCGAGCGCTTTGCAAAGTGAGCGGAGACAGCGTTACCATCGATCGGCTGCGAGGCCGGCTTGGCCAAGCCTGTGGACAAAAGGAACACCGCAATCCATCCGTGTGGCCAAATCGAAATCCAGTTTAGAACACGGTGGCGAAAAAAAGAACGAGCCGGGGAGAACCCCGGCCCGTCTTCGGGTTGGTTGGGTTGGTTGGGGATTTTACTCACCAATCAATTATTTGCTTAACGGCGACCTCGCCGGCGTAACGCAGCTGGCGTGTAGTCACCCGGCTTGGACTGGTACGAGAAGTCGTACATCTCGTTTTCATTATCCAAACCGTACGCGAGATAGCGGCCGGACAAAAGATCCATGTGCACTTCAAGCGTGGACCAGAAACTGAGGATGTCGTAGTAGTTGATGCCATGCCCCTCAGACACGCGCCACAGACGACCCCGGTTGTCGTACTGATCCACGACCAGCACGCCCCAACTGTCTTCGTCCACGTAAAAGCGGCGCTTGGCATAAATGTGGCGCTTGCCTTCCTTGAGAGTGGCCTCGACCACCCAGACGCGGTGCAACTCGTAGCGGGAGTGTTCCTGGTTGATGTGCATCGGCGTAACGATGTCGGTCACCTTCAGTCTGTCGCTATGAAGCTTGTAGGAATTGTAAGGCACATAGACCTCCTTTTTGCCGACGAGTTTCCATTCGTAACGGTCGATCCCGCCGTTAAACATGTCGAGTTGATCGCTGGTGCGCATGCCATCCGACGCCGTGCCAGGGTTATCGTAGGCAACCTGCGGCGCACGACGCACGCGGCGCTGGCCGGTGTTGTAAACCCAAGCGCGGCGAGACTCTTTCACTTGGTCAATCGTCTCGTGCACCATCAGGATTGTCCCGGCCAAACGAGCGGGCGCGGTGACTTTTTGTTCAAAGTAGGCCATCACATTGTCGACGCTCTCCGAGGCGGCACCGAGTTGATGATAGTTCCACAGAAATTTTTCCTCGAGCTGAACCAGTGTGTAATCGCCTGTGCGAGTCGGGGCAACCTGCCCGACCTTGCGCAATCCGCCGAGGCCACGGTAGCGAAGCAGGTGATTCCAGATTACTTCCTGCCCGTTTTTCGGAAGTGGAAACGGAGCCCCTCGGGAAGCACCGGCCACACCGTTGCCGCCGTCCGTCAGCTTGGCGGAACTGACATTGGCCTTGGTGGCATCATAAATATCCTGCGGCGCTGAGGCGCTGCGGCGGGTGGGGTACACCGGCATCTTGTAGGTGGAGGAGTATCTGGCAAGAAGCGCCTTGTGACCCTCGGTCAGGTTGTCCGCGTATTGCTCGGCGTTGGCCGCGTTGATCGTTGCGCTTATCTTGTCATTGGCAAAAGGGTCTGGGTGATGATCCCCTGAGTTGTAGCCTGCAGGCGGCTTCGTGATGCCCCCTTCCCAGGCTGGGATGGTGCCAGCGGCGTTGCCAGCCTTCTCGGCTCCAAGCGGCGTCAGGCTTTTGCCCAGGTCGGCCGCACTTTGAGCCGTTGCTGTAGCCACGCCCGCGACAAATGCAGTGGCTGTGATCAGATAAAAACCAGTGTTACGTTTCATTGTTAAAATTAGCTTGGGTTAGAACGAGTATTGAACCATCGCCTGCAGGAAGTCGCGGTCATACATGAGGTTGTAGTCCTCGTTGCCTAGAAACTCGGTGTACTTAAGCGTACCTTGCCATGAGTTTTGATATGTGGCGGTCAATCCCACGGTCACGCTCTGACGGTCGTGCAGGAAGTTACCCAGCGGCAGCGGTGTATTGCCGTCAACGTCGTGCGCAAAAACAATCGCCGGGGACAGGTTCACACCACCGATTACGTCCATATAATCGATGCGCGCAGCTAATCTGTAACCCCAGGAGAAGTCATCCGCGAACGCATCGGCCGATTCGGCATACGGTGCATGCCCTTGGCCAGGAAGAATCGTCGGGGCTAACGGATCACCACTGAGTGCCGTGCCGGGACCGTCAAAACGCAGAACATCCTTACTCGGCAAATCCGGAACCACCGTTGCGGCAGCTTCACCAACAAGCACCCATTGCGAAGCACCAAGCGTGGGGCCAAAAAGTTTTGTCACCGTAAACTGCGGTTGCCAGACTTCAAACCGACGGTAGCCTTGGACGTAGCTGTTGAAATCCTGCGACCCGAGCTGCGTCATGCTTCGACCCTGCCAGGCAGGGTTACCCATGTCCGGCACGCCGTCACCATTGGTGTCGACCACCGGAATCAGACCGATATTTCCCAGTGCCGGGTTGAAAGGAGTGAGGCCGGCAACTAGCAACTCGATGTCATCCACCTGCAGTGGCACATCACGCCGGTAAGACACTTCCCCCTGAAGTGAGATACCGGTGGCGCCGATCTCGGTGTTGAAACTCACTCCGAACAACTGGATGTCCTCTGGATACTCGAACATATAGCGAGCCGTTCCGGGATAAAGCTGCGGGAGACTGTTCTGGAGGCCATTCAATTGACCCGTGAAACCAGCGCGTTGAGCATTGAGAGCTGCTTGATTGGTCGACAGCTCTGTCTGCTGGGCTAAGAGCCCCTCTCTCTGGCCAACAAGCGTTGCCTGTTGCGCTCTTAATGCAACCAAATCTGCACTGTTGGGATCTGCCGCCTCAAGTTGGGCAATGGCCCCGTTTACTTCCACCAAGCCTGCATCGGCCTGGGTCAGTCCGCCAGTGACTTGGGCCAAGCCCCCGGTCACCTGGGTCAACAAACCATCAATCTGAGCAATCCCTCCCTTGACCGCGTTAACAGTAGGCTCCAATTCGGTAGAGATGTCGCGCCCGGTCATGGCGCTTATTACCGGCAGGCGGCTGTGATAGTTGATGAAGTAAAAACCAAATTCCGTATCGTTGAGCCCCTCGGCAAAGTAACGTGCAGCCAAACCGAACTGCCCGCTGTCGCTGGCGCGGTTGGTGTGACCACGTGGAATCGCAGCTGCGCCCGCGGGAAGGAACGGCGCATTCGCGGCGCTTGGTGCCAGAGCGGGGTTGAATCTCGGGTTTGAAACAGTCGGCACACTGGCCGGTTCTCCATCAAGCAAACCGAAAAGCGGATTGTCTATGAAACTCTCCATGTTGGGCTGGCCCGTACTCCCAAAACCAAGCATGGCGTACTGACCGCCCGGCCCGACAAAATCCTTTGTGCTAAAGTAACTGCCGGCGGGGTCGATCTCCATCTCCTCCTGCTTGAACTGGTAAAAGCCCTCCAGTGTCAGGTTGTCGGTTGCCTGAAGGGATACTGACAGAAGCGGCACCGGTCGCAAGGCCTCGCGCAGCTCCGAACCGGGGATGCGGAACTTGGTCACATCGATCGGATTGATAACATTGATGCCGTTCTGGATAAACGTACTTTCCCCCCAACTCAGCACCTGGTTTCCCAGACGAATGTTCACCGGTATGGAGGTCGGAAGATCGTAAGAGATGTAAGCATCGAGTAACTCCATGTCGCGGCCGACCTCGCGCTTGGCCGCGTCGCTCAACGGGCTGTCGCCTTGTATGTTCTCGAAGTCGACAAAGTATGTGCCGCGCAGGAACAGGCTCAAGTTCTGCAATTTCTTGAAGTCCACGTCCAGATCGTGCGTGCCCTTGGCCACATGCGAGAACAGGCCGGTGCCGTAGTTGAGATTGGCATCGTCGCCGTTGACGGAGTAGCGCGTACCGCCATTAGCAATGCCAATGTTACCGGACTCCGCAGCCGATGTGCGGAAGGAGGCTCCGTAGCTCAGCGTCGTGTCGAGGTTGCCCTCAACCACGTCGTTCTCGAATTCCACCGCTTGGGTAGTCACAGCCACTGCGGCAATTGCGGACAATGCCAAGCGGCCCACTAAGGGGAATCCGCCATTCATTCGGGCGATAGGGTTGCTCATAGGTCGGGGGAGGTTGTAGCACGACATGCCTCAAATGCACACGAAAAATGAGGTTTTTTTGGATAATTAACGCCCTTTACCCACACAACTGTTTGCCTCGCCTATTAGCCAAACCGAATCCGGGCGAAAAGGTTGACCCGTCCGAGGGTGCACGGGATGCTCCCCGCCGATGACCCGGCTTTTTCTTTTGCCTCTTTTTTTAGCTCATGGCCAAGCAGTTGTGGCGCAATCCTTAAAAGAGTTGCCCGACAACCTTCGAGCCATTCTCGAAAACACCAAACCAATTGAGACGACTATAAACGGTCGACTGCCTCTTTTCGTGCTGCCCATCAGCGGCTCACTCTCCTCCCTGCCGGATGGCCAAGCGGAGAAAGTGTTGAAGGACTTGGCCAAGCGTGGCATCGGCTATTCGGTAAACTGGAACCACGGTTCATTTGAGGCATCGCTGAAAGAAGGATTGCGAATTGGCAAGATGCAGCAACGCTTGGGCAAAATGGTTTCTGTTCATGCCACGGGATGCCTTTACTCCTTTTTTGATGGCACTGAAAAGACGCAGCACATCGATGCCGCCGGCAGGCCGTTCGGCGAGACCTCGTTTGGCGGCACAATGGGCTGCCCGTTTGCGCTTGAGCATCGCATCCCGGTCATTAAGCAACGCGTCGAGGCGTTCCTAAAGCAATACAAGACCGCCGGGGTTGATGTGAATTTCATCTTCGCGGACTGGGAGATCGACGGCCCCATCGAGTGGAACGACGCCTGGGCCAGTTCCAAGCGCTGCCGCCGTTGTCGCGTACACGTGCCGGGTATCGATGATTTTCGTAAATTCCAGGCCAAACTGCGAGCGATTCGAAGTAAGCTTCAACGAATTACATTCGGAGACAATGTCACCCGTTATTTCCCGGAAGCGCTTGTCGGCAACTATGCCGTGAATCCCCACAACGGCTATCGGTACTGGTACGACTATTTTGAACACGAAACCCCCGACGCACCGGCACTTCAGGATCAACGTGCTCGATATCGCGAGTGGAATCATGAGTTTGGGCACTGCGGATACACATTTGCTATGCCGGTGGTTTACACATGGTACCCCACTTTCGGTTGGTACGATTTTGAACCCAAGGATTATCGCTGGTTTTACAACATGCTGCTGGTCAGCTCTAATGCGGGCCAACATACCTCACAGCGGACACCGATCATTCCATTTGTCCACTGGCACACCACCGCACCCCCGGACAATCCCGACCCGTCCGTGGAACAGTTCAGCAAGGAAAAATATCAGGAACTTCTCTGGCACATGCTGCTGCGCGGACACGACACGTTTTTCCTCTGGTGCACCGGCAGGGAGTTGGCAACAGAAATCCAGCTGGTTCATGAAGTATACCGTGAAAGTTTGCAGTACAGCGGCTTCATCGACCGTGGAGTGCCCATCGAGTTTGACGTGCCCTCAAAGCCCGGCCCGGTCGTGTCCGGCCTGCGCCTAGGCAACCGTGTGCTGGCGCGGCGAACCGATTTCGGGACGAGAACGGGCAACAAAACTTTGACCGTGGATGGTGGAGGCGAAGTCTCCGTCGCCGCCAAACGCGGGATGCAAATCCTCACCGTTGAACAAAAGTCAAGACACCCCGGCATCCTATCAGACCACAACGGCAGGCTGCGTTTCCCGATTGGTTTCTATGAGTTCCCTGGCGAAAAGGAAAAGCTTCAAAGAATGGCTGAAAGTGGCATAAACATTGTCCGATGTAGCAACCGAGCCTCTCTAGACTCTGCACAAGCACAGGGAATGATGGGCTGGGTGCCGCTCAACGTCTTGCAGGGAGCTACACCGGAGTTGCGGAAACAAATCGAGACTCTGCGAAACCACCCTGCCTTGGCCGTATGGGAGGGTCCGGACGAAATCGTATGGACATTTACCGCGTACAGCTTCCTCAAGGAGCGCGCCGGCTTCACCCGAGAAGATTGGAACAACCAGATACCCAAGGCTGTAAATTATGCCAAAAAAGAGGGAGATAAAATCATCACAAAGATGAACGAAGGCATACGGCTCGTCCAGGAGCTGGACGAACGAAACCTACCTTTCTGGGTAAACGAAGCCGCTGACAGCGACGTGAAATACGTTCGGGATTACATCGGCTCCATCGATATCACCGGCTGCGATTACTACGCCGTTCGAAAAGACGGTACCGATCTGCAAAGTATCGGGCGGTTGGTGGATCGTTGGGATGCAATCGGTCGCGGCAAGCCGGTCTGGATGGTTCTCCAGGGATTCTCATGGCACAAGGTCAAGGACGGGCGCAAGCGTCTTTATCCGAGCTATCACCAGTCAAGATTCATGGCCTATGACGCCATCTCGCACGGTGCCCGTGGCATCTTCTACTGGGGAACACAAACCATCGACGATCCCCTGTTTCGGGAATCCCTCTACGCCCTGACCGCCGAGTTAGGCGAACTCGAACCGCTTTTGGTAGGCGCCGATAAGACCATTGAAGTGTCAGTCATCGACGATCTTTTTGACGCACCAGGGATTGGTGTTAGGGGCACACTAAAAAGCAACCAAGCCGATTATCTCTTGATCCTGGTCAACGAAGACGATCACCGACATCTGGGGGTCGATGTCACCAAATTGGAGGGATTGAACGGCCGCACGCTTCACCTGCTTTACGGCGACGAAAAAAAGGTTGTTAGAAAAGGAGGAATTGTCACTCGGATGCAGGCCCATGAGGTGAAGCTATTTTGCACCAACCCACGTTTTGCAACCAAACGAACCATGGGCCGCGATTACGTGGATGCCAGAAAATAAACCGCCAGTGCCTCGCC
>DBNL01000071.1 GCA_002299785.1 Verrucomicrobia bacterium UBA673
GCGACGCTGTAGCCGACAAGATTCCCACTCGCGCCGTTGCCGAAGAACAGTTCGTCGCGCCCGTCGCCATCCCAGTCGATGAACGCCACGCCGGGGCCGGACTCGGTGAGGCGGCGGGGCAGCAGCGGCTGTCGCAGAAAATCGTCCGACGGATGTTCGCTGTGTTCATGGTTGAGCCAGTCGCTTGCGTCGATGAACATCGGCGGCGGCTTGGCCAAGGGCGGCGGCTTGGGTTGGCTGTTTTTCTCGTGGATTACGTAGGCATAATTCGGCTTGGCCGCGGTGACGACGGTTCGGCTGCCGCTTGGCCAAGCGACCTCGATCGAGAGGCTTTGCGCTTGGCCGGCGGCGAAGCTGCGGAGCGGCTCATCGCCGGCGAGGTAGCGGCCGCCGGCGATCATTTCCTGCGATTGCTCATACGGCCCGCCGCGAACGATGATGCGCGCGCCAACGCCGCGTGTGTTGCCCCGCGCGCCGCGTAGCGCCACCGACACACGGGGCGCGGTGGCATTGTTGCGATAGAGCAGCGGCGGCTCATTGAGACAGTTCACCACCACGTCCTGATCGCCATCATTGTCCAAGTCGCAGAGTGATATGCCGTGCGAGACGTTTTTCGACTCGAAACTCCATTGACTGCCAGCCTCGGTGAAGCGCAGGCCACCCTCGTTTCGGAAAACCATGTTAGAGACGTTCAGCGGCGGGTACAGAAAGACTTTTTTGCGTGCCTGCGCAGCCGGCAGTTTGCCGAGCTTCGACGTCCGCTCGATGGTGTCGAGATCCTGCGTGTCGAAGGCGTGGCCGTTGGCGATCAGCAAATCCTCCAAGCCGTCGAGGTCGACGTCGAGGAAGGTCGCGCCCCAAGTCCACTCGGTAGCAGCGACACCGCTGAAGTTGGCGGTGTCCATGTAGCTGTTGTCACCCCGATTCACGAGGAGCGTGTTGCGGTGAATGATCGGCCGGTCGATGAACTCGTCGATCGGCTTTGCGAACGGGTTGGTGATCATAACCTGCGTCATCTCGAGCAGGTGCGTCGGGCTCATCATATCGGCGACAAAAAAATCGTCGTGTCCGTCGCGGTTGATGTCGGCGAAGTCCACCGCCATCGCGAAGTAGCTGCGATGGCGCAATGCCAGCTCGTTGATGAGTTGGAATTTGCCGTCGCCCTGATTGATCCAAAACCGGTCCGGCGTCTGAAAATCGTTGCAAACATAAATGTCCGGCCGGCCGTCCTGGTTGACATCGCGGATCATCACCGACAGGCCCAGATCCCAAAACGCCTTCCGGATCGGTTGGCCGTTTTCGTCGAGCCAATTGCCGTCCGTCCAGTCAACGTTGGTGAAGTTGCCGCTACCGTCGTTGAGGTAGAGAAAATCCGGCTCGCCGACTTCGACCATATCGCCGCCCATGATGCGGATGCGGTTGGCGTACCGGCCGGTGACCACCTGCTTGCCATTGATCGTGCGCACCGACACCGAACCGCCCGAGCGCAGGACGGAGGTCTCACCGTAGTTGGCGACGTAAATGTCGAGGTCGCCGTCGCCGTCCACGTCGCCCATCGCGACCGACGTCGAGCCGATCTTCCGCACCTCGACGCCGGCGGCCTTGGTGCGATTCGTAAACAGGCCGGTGCCGTCGTTGATGAAGAGCGCGTTCGGCCCGCCGCAGGAGGTGACGAACAAATCGAGATCGCCGTCGCCGTCCACGTCACCAAACGCCGCGCCGGTGCTCGACATACCCGGCGCACCGACCCCCGCCCCAGCCGTGATGTTTTTGAACTTCCAGTCACCGAGGTTTCTGAAAAGCCCGTTGTCGCTGTCAAGGCTGCACAAATAGAGGTCGCACAGTCCGTCGCCGTCCACGTCACCGGCGGCGACGCCCGCTCCATTAAGCAGGTTCGCGTTGACCATTCGCGCGCGGGCCAGCCGGTTAGTGAACTCGACGCCAGCGGCCTTGGACGAAAGCAGTGAGAAGCCAGAGGCCTGGCCAAGCGGCCGGTTCACTTTTGCTTCGCGGTAATGACCAAGATCGTGCCACTGCAACGGTGCGGCCGAAACAGTGCGCTTGCCTAAGCCGCAAAAGCACACGGTCAGTAATAGGGCAAAGGCGATTATGGAGGCACTGCGTTCGGACATTGGTCAGGCAACGGGAAGGTGACAAAACCGCCGACCTCGAGTACCTCTCACGACTTACCCTCAGTTGGTTTATGCTTGGACATGAAGTAAAAGCAGCTGGCAATAAAGAAAACAAAGCCCAACGCGCACAGCAGCCAAGTAAAGCCGCGCAGAAACTCGAAGTAGTTCAATTCGTTATAGCCAAGATCCTTGTAGAGCTGGACTGTAATCGAACCAGTATAACCGATCGCATCGTGCAGGTATATGGCAAATACCGCCGTGCCAGCGACCTTGGTCGATGCCATCACACGCTCGAACAACACTGCACCATACGGCACATAGGCCAGATAGGCGCCCGTGCCAATTAAGATCATCCACCACAGGCCAGTGATCATTTTTAAATCATGCAGCAATGTCGCTGTGGCCATCAGCAAGATCCCACTCAGCATCACCCCGAACACGGCAATCAGCCCGTAACGGTGATCTCGGAACATATTTAGGCATGCCAAAGCCATCATCACTCCGAATGCGACGGGCCAATCAGCCTTGAGAAACAGCTCCGGTTTGGTTTCGTAGCCCAAAGCATTGAAGATTTCCGGCGTGTAGTTGTCTCGGAAATCCCTGTAGGCCGTGAGGAAAAAATAGACTAGCAACAGCATCAGCATCGCCGGGAGGAATGTACGGAAAAAAGCCCAGCGCTCGCTCGAAGTCATCACACTGCGCTTGCTGCGATCCGCGACGTCTGCCGCACTGGGCTGTGGAAGCTGATTCAACAAATAAACGGCAACGACAAAGAGCGGCAGAAAAAACAGCCCCGAAATGACAGGCATCCAAAACTGGTCGATGCCTAGATCCATCAACCACGTGCCAAACGCCTTCACCGAGCTACTCGAGACGATGTACGAACAACTTAATCCGGCAAACATCACCTCCGAAGCCCGGCGCCCCTCGAGATAACGGGATACCGAGCCCCACACCATGCCCAGCGGAATGCCGTTCAAGAAAATGGCCGCCACCTTGAACTGCTCCGGCACTACACCAAATAGCAGCAACGCAAACTCAGCAAACAGGATCAGTCCCACGAGGAACTTGGCCAGGTTCGCTCGTGGAATTTCAGTGCAAACCTTGATCCCTGCATACTTCGAGAGTGCATAGCCGATGATCTGGCTGATCAGTAGCACCGTCTTGAGGTTCACGTCCGTTCCGAGGAACATCAGCCCCTCATACTTCGCAGCCGCAAACGGCTTTCGAAAGGCGTACATGCAAAAATAGGTCGCAAACGCCGCCACCGATGCATAAAGGACAAACCAATGCGTCGGCGCATTACTCAACCAGCTGTGGATGCGACTCTTTTGCGTTGCTGTTTCTTCAGTCGACAAAACGCAGATGCTGCCGACTCCATTGGCTAAACGCAAGCTGTCGGGCAGCGTCACCAGAAATAGCTATTGTCACCCACATGGTGCTTGGCCAAGGTGAGCGGCCAATGAAAGAGCAGGCGAAAGTAATTATCATCGGCGGCGGAATCACCGGCTGCAGCATCGCGTGGCATCTAGCTCGGCGCGGCTGGACCGATGTTCTGCTCATCGAGAAGGGGGAACTGACCAGCGGCACCACGTTCCACTCTGTCGGCCTCGTCAGCCAATTCCGCACCTCGCCCGCGCTGATGCGGCTGATGAATTACAGTATTGGGCTTTACGACCAATTCAGGGACGAGGGCGCCAACAACATTGGCTGGCACAAGGTCGGCAGCCTGCGCCTGGCCTCCAGCGCGGACCGGCTAAAGGCGCTGCAGCGGGAGGTCAGCCGGGCGCGCGGGCTCGGGCTCGATGTCGGCACCATCACTGCCAGTGAGGCTCTCGATATCGCGCCGTTTCTTTCCC
>DBNL01000079.1 GCA_002299785.1 Verrucomicrobia bacterium UBA673
CTTTGGTCACCGATTCAGAGGTGAATTTTGCAAGGTGTTCAAAAATAGACAGCAGACGGGCTATGCCCACTCGACTCCAGTCGGCTTTGCACCTAGCCTGCCGCTCGTTGTCTGACATGCTAAAATCCTCCGGCGCCATGGCCGGGGCCACGTTGCTCAGTCGCCTGCTCGGGATGGTGCGGGTGATGATTTATGCCCGGTTCATGGGCGACGGGCCGATCGCGAGCGCCTTCGTTTACGCCTTCCAGATTCCAAACCTTTTCCGACGTCTGCTGGGCGAGGGTGCGCTCACGGCTGCATTCATTCCACTTTTCAAAAAAAAGGAGAAAACCGAGGGTGACAAGGCGATGTGGCAAACGGCCAATGCCGTCGTCTCCGCACTGGTGGTAGCCTCCGCTTTGGTAGTCGGTGGGGTCATGCTGGGTCTTTCGGCGATGCTGATGTGGGGGGAGTTCGACACGCACACACGGTTGATGCTCGAGCTGTTGAGGGTGGTGTTCCCTTATATGTTGCTGGTCTGTCTAGCGGCGGTTTTCATGGGCATGCTCAACTCGCGTGGCTATTTTTTTATCCCGGCGATGGGAGCCACGCTGCTGAACGTAGTGATGATCGCCACGGTTCTGTTCGTCGCACCACGCTGGGGGGAAGACTTGGGTGAACAAATTTTCGCGCTCGCGTTCGGCGTGCTCGTGGCTGGCGTGGCACAGGCGTGCTTTCAATTGCCGTACCTATATCGCGAAGGCTACAGGCTCCGCTGGGTCACCCCGTGGAGCAACGACTCGGTACGGGAGGTCGTCCGCAAAATGATCCCGGCGACGATCGGTGTGGCGGCGTTCCAGTTCAACATTATCATTACCCAGACACTCGCTTTTTGGATCGAGCGCGCCAGTGGTGCGAAAATTGTTGCGTCGTTCGAGTACGCGGTGCGTTTGATGGAACTGCCGCAGGGCGTGTTTGGTGTGTCGCTGGCGACGTTTCTTTTACCGACACTGGCCGGCTTGGCTGCGGACAAACAGTTCCCCGAGTTTCGGGCCAACCTCCGGCGTGGCATGGGTTACCTGTTTTTTGTGAACGCAATCGCGGTGGCGATGCTGATGGTGCTGGCCGAGCCGATGGTGCGGTTACTTTTCGAGTACGGAGAGTTTACCGCCGCCTCGACCCGTCGAGCGTCCTTCGCGCTGATGTGTCTTGCGCCGAGCCTGCTTACCTACTCGGCGGTCAACGTGATGGCTCGGGCGTTTTACGCGCTGGGTGACACCAAGGTGCCGATGCAGATCAGCGCAGTGTGTCTCTGTCTGAACATCGTGTTGTTGTTGCCGCTCATTTTCATATTCCCGAAAGGACTGCAAGCCGGCGCGCTCGGAGTGGCCAATGCCCTCAGTTCCCTCTTGAATGTCGGGCTTCTCTCTTACGCCCTCAAACGCAAGATGCCCAAATGGGAGATTCAATCGCTGCTGCGCCCGGTCGCCGGGATGCTGTTGGCGGCCGGGGTCGCCGGTGGCGTCGCCTGGTTTTTGCATGACCAATGGGTGGCTAATCTTGGCTACGAGACGGTGTGGCTGAAAATCGGCGAAGTGTTCGTCCCGGCCATCGTCGCGGCCTTGTTTTACTGCGGAATCACAACCGCAATCGGCCTCCGCGAGGCTCGGGACCTTTTCGCCTTGATCCAAAAAAACCAGGTAGAGGATTAACCCGCTTGGCCAAGCGCTTAGCCGTTTTCGCTTTTCTCCTTGCTTTAAACCGGCTTAATTGCGTCACGCAATGAATTGTTATGCGACCATCACTGTCATCGGGAGGGACAAGACCGGCGTCGTGGCCAAAGTCACCAATCTACTGTTCGAAACCAAGGCCAACATCGAGGCGCTGGAGGAGCAGGTCACGCGCGGGCAGTTCAGCATGACGATTCAGGCCAATTGGCGGGTGACGGTTTTTAACGAGAAATCGCTTGGTCAGGGGCTGCGCGCGTTGGGGCGCGACCTGGGCATGGAGATCAAGTGGTGGTTCACGGATCCCAAACGCCCGCAGCGCATGGCCCTGATGGTCACCCGTGAGCCGCATTGCCTCGACGCCATTCTGGAGTCGGTAAAATCCAGAAAACTCAAGACGGAGATTGTGGCCGTCATTGGCAACCACCCCGATCTAAAGGCTAAGGTCGAAAAAGCCGGCCTGCCATTTCATCATGTTTCTTGGACGAACCGGGCCAAGGCGGAGGCCAAGGCGCTTCATATTTTAGAAAAGGCGCAGGTGGACTTCGTTGTACTGGCGAGGTTCATGAAAATTTTGTCGCCGAACTTCGTTTGGCGATTCAAGAACAAGATCATCAACATTCATCCCTCGTTGCTACCGGGTTTCCCCGGCCCGCAGCCGTACCGGCAAGCGCATGAGCATGGCGTGAAAATTGCCGGCGTGACGGCGCACTTCGTGAGTATGCACCTCGACGAGGGGCCGATCATCGCGCAGGAAAGTTTCCGCATCAAGCCGGGCATGACACTTAAGCAGATCGTCGCCGCCGGGCAAAAGCTGGAATCCAAGGCGCTGGTAAAAGGCATCCGGCTCTACCTCACCAAACAGCTCGATGTCCACTGGGGAGTCGTCAAGGAGGTCTAAACGCCGGGAAGCTGGCGGCGGAGGTTACTCGTCGAGGAACTGGATGTTGATGCTGCCGGACTTGGCCTGTCCCTCGTTGATGCTGTCACGTAGCGTGGGGACGAGCCCGTCCGGCTTGGCCGGCGACTCCGCTTGGCCAAGCGCTTGGCTCTCGGGCGAAAGCGCATCACGCAGCGCGCCCTGCACCAGTTCGGCGCAGTGAATCTTCATTGGTGGCAGCGGGCCGAGTTCCCCGGAGAGTTCCTCCGGCTTCATTTCCATTGCCTCAGTGGCGGTTTTGCCTTGTATCAATTCAGTCGCCAAACTCGCCACGGCGATCGCCGTCTCGCAGCCAAAACTCTGAAAAGTGGCCTTGTCGATGATCTTTTCGCCGTCCTGCTCTTTATACTTAACCCAAAGGCGCAGCATTTCGCCACACTCGGAATTGCCCACCGTGCCGACCGAGTCGGCGTCCGTCATTTCGCCGACGTTTCTCGGGTTGCTAATCGCCGCAGCGACTTTTTTTTGAAGTTCGTCGTTCATATTAATTCAGTGTGTAGCGCCGGACGGCCGAGTCAACCTCGAGCGACCAGGCATCGATTCCGCCACGCAGTGCGTGGACATTCGGCATGCCGTGGCCAAGATAATAGGCCGCCGCGTCGAGGGATTTGTTTCCTTGGTGATCGACGATGACGAACAATTGGTCATTGTCCCAACTGCCGAGAATCTCCTGCATCAAGTCCTGCGTCAGCAACTGCGAGCCGTCGATGTTCACCGCCTCAAATTCCTCACGCGAACGAATATCCACCACGCGAACGTCCATCCCGTTTTCGAGCCGCTTGGCCAAGTCGCTAGGCTCGATCAAAATACGTCCATCCTCCTCGTGGCTCTGGCGAATCTGTTCCAAAACGTCGGCGACGGGAAGACCGCCATTGCGTTCGCAAACCCCGGCTAATGTTTCCTCAGGCTGAAACCCGCAACTGCTGCAACCCCCGATGTGGTACTTGCGAAACAAGGCCCGCTGCGCGCCGGGAAAAATCTGCAGCACTGCCTGCATCGGAGAATTACATGTGATTGTTTCGCTCATTCAGACAAACAGTTTTCTGACGCCGTGTAGCACTTCGATAAAGCGATCGACTTCGGCCTCAGTATTGTAAAAGTAAAAACTTGCACGGGTGGTCGCCGCGACACCGAGCTTAGCCAGGAGCGGTTGATTGCAATGATGACCCGCCCGCAACGCGACGCCCTTTTGGTCGGCCATCGTGGCTAGGTCGAGAGCGTGGGCGTCCGGCAGCACAAAGCTCACCAGCCCCGAGCGACCTTCCGCCGGGCCAAAAATCCGGATGCCGTCGATCTCGGCCAGGTGCTCGCAGGCCCGCTTGGCCAAGCGCTGGTCGTGCTCGAAAATCGCCTTGCGGCCGATGGTGTCGAGGTAGTCGAGCGCCGCATGCAGTCCAACGGCACCGGCGACGTTCGGTGTGCCAGCCTCGAACTTGTGCGGAGCAACATTGAAGGTGGAATCGCGGTACCCGACCTTCAAAATCATCTCGCCACCCCCCTGATAGGGCGGCATGGCCTCGAGCAGTTCGCGGCGGCCGTAAAGCACGCCGATACCGGTTGGCCCACAGGTTTTGTGGCCGGAAAAGGTGAGAAAATCGCAGTCTATCCCCTGCACATCGACCAGTGCGTGGCCTGCGCTTTGGGCGGCATCCACAACGGTGACCACCCCTGCGGCACGGGCACGGGCGCAAATCTCGGCGACCGGGTTTACTGTGCCCATCGTGTTGGAAATATGCGTGAGAGATAGCAGCCGGGCACGGGCGAGTTGCTCGTCGAGCCACTGCAAATCAAGCTGCCCATCGTCGCCGGTGACCTCGATGAAGTCGAGTTTTGCGCCGATCCGGTTGGCCAGAATTTGCCACGGCACGAGGTTGCTGTGGTGCTCCATCTCGGTGAGGAGAATCGTGTCGCCCTGGCGCAGCTTGTCGAGCGCCCAGGTGTTGGCGACGAGGTTCAGCCCCTCGGTGGTGCCGCGCGTGAAAATAATTTCCTCGCGGGATCCGGCGTTGAGGTAGTCAGCGACTCGCTGTCGCGCGCCCTCGTAAGCCTCGGTGGCGCGGTTGCTCAACTCGTGGATGCCTCGGTGCACGTTGGCGTTATCATGCTCGTAATAGCGGCGAACCGCATCGATGACCTGATGCGGCTTCTGGCTGCTTGCGGCGTTGTCGAGATAAACCAGCGGGTGGCCGTTGACGGTTTCGCGCAGGATCGGGAAGTCATCACGGAGCGCTGTCCAATCGACTGATTCGTCGCTTCTGGCCAAGGTCGCTGTTTTCGCGCGTGGGTTCATCACATCATGCCGAGTTCCAGCTTGGCCGCCTCGCTCATCATATCGTGATTCCAAGGCGGATCCCAGACGAGTTGCACGTCCACCTCGTCGACGCCCTCGATGCACAGCAGCCGGTTTTGTGCGTCCTGTTGCAGCACTGGCCCCATCCCACAGCCGGGCGCGGTGAGCGTCATCTTCACATCGACGCGCCAGCCGCCGTCGAGTTTGGTTGGCGTACTGTCGTACACGAGGCCAAGGTCAATGATGTTCACCGGAATCTCCGGGTCGTAAACTGTCTTGAGCTGCGTCTCGATCTGCTGCTTCAGGTCATCTTCTGTTTCCGGCCGCTTGGTTTCCTCCGCCGGAGTCTTGACCGGCTCGAGGCCAAGCGCATCGGCATCGCTTCCCTCGATACGAAACATGTTGCCGTTGACGATTACCGTGAACGTGCCGCCGAGCGTCTGGGTGACCTGCGCCGTCTCACCTTTTTGCAGCGTCACTTTGTCGCCGGAAGGGACGATGGACGCCTCGACGTCGCGGCTGAGTGCGATGGGGCCAGAAGTTTCCATTCAGACAGTTTGTACGACCGACTCGGCGGCGAGAGCCTTGATTCGGCTCAACATTGAGTGCAATCCGTTGCGGCGGGTCGGGCTCAAGTGCCGGTCGAGTCCAAGTTTGGCAAATGTCTCCGTGCCGTCATCGGTCAAGATTTGTTCGGCAGTTTTTCCGTTGTAAATCATCAATAAAACAGCAATCAACCCCTTGACGATGAAGGCGTCCGAGTCAGCGTGAATATCAAATGTCGAGTCGCTGGCCGGCAGCATTTTCAGCCAGACGGCCGCTTGGCAGCCGTGCACGCGGTTGTCTTCTACCATCTCGGACTCGTTGAGTGGCGGCAGTTTTTTGCCCAGCTCGATCAGGTAGGCGAAACGCTCCTCCCAGTCGCCGAGAATCTCGAAATTCTCGACCAGTTCATCGACGGTTGTGTCCAAAAAGTTCGCCACAGTTCAGT
>DBNL01000061.1:0-731 GCA_002299785.1 Verrucomicrobia bacterium UBA673
GCTGGTCACGCTTTGAGGGTGACCCAGTCGATGTCATGCCGCTCTGCATACTCGGAGAGTACGCGCTCTTTCTCGATCAGTATGGCACGGAAAATCGATGACTCGTCGGCGCGGCCATATGTGCGGCAAATGATTGGGGATAAGGCCAAGTTTCCTGTGGGCGTAAACCAATGCTTAGGCCGCCTCGGCTACTGCCATCAATGGCAGCGTGTCGTCGACTCCCTCGACATAATCCTCGACGACGCCCGCCAAAAACTCAAGTTGCTAGGCCAGGTGGGGATACTTGGGTGCGTCAATCTCGGCGAACTCCAGTTTTAGGGCAGGAAGTTTTTTGTGGATTCCCTCGAGGATTTTAGGTGTGATCAGCTCCGCGCCGTTATGGAGGAACTCCGCTATCTCTGACATGTATCCAAGGATGCACTTGGAGGGGGGGCAAAACTCAAGTTCGTATTATAACTGATGAGCATAAAGCAAAAAACGGATGAACCGCGACAGCGTCGTCGGCGATGGTATTGCCGCAGCGTGCGTTTGACTAAGTGGCTGTGCGTTGGAGTGCTCTTATTGCTGGCGCTACGGGAGTTGTTTTTCTCCGGGCCGTATCTTCCATTGGCCAAGCCGCATGACGGGTTGATACTCGACATGCACTGTCACGTGGCTGGCATTGGCGCGGGCGACAGCGGCTGCTTTGTTTCCAAGGAACTTCGTAACAATTTTCGTTTTAAAATCTACCT
>DBNL01000061.1:1138-3437 GCA_002299785.1 Verrucomicrobia bacterium UBA673
TCAAGGAGAGCCAGCGGGTGGGTGCAGCGATCATCCTCGCGATGGATGGAGCGATGGATTCCAACGGCCAACTCGACCGCTCGCGGACGGAGTTTTACATCCCGAACGAGTATGTCGCCGTCGAGACGGCCAAGTATCCGAACTTGTATTTTGGGGCGAGCATCAACCCCCGACGCCCCGACGCGCTCGAACGGTTGCAGTGGGCTAAGGATAACGGAGCGCTGCTGATCAAGTGGTTGCCGTCGATCCAGTTCATCGATCCTGCCGATAAGGCGCACGAGCCATTTTACAGGAAAATGGTTGAGTTGGATATGCCGTTGCTGACCCACGCTGGGCAGGAGCGCTCGTTCACTCACGCGCGGGATGAGCTGTCCGACCCGGTGCGGCTGAAGCTGCCGCTGTCGCTCGGGGTGAAGGTGATCGTCGCTCATGCGGCGTCAACCGGGAAAAACGAGGGTCAGGAGGACATCGACCGACTGATCGGGATGCTCGGCGATTATCCGAATATTTATGCGGACATCTCGAGTATGACGCAGGCCAACAAGCTGGGATACCTGCGGCAGGCGATCACCGAGGATCGGCTAGAGGGGCGTCTGCTTTACGGTTCGGATTTTCCGCTCATCAATACCGCGGTGGTGTCGCCGTGGTTTTACCCGCTAAACCTTACACGCAAAGAGATGCAGTCGATCGGCGCGATCGGGAATCCGTGGGATCGCGATGTGGCGCTTAAAGAGGCGCTGGGCGTTCCGGCGAATGTCATGGGCAGATCAGCGGCTTTTTTCGGAGTGCCGCTTGGCCAAGCAGCGGCGGATTAGCGGCCAAGCTGGCCTTCAAGGTACCGGACGGCTTGTCGCACGTCGGTTTGCTGTTCCATGCGGTCACGCACAAGGCGGCAAGCGTGCAGCACGGTACCGTGGTCGCGCCCGCCGAATGCCTCGCCGATGGAGTTGAGGGATTTACGGGTCATCTCGCGTGCCAGATACATGGCGATTTGGCGCGGGAAGGCGATGTTCTCCGGCCGGCGCCGGCTGGTCATATCGGCAAAGCGGATGTCGTAATGCTCGGCAACACGTTTCTGGATGTTCTCGATGGAAATGACCGTGCGCCCCTCCTCGTGTAGCACGTCCTTGAGCAGACTCTCGACGGTGTTGGGAGTCACCGCCTTGCCGGTGACGGATTGGTAGGATGACACGCGAATCAGCGCGCCCTCAAGGCGGCGGATGTTGGTGCGGATGCGTTTGGCAAGGAAACTCTCCACTTCATCGGGCAAATCAACACCTAGGGTGAGAGCCTTGTTTCGCAAGATGGCCAGTCGCGTTTCGAAATCAGGCGGCTGCATGTCTGTGACCAGACCCCACTCGAACCGGGAAACCAGGCGGTTCTCGAGATTCTTGATTTCATTGGCCGGCCGATCGCAGGTCATCACGATCTGCTTGTGAGCCTCGTGCAGGGCGTTGAAAGTGTGGAAGAATTCCTCCTGGATGCGTTCCTTGCCGGAGAGAAACTGGATGTCATCAATCAGGAGGACATCGGTATTGCGGTAGGTGCGTCGGAACTTGCCGAGGTCGTTGTTCTGAATCGCCTCAATGTACTTGTTGGTAAATTTCTCCGACGAAAGATAGGAGACTTTTAATTTTGGATTCTCCATCAAAACATTGTTGCCGATGGCGTGCAGCAAATGTGTTTTACCCAGCCCCACTCCGCCGTAAAGAAACAGTGGATTGTACGAGCGCCCAGGCGATTGGGCCACGGCCAAGGCTGCGGCGTGCGCAAAGTTGTTGTTGTCGCCGACGACGAAGGCGGAAAAGGTGTTTTTAGGGTTGAACAGTTTTTCCGAAGACGCGCGTGCTTGGGCAGATGCTGCCTGTTTGGTCGGCTTGGCCCCGGTGAGGGCTGGAGTGTCCCGGGTTTGGGCAGGAATACCCTTCTTCTCACTCTCGTGCACCTTAAACTGAACGCTCAATTTCTTCCCGGTGATGTGAGCCAACACATCCTGAAGAAGATCCAGATAATTATCTTTGAGCCAGACAGCGCAAAACTCATTGGGAACAATTAGGAGGGCTGTTTCCTCATCAATAGTGCCTGGTTGGATGGGATCAAACCAAAGGTTGAAGAGATCTGGGGTGACCATGGTACGCAAGGTTTCACTTGCCTGCGTCCATGTTTTTTCAAAAGTTTTGTTCATCGTGTCGGGTATGGCAGTGTTTTGCAGTTGTTATTCACTCTCTACCATCGTGACCTTGGAACAAAGGCACCCCATTTAGCGTCGATTGCTGAAAAGGAGTTGAAAATTGTCTCG
>DBNL01000142.1:0-2856 GCA_002299785.1 Verrucomicrobia bacterium UBA673
CGTCTCCAGCCGCGAGATAATCAAAGCAGCGCATGCCTGTCTTCTCCTCGGCGAGCGTCCGCTTGCCCTGATTCCACGCAGTCTCGCCAACCCACGCGTAGGCGCGCGCAACCTGCCGGTCGATGATCTTGGCCCAGGCATGATGACCCAACGCCGGGTTGCCGTGGAAATACTGAACATGCCCCAGCCTCTCGCTCATGTTGGTAAGAAAAAGATAACAGGCGTCGATGTCCTCCCCGGGCCCGGGCAACTGCCGCCCCGTGACCACCACCCAGCCGTTGATCGGCGGCGAGACAAATAACCGCTCCGCATCGGGTTCCGCCATCGCCTCGGCACAGGCACACGGGTGCAATTCGCTAAGGCCCATCGAGCGGGCGACATCCTCCGGGTTGCGCGACCGAACCGCCAACCAAGTGCGCGGGCGGCTGAAGGTCGACGGCGACCATCGCTGCCGCACGCTGCGCGTGAATGTGATCTCGTCCAGCCGCAACTGCCGCGCGCGCCGGCGGCCAAGCGCATAAAAAAGCGCCGCAATTACCCACACAAAAACGAAGGGGCCAAGGATGAGAATCGTTGTCATCATTGAAACGCCGAAGACTGCCCCGCTTGGCCTGGCAGCGCAAATTGAATTTAATAGGCGGATGCTTTTCATTTCCTCAGCCAAGCGGTACTTTTGCCTCTGAAAAAATGACAATCATCACCGACGAACGCTGCACGGCTTATCACTCGCCCGGGCACCCGGAGCGGCCATTCCGAGTCAGCGGCCCGGTCAAAAAACTCAAGGTACAAACCAACCTCAATCTCCAGTGGCTCAAGCCGGAGCCCGCACCCAAGGCCAAGGTGCTGCGCGCCCACACGATCAACCACTTCCAGCGCCTGGCCGAGTCGCACGATTTCGACGGCGACACCGCCTACCACGAAGGCATCCGCGACCACGCCCTTCGCAGCGTCGGCGGTGCCCTCAAGGGGCTTGATCTCGCCAAGGCCGGCAAGCCGAACTTCAGCCTGTTGCGTCCGCCAGGGCATCACGCCACTAAGGAACGCGCGATGGGGTTTTGCTACCTCGGATCGGTCGCCATCGCTGCGCTAGAGGCCAAGGCGACCGGCTCGAAAAAAGTCGCCGTGTTCGACTTCGACGTGCATCACGGCAACGGCACCGAGGACATACTGGCCAATCGCGACGGCGTGGCATTCTTTTCCATCCACCAACACCCCGCCTACCCCGGCACCGGCACCGAGTCATTCGATAACTGCCGCAACTACACCGCCCGGCCCAATCTGCCACGAGAGGATTACCGCAAGATCGCCGAGCGCGCTGTCGCCGATCTCAAGGTATACGGCCCCGATCTCATCATCGTTTCGGCTGGATTCGACGCCTACGCCGGCGACCCGCTCTGCAACCAGAAACTAAGCGCGGAGGACTTCCGGTGGTTTGGCAAAACGCTCGCTGGCCTCGGCGTGCCGGTAGCCAGCGCGATGGAGGGCGGCTACAGCGACGACCTCCCTGACCTCGTGGTCTCCTATCTGCGCGGCCTCCTCGGCAAGTAAAAACCTGTCGTCTTCGGCAGCGAGGCCCTCTACATTTCGGACGTGGCATACGAGTTCAAATTCGTCCGCATCGTCGAGTTTTCCGAAACTGACATGGCCGGCATCGTGCATTTCTCCAACTACTGCAAATACATGGAGGCGGCCGAGCATCGGTTTTTCCGCTCGATCGGCTATTCGATCGTTGCCGACCAAACCGACCCGCAGGTCGGCTGGCCTCGAGTCCACGTTGAATTCGACTACAAAAAGCCGCTGCGCTTCGAGGATGAAATCGAGATTCACCTGCTCGTCGCGAGGCTGCGCTCCAAATCGATAACCTACAAATTCCGGATCAAAAAAATTAACGGTGATCAGTGCGAACTCGCCGCCACCGGCGAGATGACCGCTGTCTGCGTCTCAACCACCAAGCACGGCACTATGAAAGCCTGCTCCATCCCGGCCGAGATTGCCGCCAAAATCGAGGTCGCCCCGACCGGGTTGCTCGACGACTGACCCGTGCCCGAACTGCTTGGCATCGAGTGCGGCGCCACCCACACCGTCGCGTTGCACGAGAGCGCCGGCCAGGTCATCCGCGCCGGGTTCGGCCCAGCCAACCTCCGGCTACTCAACGACACGCAGTTAGCCAGACATCTCCGGCAGATAGCCAAGCAATTCCCCAAACCAAGCGCCGTCGCCATCGGCATGGCGGGCGCCCGCACTAACTCCGATAAACTGCGACTTCGCCGCGCCGCCACCCGCGCTTGGCCAAGCGCCGCCATCCACGCCACCAACGATCTCGAAACCGCCCTCGCTGCGGACACTCAGCGTAAACCGGCTACCCGCGTGCTCGTGCTCAGCGGCACCGGCTCCTGCTGCTTCGGCCAGTCGCCCGACGGCGCCACGGCCAAGATCGGCGGCTGGGGTCACATCCTCGGCGACAAAAGTAGCGGCTACGAAATCGGCCTGCGCGCCCTCAAGGCCTGCGTGTTTTATCTCGACCGCGACGGCACGTGGTCGACGCTTGGCCAAAGGCTGCTATGCCGGTTGCAACTCAACTCCCCCGAGCAACTCATCGACTGGGTCGCCCAAGCCGACAAGGCCGAAGTCGCCGGCTTGGCCCTCGAAGTGTTCGCCGCATGGGCTAAGCGCGACAAAATCGCCACCGACATACTCGATGGCGCGACCGACATCTTGGCCAAGGACGCATGTGCCTGTGCCAGGAAACTCGCCGGCAAAACCAGGCCGGTTCGGTTTCTGCTCGCCGGCAGCGTGCTGCTCAAGCAACCCAAGTTCGCCGCCGGGGTGGCCAATGCTATCCGCGCCCGGCGGCCC
>DBNL01000142.1:3232-8853 GCA_002299785.1 Verrucomicrobia bacterium UBA673
TTGCCCTCCGGCTGACCAAGCTCCCGCCGGCCAATCCAAGCGCCTCCGTCTCGGCCCACCGCTCAGCCATCACCGTGCCCGGCCTCGCCCAGCTTGGCCTAGCACCGACCGAGCAGCGACACCCTTCCTCGATGAAGCTTGACCGCATGCCGCTTAGCCAGGCCGTAGACCTGTTTCTCGACGAGGACAGCCAACTCCCAGCCGCAATCGCCCGCGAGAAAAACAAAATCGTGCGCCTGATCGGCTGGGTGCGCGATGCGTTCCAAAACGGGGGAAGGCTCTTCTACTGCGGCGCAGGCACGAGCGGCCGCTTGGGCGTGCTCGACGCCAGCGAATGCCCGCCCACCTTTCGCGTCGACCCCAAACAGGTCCAGGGCATCATTGCCGGTGGTCAACCGGCCTTGTACCGCTCGATCGAGGGAGCCGAGGACAACCCCGACGCCGGTGCCGAGGCTGTGCGCTTTCGCGGTGTCGGAAAGAAGGACGTTTTTATAGGCATCGCCGCCAGTGGACGGACTCCATTCGTGTGGGGCGGCATCTGGGAGGCCAACCGGAGCGGCGCGAAAACCGCGCTGCTCTGCTTCAACCCCAAGCTGAAAATCCCACGCGACAACCGGCCGGACATCGTCATCAAGCCGAATCTTGGTCCCGAGTTGCTGACCGGCTCCACCCGGCTCAAGAGCGGCACCGCCACCAAGCTGATCCTGAACATCATCACCACGCTGGCGATGGCCAAGAGCGGAAAAGTTATTGGCAACCTGATGATCGACCTCGACCCCAGCAACACCAAGCTGCGCGACAGGGCAGTACGCATCGTCAGCCAGCTCACCAACGCCACCGAAGCCGAAGCCAAGATCGCCCTCGAGCGAACGCAGTGGGACGTCAAAAAAGCCGCCACAAGCCTGGCCAAGCGGTAACCTTCGCAGAAGCGTCTTGGAGTGCAGCCGACTGAGACAGCTGGCCCTAACTTCCCCACAAAAAAGGCCGGGCGTTTTGCCCGACTTTTTGCTTTGTAAATCTGGTTTCGATCAGAAACTGGCACTCAGGCCGACACCGAATGTTCGCGGCCAGCCGGGGATGTGCAGGATCATGCCGGCGGGGCGAGGGGCGGCCGGATTGGAATAGTCGGTGTAGCGCAAATCGAGGGCGTTGTTGGAGTAGCCTTCGTCGGTCAGGTTACGCCAGTAAGCAAACAGTTCCCAGTTGTCCCGTTTGTATCTGATACGGCCGTTGACGAGTGCGTAGGCATCCTGCTCAGCAGTGTTGGCCTCATCGAGCCAGTAGGTACCGATACCCTGCACCTCCCACTGCATGGAAAGGTTCCACGGCAGCTGGATGTGCGCCGCAAGGTTAGCGGTGTACTCGGGAACAAAGTTGATATCGTTACCGCCGAACTCGTAGCCGGCCGCCATCGGGCCAAGCACACTCCGCAAAACGTTGTCGGTGTAACTGTCGAACTCCGCATTAACCAGGCCAACCGCAGCGCTGAGCGTGACGGTTTCGCTGGCCTGCGCCTCGGCCTCGAGCTCAACACCGTAGCTTGTGGCTTCCTCGGCGTTGACCATATAAGCCTCAGTGGGATTCATTGGGTTCAGGCGATAAACCTGATAATTCTCGAAGTCGCTGTAAAAGGCAGCGACGCGGGTGTGCACCCTGCCGTCGTTCCACGAGGAGGACCAACCGAGCTCGTAATTCCACGACTCTGCAGAATCGTACTTCGCGCTCTCCGATGAACCACCGTAAAAATTGAAACCGCCGGACTGGAAGCCCTTGGCAACGCTGGCGTAGAGGGTATCGGTATCGCTCAGGCTATACGAAGCACCGAGCTTGGGCAGCACGTCATTCCAGTCATCACTGCTGTTTACAGAGTTGGAGCTGTTGCTTCTGTTGATCGACCGCTCGCTGTTTTGATAGCGCAACCCGCCAGTCAGCGTTAGGCCGCTCTCGATCGTGTAACTGCTCTGCCAATAAAGGGCCGTGTCCTCGTCGGACAATGTCGAGGTAGTGTAGTCCGGCACCGGGCCGGGAATTAAGCCAAACTGAGGATGAAACAACCCTGCCGGGTACAGCGAGCCGGAGACGTTGTCCATCTCCCGGTCGGCGTAATAGGCGCCGAGCGTCCACTGGTACGACTCGTTGGCATCGACGGAGCCAAGCCGAATCTCCTGCGAGAACTGCTCAACGTCCGGCTGGCTGACGCCGATGACCGGGATGAAGCCAATCTCGGCAACCGGCTGTGGGATGGCGGTGAAATCAAAATCCTGCTGCAAGTCCTGCTCCCAATTGCGGAAAGCCGTGACTGAACTCAGTGTGAAATGCTCGCCTCCGAAGTCAGCGCTCAACGCATACGTGGCCACGTCAGTGTTCACGTAGCCTGGCACGTCGCGACTCACCTTGAATGGGCCGGCATCGGAGAGGGGGCTGTAGGTCGGAGTAAAGCCGTCGTCGTAGCGCTCGCTCGATGCAGTCAATCGGATCGTCCACGGCTCGCTCGGCGTGAGGACGAATTGCAATCGACCGGCGACCGACTCGCGGCCGTCGATCTCCTGACCCGTGGGCAGGTTGGTGACGAAGCCGTCGCGGTCATTGTACAGGCCGCTGAAACTCACGCCGATCTGCTCGGTAAGCGGCCCGCTGGCGTTCAATCGATACTCCTGCGTTCCGTAGTCCCCATAACCAAGCCCGGCGGAACCGCCCCACTCCGCGCCTGGTTGACGGGTGCGGACGTTGATAATGCCACCCGGCGCGGCGCTGGCACCGAAGAGCGTCCCCTGCGGACCTCGCAAAAACTCGATGTGATCCACGTCGTAGAGCGAGAAGCCGCGGGACATCATGTCCGTGTACGGAATGCCATCAACATAAATGCCAACCGCCGATTGACCGACAGCGAAACTGTTCTCACGCAAACCACGCACGCTAAACTTCGGTATACGATTATTATTCGCGTCAAAAACGGTTAAGTTGGGCAGCGCCGTCTGGATATCGCGCACCTCCTGAATGCCGCCCAGCGTGATCGTGTCACCGCTAAGCATAGTCACCGAGCGCGACTCCGTTTGCGGAGCCTCAGAGATGATCATTACCGGAAGCAACTGGACTGCATCCTCATTGGATTGAGCTAGACCCGCTTGGTCCGTCGCCCCAAGCAATGCCAAAGTTGAGCCAAGCACCAGCAGTTTCGAAGATATTTCATTGTTTAATTTCATTGGTTATCTCTTAGGTAAAAGAACATCGCTATGTAAGACCACTCTGTTACTAGGTTACAGCAAACCGATAATTAGTCAAAGCTGGGAAATACACGCAACTCATTAAATCTCAAACTATTTATGGTAGCCGCTGGTTTTGAT
Source organism: Verrucomicrobia bacterium UBA673 (assembly GCA_002299785.1). Taxonomy (GTDB): domain Bacteria; phylum Verrucomicrobiota; class Verrucomicrobiia; order Limisphaerales; family UBA1096; genus UBA1096. Next base: position 6,577 of record DBNL01000142.1, read on the forward strand.
TAAATCCGCCTAATCGATTGACGACAAAAGAAAGTACGGAAAAATCGAGGCTTGAAGAGCATCAATTTTACGCAAGCAGGGTCTTGAGTATATTGGCTTCCTCGACTCCGGTGAGGCGAAAGTCGAGGCCCTGAAACTTGAATGTGAATTTCTTGTGATTCACGCCCAGTAGATGCAGCATTGTGGCGTGAAAGTCGTGCACGGTGACGACATCCTCGACCGAATGGTAGCCTAGGTCATCGGTGTTGCCGTGACTGATCCCTCCTCTGATACCGCCACCAGCCAGCCAGAATGAAAAACCCTTCATATGGTGGTCCCGACCGGAACCCTGCGCCATCGGGGTGCGTCCGAACTCGCCGCCCCAGATCACCAGTGTGTCGTCAAGCATCCCGCGATCTTTCAGGTCGCGGATCAACGCAGCTGATGCCTTGTCCACGTGCTTGGCGGTGGTGAGTACTCCCTTCTTCACACCGCCGTGATGATCCCATCCACGGTGATAAAGCTGGATGAACCGCGTACCGCGCTCGGCCAGTCGCCGCGCCAGCAGGCAGTTGCTTGCGAATGAGCCGTCGCCCGGCTTGGCACCGTACATGTCGAATACATGCTGCGGCTCGTTCGATGTATCGATTAATTCCGGCACACTGGCCTGCATGCGGAACGCCATTTCGTACTGACTGATCCTCGTGTCGATCTCCGGATCGGCGACGGTCTTGTTCCGCAATCTGTTGATTGAGTTGACGGCATCAATGACCGCACCCTGTCCTTTCGCATCCACACCTTTGGGGTTGCTGATGTACAATACTGGGTCGCCAGTCGAGTGAAAGTGTACCCCCTGAAATCGGCTTGGTAAAAAACCGCTGTGCCACTGCCGTGAGGCGATAGGCTGATCCTGCGCGCCGCCCACGGAAGTCAGCACCACAAAGCCGGGTAGATCGCTGCCCTCGCTACCCAAGCCGTAAGTAACCCACGAACCCATACTGGGCCGGCCGGCAACGAGCGCACCGGTGTTCATGAACGTATGCGCCGGGTCGTGGTTGATCTGCTGCGTGGTCATCGAGCGGACGATGCAAATTTCATCCGCGACCCCACCGATGTGAGGCAGTGCGCTGGAAATCGACTGGCCGGACTGACCGAAGTTTTGAAACTCATGCTGTGGGCCGAGGCATTTCAATTCGGCTTTGCCCTGAAGCTGAGCAATCGGCTGGCCGTCGGTGATCGACTTGGGCATCGGCTTGCCGTCCATCTCGGCGAGCTTCGGCTTGTAGTCGAGCGTCTCAAGGTGCGAGGGCCCGCCGGCCATGCAGAGGTGAATCACCCGCTTGGCCCTGGGCGCGAAGTGCAGCGGATCGATCACGCCAAGCGACGGGCGTTTAGCCAAGCCGGAGGCATCCAGCATCGAGCCCAACGCGAGCGAGCCGACGCCCAACGAGACGTTGCTCAAAAACGATCGGCGATTCAGTCGGGTGACAAATTTTTCCGGGTTCATTTTACTAAAAGTCAAAAACGGGAGGTGGTTTCGTACAGGTTTAAAATCGCACGGGATACAGCCGCCCAAGCGGCGACGCGCTCCGGCTTGAGCGCCATGGAGGGGGGCCACTCACCCGCGGTGGCGGCCGCCTTGGCCGCCCCTGCGTTCGCGGCAAAATACGCTGCGCGTTCCGAGACCAGGCGCAACAAAATATCGAGTTCGCCGGTGCTTGGCTCGCGCGACAAAATTCGCTCGAACGCCCACGCCAATCGCTCCCCGTCCGTGTCGCCACCGTGCTGCAAAATGCGCTCGGCAAATACCCGAGACGCTTCAACATACGTCGGGTCGTTGAGCAGCACGAGCGCCTGCTGCGGAGTGTTTGAGCGGGTACGCTCGGCAACGCAGCCCTCGCGGGTCGGCGCGTCGAAGGCCAGCATGCTCGGATGCAGAAATGTACGACACCAAAACGTGTACAGTCCTCGCCGATACTGGCTGACGCCGCTGTCGGGCGCCCATTTGCGCTTGGGGAAGTTGAGGTGCTTCCAGTAACCCACCGGCTGGTAGGGCTTGACGCTGGCCCCGCCGATCGGCTTAGCCAGCAGTCCGCTCACGGCGAGGGCGTTGTCGCGCACCATCTCCGCGTCGAGCCGCCAGCGACCCTGTCGCGCGAGCCATTTGTTGAGCGGATCGGCGGCCAAAGTTTTCGCGTCGGCGATGGAGGACTGGCGATATGTACCGCTGGTGACGAGCAGCTTCATCGTGCGCTTGATATCCCAGCCGTGATCCATCAGATCAGCCGCCAACCAGTC
>DBNL01000142.1:9249-9596 GCA_002299785.1 Verrucomicrobia bacterium UBA673
GGCATGGCAAGCCCGCGCCCGAAGCACAACGCCCACAGCCGGTTGACCATCACGCGGGCGGTGAGCGGGTTATCTTTTGAAACCACCCAGTCGGCCAAGTCGCTGCGCTTGGTAAGGCTCTCGGTATCGGCGAACTTGAGGCGGGCAGGCACGTTCGGCTGCACCTCCGGCCCGGATTCGTCCTGCCAATTGCCGCGCGGCAATATGCGAACCGTGCGCGGCTTACCCAAGCGCACCGAGACGAGCGAGGTCGGGAACGCCTTTTCAAGCCGCTTGATCCGCTCCTTGAGGTCGACGAGTTCCTTGCGGGCGGCGGCGAGTTCAGGCGCGAACGTGCGGTAGTGCGC
>DBNL01000082.1 GCA_002299785.1 Verrucomicrobia bacterium UBA673
GATGACACTCTTATCTTCTCCACTGACTCGGACTTTTTCCGCTACCTCAAGCGATCCGCCCCTACTAAAGAATAAGCGAAGTGCTTGGCCAAGCGGCTAGTTGAGCGACTGCATATAGTCGAGCAGGCTGGCCATTTCCTTGACAGTCAAGCTGGCGGCTAGGCCTTCTGGCATCATTGAAGTCGCGCGTGTGCCGCTCTTGGCCACGTTCGAGCGTTTTACGCGTTGCACGATTCCAGCGATGTTGCGCAGATCGAAGACACCATCCTTTTCTCCGGTCACAAAACCTTCCAGTGTTGTACCGTTTTTCAACTCGAACCACTGCGTCTGGAATCCCTGTGACACCACGGCGCTTGGCTTGAGGATGGATTGGATTAGGTCGGCCCGCCTCCATTTTTTGCCGGCGTCGCCGAGGTAGGGACCTTTTTGAGGTTGATCCTGCGAAGTGGTGTGGCAGGCAATGCAGGCCTGTCGGGTAAATAACTGGCTGCCAAGTGTGGCATTACCTTTGGTCTTCAACAGCAATGCGGTGGCTTCATTGTGGCCGAGTTGAACGATAAGTCGCTTGTCGTCGTTACCTGTTTTCGGGGCGGCGTTCAGTTTGGCCAATGTGGCTTTTGCGACCTTGGCCAAGGCGGCATTTTTTGACTTGGCTGCGGTTGTGACCATTTCTCCATGATCGGTTGAACCGGAGTCGCCGATAGCGGTAAACAACTCGGCGTTTTTGGCTCCGCGACGAATGATGTCGCTCATCATCCCACGAAGGTAATCGTTGGCCAGCGGCGATTGCTCGAGTTGCAGTGCGATCCGGTACGTGACGATCTTGGCTGCGCCTTTTTGTTTGCGCGCAGCATCGCGCAATACCTTCGGACGGCCAAGATGGCTCGGTTCATAAATAAACTCTCGCACAGTTGGAGCGAAATCTTCCTGATCGGCACTGTACTTTTGCCATCCGCTGATGATGGCCAACTGCGTGTTGAATGCCTCGTTGCCTGTGATCCGGCTAAGCGCATTGAACGCCTCGGAGCGAACCTTCGTGTCGCGCTCACGGTCGAGCGCCGCCTTGCGGAGTGGTTCAATGGCGATGGTGCCGAGCGAGGCCGAGGCAATGAACGCTAGCGCCTCGTCGATCTTGGTATCGATGCCAAGCGCGGCCGGGTCGATGCGATTGAGTTTCATGTTGGCGATCATCTGCGGTTTGTGTTCGGCATTCAACTGGGCAAAGCCGGTCTTGACTGCGGCGCCGATTCGGGGGGAGGCCTCCCATTCAACCGGCTCAAAGTAGGGGCCACGGTCGTCAGGACGGGTAGACCACCACTTCTTCCCGTCCCAACGCTTGTCGATATAATAAAGCCGACAGAGGGCGGTGAGAATTTCCGTATTCAGTGACGGATTTACTGCATCCTGAAGTTTTCGGATCAATCCATCGACGGCTTCAGTGGTGTGCATTTCCTGCAGTGCAGCCAACGCGATCTGCCGGGTTGGTTCGTCATTGATTCCATCGAGGCAGATTTGTATCGCCTTGGTTTCCACGAGTGCCTTCCGTGCAATGTGCGGAATGATTTCGTTGTTCGCATAAACGCGATTTTTTGGCGAGTTGTCAACCACCACCGCCGCCATTTTAAGCAGGCTTTTTCGAGCTTGGCCAAGCCGGGCCAGGCCAATTACGGCCTGCAATCGGACACGCGGATTCTTGTCTTGCAGTGCTTTCACAAACAGAGCGGAATTCACGCCACCGGTTTGGCTTTTGCGATCGGCGAGGGCTCTATACGCCCATTCGCGAATGTTTTCGTCGAGGGTCAACCGGGCGATCGTCTTACTTGCGGATGCGCCAGCCAGTTGCTTGAGCGTGAACAGCGCGGCGATGCGTCCATGCAGGTGGATCGACTTGTCGGCGGCGAGCCTGGTCAAGCCGTCGATATGCCCGCTATAACTGCGTTTGAGAATCTCACGCTGGGTGTTGATCCGGCAGACGGCGCTGTCGGAAACGATGTGCCTGAGCAGGTCGGCGTCGGACGCTTTGGCCAAGTCGGGAAAATTGGCTGCCGTTTTTCCCGGAAAGGTGATCAACGAAACGCTGCCGACGTCCGGCCGGCTGAAACGGTAGCCGCCGTTTTTCCAGTCGGTGACATACATCCTCGAGTTGCCATCAGCATCCATGTCGATGGCCTTGATTTTGTAAAAGCTGTCCTGCGTGACGTTGAAGGTGCCTTCGTGCGGTGTGAGGCGGTGAACGTAAACGTGTTGAGTGGTAAAGTCGCACGTGTAGAGTGCGTCGTTGAAGGCGTCCGGAAAGCCGGGTTCGTCCAGCCAATAGGCACCCGTACCTGAGCCACCGCCGTAGTCAGCCAGTGGAGGCATGTGCTCTGAAGAAAAATTCTTATAGAGGCGGGGATAGCCGTGGTTACCCAGCGAGACGAAGTGGTGCAGGCGAGTGTTCCATCCTTTGCCATCGTTTGTGTTGTCGCGTGAAAAAATATCGAGCTTTGGGCTGACGGCGACGTCGTAAATGTTGCGGGCGTAGAGTGCGTAGTTTTCCAATTCAGTGCCGTCGGGTCGCACGCGGATCACACCGCCGCCGCGCAGATGAAGAGTGCTGCCATCGCGGCCTTTAGCCTTGACGTAGCCGTAGTCGCCGATAGCCAAATACAGCCACCCGTCGATTCCCATGCGTACGCCGTTGGAGGTGTGATCTGCGCCGCGGAAGCTCAAGTCGAAACCCATGCCGGTGACAAGTTGCACCTTCTCGTCGGCAACACCGTCGTTGTCCCTGTCGCTGAACGCAGAGAGGAACGGCGGATTGACCACATACAGTGTGTCGCCGACAAAGCAGCTAGAGCGCGGGCTGTCGATGTCCGGCACGTAGTCGGTGAACTTGTCCGCCACACCATCGCCGTCAGTGTCGACGCACTTGACGATCTTGCCGCGGTTTGCCTTTTGATCGAGCGAACTGTTCAGATCCACGCTGACGTAGACGTCCCCATTGCCGCTGGCGGCGACGCCGGTGGGGTATGTGATCTGCGGCGGCTTGGCGAAAGTGACGACCTTGAAGCCTTCCTGTATGGCGTGGGCGACTTGACTCAGGCAGAGAATGGGCAGTAGCGAAATAATGGACAGGATTTTCCTCATAGTAAAAAAGCGAAGGGATCATTCATGCTTGGGTGGGTACAGGCAATCAGTTTCGGCTTCGTCAAGCGCACATTTCAGGCGCAACTTTGGTCGATTAGCGTTGTTTCATTGCATCGCTCTGTGGGGGTGTTTATTTTTATTCCAGTTCGATGAACTTGCAGCGACTGTTTTTAATTTCGATCTTGGTAAACTTGGTTTGCCTCGCCGGATTGTTTTGGATGCTGACCGAGAGGCAGCAGTCACCTACACAGCTTGTTACACCGGTGTCGGTTGCCGCATCGGCAGGCGTAGGCCAAGCGCCTGCCCAAGAGACCCCAGTCGAGCGGATCGTGCGCGAAGTCGAGGCGTTTCATTGGAGCCAAATCGAAGCGGATGACTACCAGACTTACGTCGAGAACCTGCGCCGGATCGGCTGCCCGGAAGAGACCATCCGCGACCTTGTTAAACAGGATCTCGACAAACTTTACGACCAGCGAAAGGCGGACATCCTTTCAAAGGCCCCCGCCCGCAAAGAATTCTGGAAGACTGGCAACCCCAGTTCCATTGGCAAGCCAAGTGCATCGGCCAACTCGCAAATGGCCCAGCTTGACCAAGAGAAAAACGGGGTGCTGGGCGAGTTGTTCGGAGCGCCGGGTTTAGCCGCCATCAATCGACCCGGTCCACTTGCCCGCGCCCGCTCGGAGGCCAAGAGCGGCTATGCGATGGATTTTATTCCCGAGGAAACAAAGGCGGAACTGAACAACCTCGAGCGAGAGTTCGGGAGTGAGTTGCTGAAGAAAATGGCACAGGGCGCGACCGACGCGCAAGACATAGCCGAGATTCGAGGACTGAGAACCGAGCGCGACGAGCGTATCGCCACCATGCTGACACCGGATCAGAAAACGGAGTACGATCTGCGCAACTCACCCACGGCGGCAAACATGCGTTTGCAGATGGATGGGTTCGATCCGTCAGAGGATGAGTTTCGTGACATATTTGCTGTACGCAAAAATTTCGATGACGAGTATGGTGTCGTGCCCGGATCGAATGTGTCTGCTAGTGATATGGAGAGTCGCCAATTCGCGGAGCAGGAGATGAATAAGCAGATCCGAGATTCGCTTGGCGACGACCGTTTTCAGGATTATCTGCGTCAGACTGACTACGACTACAAATCGATTTCAAAAATTACTGAGCGTCAGGGCCTTGGCGATAACATCTCAGCGCAGGTGTACGAGATGAAGGGTGGCGCCGAGGAACTTGCGAGGGAAATCCGCATGAACACCAGCTTGTCCATCGAGGAGAGGCAGATGCAGTTGGGACAGATTCGAACCGAAACCTCCCGCAGCATCGAGTCGCTAATGGGGGGGCAGGGTGCGGTTGCGTTGCAAGGCCAGGCTGGCGGCCGGAACTGGCTCAACAACCTCGGCCGGGTCACCCCGCTTCCTATCGCCAAGCCGACCTTCCAAGTCATCACTGGGGGAACACCTAATCCGTAAGTTTTCTGAAGAGCATCGGCAGTGTGTAGTGCCGCCGGCGCTTTGTTAGAATAATTTAATCTTCAAACTTGAAACTAATCTTGGATAACCAGCTTCAACGTCCTCGGCAATAGCTCGACCGTTGCTGGGGTGGTGCCGATGATGTCGCCATCGGCCTGGAGTTCGGCGGTTGGCACGGCATCAATTTCCAGGCGTTTTCCCATGAAATAGTCGACGCGCTCGTCCTCGACGTAGCGGCCGCTGAGAATATCGGGGAATCGCCGCATAATCTGCAGCCGGCCTAGCGCGTCCACGAGGCTTATATTCAGCAGGCCGTCGTCTGGTCTTGCGCCGGGGGAGATGCGCATCACGCCTCCCGCGGCAAACTCGGTGTTGCCTGCGCAAACTTGAAACATTTGGCCCGACTTTTCGCCTTCGTCCCATCGCACTGTAAACTCTGGTGCGCGAAAGCTGCCGAGCGCACGGAACAGACCGACTGAGTAACTGAATCGCCGCCCAAAAATTCGCTTCACATGCGGCCCGGTTTTGCGGGTTACCTCAGCAGCGAAACCGGCTGCGACGAAAAGTAGAGCATGTCGCGTAACCAATTTCCCGTCCTGCATTAACTGTACTCGGATGACATCGAGGGTTCGGGTGCTGCCCTTGGACAGGGCGTCAATGGCCGATTCAAAATGGGCTAAGCCGTAGGTCAGGGCGACGTCGTTGCCGGTGCCGACCGGCAGTGTGGCTAGGGCTGGGCGCTTGCCCGGCTCGACGGCCATGAGCCCGTTTGCTACCTCGTTGACCGTGCCGTCGCCTCCCAGCGCGGCAATAATTTCAAAGTCAGGAGCGTTCGACTTGGCCAAGCGCGTCGCATGGCCGGCGGATTTGGTGAGTAAAGCAGTCACTGCATGGCCAAGAGAAGTCAGGTGCTCCTTGGCTTGGGAGAGACGCCGCTCTCCCTGGTGCTGCCCGGACGTCGGGTTGGCGATGAGCAGAATGCGCTTGGCAGCCATGGTCGGAGGTCAACTCACCTTGTCGACCCAGTCGGGAGCAAAAGAACAGCCTTCAAGTCGCCGTGGTCGTTGGTCTGCGCGGTGTCAGGCACAAGGTGGATTTGCTCGAGTTGACGAATAGTGACCCTAAATGATGGCACTCCCGAGAGGATTCGAA
>DBNL01000153.1 GCA_002299785.1 Verrucomicrobia bacterium UBA673
GGTTTTGGTGGCTTGGCGCTGGGTTGCCTGTTGCGGGAAAATTTGGCCGCGAAGCCGCTGAAGCCACATTTCGCGCCGCGTGCTAAGCGTGTGATCAGTCTGTTCATGTCCGGCGGGCCGTCGCATGTGGACACGTTTGACCCCAAACCGTTGCTCACTGAACTCGATGGCCAGCCGATGCCGGCGGACATCATCAAAAACCACGAGTTTGCGATGATCAAAACCAAAGAGCCGCAGGTAAAGGGATCGCCGTGGGCATTCCGGATGCATGGGCAAAGTGGAACTGAGATTTCGGAACTGTTCCCGCACGTGGCGGGTGTGGCGGATGACCTAGCGGTGGTGCGGTCTGTGTACTCGGACACGTTCAATCACGATCCGGCAGTGACGTTTATGAATACCGGAAACGTGCGTTTCGGTTGGCCGTCGTTGGGTGCCTGGGCATCTTACGGGCTAGGCACGGAGAACAGCGATCTGCCGGCGTACATTGTGCTGGCATCGGGTCGGAATATTCAGCCGCTGCTCGATAGCTATTGGGGTGCGGGTTTTTTGCCGCCGGAACATCAGGGAGTGCCGCTGCGGACGCAGGGCGATCCGGTTTTGTATTTGAGAAGCCCAAAGGATGTGAGCCGCGAGACGCGCGGTGACCAGATCGGTTTGATCGGGGCGCTGAACCGGCATCATTTTGAACGGGTGAACGATCCGGAAATTTTGGCGCGCACGAAGCAGTACGAGCTGGCGTTTAGAATGCAGGCGTCGGTACCGGAGTTGGCGGATATCTCGCGGGAGCCAACCGGCGTGCATGAGGCGTATGGCGCCGAGCCTGGCAAGGTTTCGTTTGCGAACAATTGTCTGCTGGCGCGGCGTCTCAGTGAACGTGGCGTGCGTTTTGTCCAGTTGTACGAAAAGGGCTGGGACTCTCACGGCGAGATTTCGACGCAACATCCCGAACGCTGCCGTGCCGTGGACCAGCCCATCGCGGCCTTGATCGGCGACCTCAAGCAACGCGGTTTGCTGAATGAAACGCTGGTGATCTGGGGCGGTGAGTTCGGGCGGACGCCAATGGCGCAGGGAAGCGGGTCCGGTTTCGGTCGCGATCATCACCCGCACGGTTTCAGCGTTTGGATGGCTGGCGGCGGGATCAAGCCGGGGATCGTCCATGGTGCGACGGATGAGTTCGGCTACTTCGCAGAAAAAAACAAAGTGCAGGTACACGATCTCAACGCGACGATCCTTCACTGCCTCGGCATGAACCACGAAAAGTTCACCTTCCGCCATCAGGGCCGCGATTTTCGGTTAACCGACGTCCACGGCCAAGTGGTCGAGAATCTATTGGCATAGTTAACATTATGGGGGTTGACCAAAGAGGGGTTGGGTGCGGATGATTTGCAGGAGATGAGTGCGAACATTTTTCGCGGTTGTATTCCCGCCCTGATGACGCCGTGTGATGCCGGTGGCGTTCCAAATTACGACGCTCTTGTGGCGACGGCCAAGCGTTTGGTTGAGGTCGGGATGCGTGGGGTGGTCTATTGCGGGTCGATGGGCGACTGGCCATTGTTGACGGACGAGCAGAGGCAGGAGGGCGTGCGGCAGTTAGCCGCGGCCGGCGTGCCGGTAGTGGTCGGTACCGGGGCGCAGAGTCCGCGACAGGCGGTGAGCCACGCTGCGCATGCAAGGGAAGTCGGGGCGGCCGGGTTGATGGTGATTCCCCGAGTGCTTTCACGGGGAATCTCACCGGCGGCGCAGCGGGCGCACTTTGCTGATATTTTGCGGGCGGGCGGCGATCTGCCGGCAGTGATTTACAACAGCCCGTACTATGGGTTTGAAACCAGGGAGGAGTTATTCTTTGACCTCAACCGGGAGTTTCCAAACCTCGTTGGCTTCAAGGAGTTCGGCGGTGCCGAGTCACTAAGTTATGCGGCGGAAAATATCACCAACTGTGACCCAAGCTTAGCGCTTTTGGTTGGGGTGGATACGCAGGTGTTTCACGGCTACGTCCGATGCGGGGCGGCGGGGGCGATCACCGGTGTGGGCAATGCCCTTCCGACCGAGGTGCTTCGCTTGATTGAACTGTGCGAAAAGGCGGCGGGAGGCGATGCGAAGGCGCGCCGCTTGGCCGGGGAGTTGGATGATGCCTTGTCGGTACTCTCCAAGTTCGACGAAGGCCCGGACTTGGTTTTATACTACAAGCAACTGATGGTGCTCGAAGGGCACTCGGAGTACGGGCATCACATTCATTCGTCGGATGCATTGGGTGCAAGTCAGCGCGAATTTCTCCAGAGCCAATGGGATCAGTTCCGGAGTTGGTGGGAAAGTTGGGACGGAAAACCGAACGACTAGTGGGGGGGATCTGTTATAAACACTTCAGATCAAAGGAGTTAATTGAGGTTTGAGGGAGGAGTGAGAAATCAGCAATAACTTAAGTTTTGAGTGAGTTGTTAGTGAGATCGTATTATTTTTAGTTGTTATACTTTGTTGGTTGTTGAGTGGTTTAAACCATTGAGAGATAAGCCTCTCCCTTTGATATTTTTCACTAGGTTCCATGGAACCCCAGGTAAAGCGCATGTTAAGGTTTGGAATGTGGCAAGGGGGATAAGCCAGGCGCTTGGCCAAGCGAAGAGTTCAGTCGGCGGCGACGACTTCGATGCCTGTTTGTTTGAGTTGGTCGACGAGGTCAGCAGGGGCTTGGGCATCGGTGACGATGGTGTCGACTACGTCGAGTTCACAGAGGGGGGAGACGGAGCGGCGATTAAACTTGGTGTGGTCCAGGCAAAAAATGATTCGCTGCGCCGACTTGAGCATTGCCCGCTGGATGTCGATCAGTAGCGCATGGGAGTTGGTAATGCCGTCGAGCGTGATACCGCCGGCACTCATTACGGCGACGTCGGCGTGCATCCCAGACAGCGATTCCACGGCGAGCGGGCCGACCAACACGCCGAGCCTCGGATAAATCACCCCGCCGGTGACGAGCACCTCGACGCTGTTGTCGGAGCCGAAATGGTTGGCCACTGGCAGCGAGTTGGTGATGACGTGTGAGGCTTTCCCTCCCAAGTGCTTGGCCACATGGTAGGCCGTGGTTCCCGAGTCGATGATCACGCCTTGGTTGGGTTGGATGAGTGCAGCGGCCGCTTGGCCAATCGCCTCTTTCTCCCCAAGTTGATGGGTGTCGCGGGCGGTGAAGATAAACTCATCTGACTTAGGCGCCACCAGGCGCGCGCCGCCGTGTGTGCGGCGTAGCGCGCCCTTGGCTTCAAGCAGCGTGAGGTCGCGACGGACGGTGGAAACCGACACATCGACCCTCTCCGAAAGCTCCTCAAGCGAGGCGAACTCCACTTTTTGGAGGTGCTGCTCTATCATAATTTGGCGCTCTTCTGCCTGCACGTGAAATAAATCTGGTAGATTTTGAGATAATTTGCAAGTATTTTGTTGACAATCTTTCAAATACGGCCATTTTCCTTTCCGAGGAGCGATTTATGGCTGTTCAAGCTAATCCAGTTCACAGAGCCGTTGTTGAACATTTGGTTCGTCAGGCGGTTTACCAGAGAATGGGCA
>DBNL01000181.1 GCA_002299785.1 Verrucomicrobia bacterium UBA673
GATCGTGGTCATGGCCAAACAATACTTCAGAAGTCGAAGACACCGCTTTTTCTGGAATGTCTACTGTAGCGTTAAATGCCTTGCGGGTAGATTCGAACGGGTGAAATGGGGCTCCAATCGCGTAACGGGTCATCCGGAAGGGATACTTGATCACTTTACCTGTAAGGCTCTCGTGATCCCGGTGATGATTGTGGTGCCCGCAGCCAACAGTGACCAACGCGGCCAACATAGTGAATAGAATAGATTGAGTTTTCATTTTTATTAGTTGATCCGCCAGCCGATAGCCTGGAGTTTATCATTATACACAAAGTGACTTGATTTGGTTACACCATACCTCGGATCGTTTCAACGACGTAGCCTTGTGAAATGGCTGCCGAGCTTCCATCATTGGCCGAGCGGTGAACGACCACACCAAAATCCATCCGGCCATTGATCCTGACCAACTTCAGCGGCTTTATCAGGTAAGCAAGGTCATCCACTCAGCACTCGACCAACAGGAGGCGCTTGGGCTCATCGTGCGCGAGGCGGTTGACCTCGTAGGTGCCACCACCGGTTCAGTCGTGTTCATCAACCCCACCGACAGGTTACTCGAGATACAAGCCGCGCACGGGCTGCCGGACGGCTCCTCGAAATTCAAGTTGCGCATCGGCGAAGGTATCACCGGCTGGGTAGCCCAACAGGGCAAAACGGCTCTCGTGCCAGATGTGCGAGAGGACGCCCGCTACGTCCAGATTCACGGTCACACCCGTTCCGAGTTGGCCGTGCCACTAGAGGTCAACGGCTCCATTTGCGGCGTGATCAATGTGGATTCTGACCAGCTCAACGCCTTTTCCGAAACCGACCAGGCGCTACTGACTGAGTTGGCCAGCCAGGCGGCCACGGTCATTCACAACGCCTTTCTGTACGAGAGGTCTCGCATCCGGGCAGAACTGTTCGAGTCGCTCATCACCGTCGGCCAGGCGATCAACTCCACCGTTGATCTCGACGATGCACTGACCGCCATCACCCGCGAGGCGTGCAGCCTGATGAGCGCCCGGACTAGCGCGCTGCAACTCCTCGACGAGAGCGGCGAACTGTTGGCCCTCGGGGCCTCGCACGGCGCCGGGGAAGCCTACCTCAACAAGCCGGACGTCGTCGTGTCCGAAAGCTTTCTCGGCTCGGTGGTAAACCGCATGAGGCCACTACAGATCGAGAATATCCAGATCTCTAACACCTACCAGCAGCAGAACATAGCGCGCGAGGAGGGGCTTGTCGCTCTGCTGAGCGTGCCGCTGGTTTTCGGCGGGAGCGCCATCGGCACGCTCAACATTTACAAGGCTGACCCCTACGTTTTCTCCAACGATGAAATCCGCATCGCCATGGCATTAGCCGAGTTGTCCGCCATCGCCATCGAAAAGGCGCGGCTGCTCGACCGCATCGTCGAGTCGGAGGAATTGCTTCGGCAAAACGAAAAACTCTCCGCGCTTGGCTTGCTCGCCAGCGAGGTGGCGCACGAGATCCGCAACCCTCTCACCGTCCTCAAGATGCTGTACCACTCGCTTGGTCTCAAGTTTCCGGCAGACGATCCACGAGCCGAGGACGTGCGAATCATGGGCGAAAAAATGGATCACCTGAACGCCATCGTCGAGCAGGTCCTCACCTTCGCCCGGAACGCCGAGCCGCAACTCCAACCCACCGACGTCAACAAACTGATCAACGATCTGCGCATCCTTGTGCGCCGAAAAATCGCACATCAAACAGTCGACTTGGAAACGCGCCTGGCCAAGGCCCTTCCACAAATCAGTGCGGATGCGCCACAACTTAGTCAGGCGTTTTTGAATCTCACCCTCAACGCGCTGGAGGCCATGCCGGATGGCGGGCACCTAACCATCGAGACGCGGGCCATCCACCTGCCGAAGTCGGCGCCGGAGCCGACTCACATCCGCATCGAGTTCACCGACACTGGCTTCGGGATGGACGCAGATACGCGCGAGCGGGCCTTCACTTCGTTGCTAAACACAAGCAAGCCGGGCGGAACAGGCCTTGGCCTGGCCATCGTCGGGCGCATTGTTGAGTCTCACGCCGGCCTCATCAAGATCAAGCCAAGCCCCCCCGGCACAACATTCAGCATCCTCCTGCCGGCGATCGGTTAGCCGCTACGCTTAGCCGAGCGATTTTGTTGCCCCCGGCGGCGCACTGGAACAGCACGCCCCACCTGCCGCTTGACCTATGCGAAGCGGGTTCTGCCAGGGACGGGGATGGAGTAGCGGCCGTCTTCGTCCGGCAGAGTCGGCGGAGCCGCCTCCCAGCCAAGCACTTCCGGCATTGTGTTTTCCTGGGAGTTCAACGCCTCATCAGCGGTGACCATTTTGCCGGAATAGGTGGCCATGCGGCCCATCACGGAAGTCAGCGTGCTGTATGCGCTGTAGAATGCCTCGTTGAACGGCTTGTCGTTTCGGATGGCGTCAAACAGGTCGTCGTGCTCCTGCTGGTAAGGATTTTTGCCGCCACCGGGGAAGCGCCAGGTTTGTTTCCCGTCATTGCCGGACAATGCATGCGGGCCGCTCACGGTCGCCCGGCCTTTGGTTCCTTGCACGTGCTCAGACACGCTGTTCCAGCAGTTGCGGATGTGGCGGCATTGGCTGAACATGTAGCTGCCATCCGGGTATTTGTACTCCACGGCGTGGTGGTCAAAAATCTCGCCGTGGTCGATGCCTGTACGAACCTCGCGGCCACCCAGACCCTGGCAACTCGTCGGATGGGTGCCCTTAACCCAGTTGATGACATCAAGATTGTGGATGTGCTGCTCATCGATATGGTCACCGCACAGCCAGACGAAGTAGTACCAGTTGCGCATCTGATACTCCATCTCGGTGAGCTTGCGTCCAGCTCTCTGCTCAAAGCCCTTGCGGTCCCGCACCCAGACACCGCCGCCGTTCCAGTAGGCGCGTGCGGAGACGATATCGCCGATGGCTCCGTCCTGAATGCGCTTGATGACTTCCTGATATCCAAGCTGATGGTGGCGCTGCAGGCCAACACCGACCTTGAGGTTTTTCTTCTTGGCCTCCGCGGCAGCAGCCAACACTTGGCGGACACCCTTGCCGTCGACAGCCACCGGCTTCTCCATGAAGACGTTCTTGCCCTGCTTGATTGCCTCGGCAAAGTGGATCGGCCGAAAGCCCGGAGGCGTTGCCAGTATCACCATGTCGGCCATGCTGATGGCTTTTTTATAGGCATCGAAACCGATGAATTTATTCTCCTCTTTCACGTCCGCTTTCAGACCGTGATTTTTTTGCAATCCCTTGAGGCTGCCGTCCATACGATCCTTGAAGGCATCGGCCATAGCGACGAGCTTGACGTCGCCCGCGGTGCTGAGTGCCTGGTTGGCCGCTCCGGAGCCGCGGCCACCGCAGCCGACCAGCGCCACCTTGATCGTGTCACTGGACTGGGCGAGCGCCCCGCGCTCGATGGACAGGCTGCCCAACGCCACCGCACTACCGGCGATCGCTGAACTGGACTTGAGGAAACCACGGCGATCCAGCCGTGAGTCGTTTTTTTGAGTATTCTTTTTGTTTTTCATTAGGCTGCTTTTGTTCAAAATTGGAAAGGAGATAAGTTTAATCCGGCTCACCCTCGGTTGTCCAATACTTATGCATATCCTCAGCCGAGGGGACGATCAGCGGCCGAATCACGCGAAACCCGAGGAATTGGGCGTCGGTGTGGTACCAGATACTCTTGGGCAACTGCGGATCCTGGAACTTCCAGTCAGCCGAGGACGCGATACGGCTGGCGCTGCGTAACACCTGCGGCTTGTCCATCCACGAGCCACCGCGGGCAACGCGCGGGTAGAGCGACTTGCCGTATTCGAACGGGTTGGAGACGGCCTCCTTGAATGTTGCGTAAATTTCCGGGACAAACTGATCGAGTGTCCACTCGGACACGTTGCCGTGCATGTCATGCAGGCCCCACGGGTTGGGTTTTTTCGTGCCGACTTTTTGGTACTTGAAATCGCTATTCCCCTCGTGCCAGGCGTGCTCGCCGAGCAATGATAGATCGTCACCGAAACTGTACATCGTGGTGGTGCCGGCGCGGCAGGCGTACTCCCATTCGGCCTCGGTCGGCAGGCGGTAGTAGTGGCCGGTCTTGGCGGTAAGCCATTTGCAGTAGGTGTTGGCTGCGTACTGGGTCATGCTTATCGCCGGAAAATCGTCGGTACCCATCCCAAAGCTCATCTCGACGTAAGGCGTAGTTGGCCGAGCGACGGCATCGGAGACGGCGTTGAGTTCCGGCTTATAGCCGCGAATCTTCATCACCATTCGTTCCTCCTCCTCGTAGATGAACAGCGTGTAGGTATTCCACGTGGTCTCGGTCTTGCCCATCCAGAACGGCGCAATCTTAACCGTGTGCGTCGGCCCCTCGGTAGCCTCACGACCGGGTTCATCGGCGGGACTGCCCATCACGAATTCGCCACTCGGAATGGGCACCATATCAAACTTGACGCCGGTCCCGGGAATCTCCTCCTCGTACGGCTTCATGGTTGGCTCGAGTTGACGGATGAGCTTCTCGACCGCCTTCGTGCGTATGTCGATGACAACCTTGGGCGCGGCGGCGAGGCTTTCGCCAGCGACGGGTTGTTTGCCGGTGTCGCGGCGAGTCTGTTCGAGTTTCAGGCCCTCGGGCCAGGCGGCGCCCTGCACGATCCAGTCGCGTAATAGGTCGAGCTGCTCCTGCGGCAGCGGGCCGCCCTTGTTGGATGGCGGCATCAGGTCGTCATGGTTGGCAGGCAGCGTCACACTCTGGTAAAGTGTGCTTTTCTCCAGGTCGAATGGCACAACCGCCGTGCCGTATTCACCGGCCTCGAAGGCGTACTCTCGCTCGTCGAGCCGCAAGTCGCCCTTGTCGTGCCCTTCGCGGTGGCAACTCACGCAGGACGACTCCAAAATCGGTTTGATATCCTTGGCAAAATCGATCCGACGCACCTGCTGGATGACCAGCCCTTCCGGCCACTTGGCCCCGGCGGCAATCCATTCCTTGATCACGTTGGCCTGATCGATGGTCAGTGGCTCGCCCTTGGGCGGCATGATATCATCGTCGTCCGGCGGTAGGACAGTAGAGGTGTAAATCGAGCTTTTCTCCGGCTTGCCGGGCACGACGACCTTGCCGTACTCGCCGCCCTCCAGCAGTCCTTCCTGAGTGTGGAGCCGTAGTTCGCCTTTGTCGTTTTTCTCGCCGTGACAACTCAGGCAAGCCGACGCGAGTACCGGTTGTACCTGTTTCTTGAACGACACCTCGGCCTTAGCCAAGCCCCCCAGCGAAACCAGCGCGGCTCCGATTAACAAAAATTGATTCACCTTGATTTGCATCTCCAAAAGCTGGGTAATGTCAGTGGTTAACCGCGCAATGTCAATCGGTTGGTCATGATAATGGATTTCTCGCGCTTGCCACCGTCCGAGGATACGGAGGCCCGTAGCAGCTCCGGCAACGCCAGGCTGCCCATGCCCAAGCCGCCAATCTTGAGAAAATTTCGGCGACTGGCGCCGTCACAAAATCGGCCGGAGGAATTCCCGTAGATGCTCAGCATGGTTCCCTGTTTTCGGTGGCCGCAAGGTTCATGCATTGCCAACGGTTCACGGCGGATGTTGCATGCGTTAGAAAGTGATGCAATCCCCTTTTGATGCCGCCCGACCAAGCGCTCATCTGTTTGGACGTGCATCGCTTGGCCAAGTGCCATAATTTACCCGCCCGCGGACCGGCACGACGACCTTTCCACTTTTGTGTCGGCTCGTAAATCACATGGTTCATTACACTCTAAAACATCGTACGCACACGGCTCTGGCGGCTCTTTTGTTCACTGCCGTACTTGCCCAGGCGCATGTCGGCCCCCATCCGTCGGTGCACGACACGGTGGCAGGCATCGCCGATCGCTTCCGCAAAACCATCCCTCAAACTGAGTTGATCGCGATGAACGCCGCCACGGCCAAGTCGCTGCTGACTGAAAAGGAGCTCAACACGCTGGCGATGGAACACGTCACGTTCCGTGTCAACGTACCCGTGAAAGTGATCATCATCCGCGACGCGGCCATGGGAGACAAACCGTTCTGGCTGAAGAAACGCGACTTCAAGCCAATGGGCTTCAAAATCACCATACAAGGCACAGAGGTGGATTTTTGGATGAAAGACTTCGAGCCTGGCAGGATCGGTCTTGGCGTCAACTCGCTCACCGGCGGAAATTCCCATTATATCGTGGCTTTAATGCCGCTCACGAAAGAAACGAAACTGGAAGTCACCGAACTTTACCCAGGCCAACTCCGTGTGGGCGCACTCAAGGACGGACTCCAGCCGTACGTCGACCGTCCCGAAGCGATGCCCGAACTGCCTGTGCTACCCGGCATACTCTCCGGACTGACCGTGATCCGCACCCAATACGAAAGCCGCGACGATGCCAAACTCATCAATTTGTACCACAGCACAAAACACCCAGCCCATGCCAAGCCGGATCAAGTCATGCTGACATGGAGCGGCGACCCGCAGACCACCCAAACAATCCAGTGGCGCACCGGACCAAGCATCACCAAGGGCCAGGTGCAGTGGGTAAAAAAATCAGCCTACAATCGGTTCCAACCGGCCCAGCCAAAGCAGACCAATGCCACGACGTTCAGAATGGAGAACGCCAACCTGCTGAACGACCCGGTTATAAACCGGCACACGGCCACAATCACAGGCCTTGAACCGGATACGAGCTACTTGTACTCCGTCGGCGACGGCTCGGACGATGGCTGGTCGGAGATGTCAGAGTTCACCACCGCACCGGGACGCACGGAGCCGTTCTCATTCGTATACATGGGCGACGCGCAGAACGGGCTCGAACGCTGGGGCAGCCTTGTTCAACGCGCATTCCGCCGTCGCCCAGACGCGGCATTTTACATCATGGCTGGCGATCTCGTCGATCGTGGAAACGAACGCGACGACTGGGACAGCCTGTTCCACAATGCGCGCGGAATTTTCGACCGGCGCCCGGTCGTCCCCGCCATCGGAAACCACGAAAACCAGGGTGGCCACCCCGGCATGTACCTCCAGATGTTTGACCTCCCGAAAAACGGCCCGGAAAAAGTTGAACCGGAACGAGCATACACCTACAAATACAGCAATGCTGAGTTCTTCGTGCTAGACAGCAACCTGACCCCAGAAAGCCAATCCGCCTGGCTCGAGAACGTGCTAAAAAACAGCAAGGCCACCTGGAAATTCGCCGTCTACCATCACCCCGCCTATTCCTCCTCCCCGGATCGCGACAATCCCAGTATTCGTGACCACTGGACACCACTGTTCGACAAATACCACCTCGACATGGCGCTGCAGGGACACGACCACGCCTACCTGCGCACTTACCCGATGAAGGATCAAAAAAAGGTTGAAACCACCGCCGAGGGCACCGTGTACATCGTCTCCGTCTCCGGCACCAAATTTTACGAGCAGGACCCGCGCGAGTATATCGAGTTCGGCATGACCAACGTCTCCACCTTCCAAGTGCTCGACATCCAGATCAGCGGTAACCGCCTCGTGTACCGCTCCTACGATACAGACGGCAAACTCCGCGACAATCTCATCATCGAGAAGTAGCCAAAAGACTTGCGCCACTTGGCCAATCGGAACAGCCTGCCCCTGTTCCACCCTATGCAAAAACTGCGGCAGAACCGGCTTGGCTTCACACTCATCGAATTGCTGGTGGTGATCGCCATCATCGCGATCCTTGCCGGCATGTTACTGCCCGCATTGGCCAAGGCCAAAAGCAAGGCCACCGGCGCCAAATGTTCGAGTAATTTGCGGCAGATGGGCATCGGCCTTATCGCGTTCTCGGATGACTTCGGGCACTACCCAGTCGGCATCAACGGCAACCGTGGTTCCACGTGGATTTGGCCGTCGCAAATCCGCCAATACCTTGGTGGGAACAGCAGCAGAAGCACCGAGCTTTTCAAATGCCCATCGGCCCCCGATAAGGCCCAGTGGAAAGTGAAATTCAGGGGCAACCAACCAGCCGAGGATGGCTATCTAAAGGGCGAGGAGCGTCTCATCCCTGGCGGCAGCAGTTTTATGAGTTACGGCTACAACGTCTGGGGTGCCTGGGCTGGTATGATCCCAAACCAGGGCATGGGAGTCTACAAGGGGCATCCCAACTGGGGTGAAACCAAACCCAACCAAGTCAAGGTTCCCAGCGATATGATAGCGCTTGGTGACAGCAACTGGGATCTCAATCGAAAGGGCGACCGAAACTGGAGCGGCTTTATCGGAATGTACGAGGAACGCCAATGGCCATTGCCGCTACATAGCGATCGGGCCGAAATTTTGTTCGTCGACGGCCACGTCACCGCCGAGAAACGCATCGACCTCGCAGCTCAACTCGTTAGAGATCAGGCCCGCAAAGACGCTACAGCCAAGCGCTGGAACCTCGACAACACACCGCACCACAATCGACAATGAATTAAAGAAAATGGAGCCTCTTGGCTCCCTTCTATTGAATTGATTCAGGATCAGTTCAGGACAGTTCGTCGCGAACAGTTTCCAGCAGCTTTTTAGTGGCAAGGACACCTTCGGCTTCGCTGAGTTTACCACCCTCGTACTCGATTCCGACGTAGCCCCGGTAACCAGCACGGAGAACGATCTTCATCATTCGGCGGTAGTCGGTGTGCGTCTCGTTACCTTCCCCATCAAAGTCGTGCGACTTCGCACTCACCGCCTTGGCGAACGGCATCAACTCGGTCACGCCCGTGTAACGGTCGTACATCTTCCCACCACCGGTGTTGAAATTTCCAAAGTCCGGCAATGTGCCACAATTGGGCAAATCAACGATCTCCATCACGCCGGCCAGCCAGGCACCGTTGGAAGACAGGCCTCCATGATTTTCCACTATCACATTGAGGTCACGCTTGGCCCCATACTCGGACAAACTGCGTAGCCCGTCAGCGGCAAGCTTCTGCTTCTCCTCAAAACTACCGTTGCCGGTTGTGGCAGCGTTCACCCGAATGGAGTGGCAACCGAGGAATCGGGCCGCATCGGCCCATTTGTGATGGTTCTGAACCGCCTTGTTACGTTCGGCAGTGTCGCCGTGACCAAGCGATCCTTCACCATCAACCATGATCAACAGATTCTTCACCCCATGATCAGCGGCTCGCGCATTCAACTGGCCAAGGTATGCCTCGTCGTTGGCCTTGTCCTTGAAGAACTGGTTCACGTACTCGACAGCTTCAATGCCGAACTCCTCGCGGGTGGCCTTGGCAAAATCGAGCGCGTCGAGTTTCTTGGCAAACAACGTCTTGTGCAGCGACCACTGCGCCAGCGAAATGTCGTAGAGCGGCTTGCCGCCCCCGCCCAAGCTTTGGCAACCAGTCGCCCCCGCCGCGCCCAGCGCGCCCACGGCCAGCGAGGCATTCCTCAAAAACTCACGTCGATTAATTTGATTGTTCATTGTCTTGATTATTTTCTTTTTTACGCTTGTCACTGAAAAGGAAAACGAAAACCACCATGACTACGGCGGCGAATATCGCCGGCTTACTCCACAGTGCCTTCCATTCCAACGCAGCTAGTTCCTCCTGGCGAAGTTTCCCTTTTTCCTCGTTCAAGGCAGCCAATTGAGCATTAACTTCTTCAGAGGGTTCTCCCTCAATGCCGTCACTCAGTTTTTTAATTTCGTTGGTCTTGGCCACGACTTTCGCGTTGAGATCCTTTGCCGCCTGCGGAGTGTGCTGACCTTCGATTTTACCAGCTGCCTGCGCACCGATCATCATCCCCAAGCCAAGCGTCAGCATCACCAGCAGGCCCTGAGCCTGCGCGCGAACTGGCTTGGCCGCTTTTTGGTCGGTGTAAATCTGCCCTGTCACAAAGAAGAAATCGTAACAAATACCGTGCAACACAATGCCGATGATAATCATCCAGCGAAGCTCATCCGGCGCGCCAATGGCAAACAAACCGTACCGAGTCACCCACGCCAGCATCCCGATGGCCAACATCCATTTCACACCAAGCCGGGCAAAGAAAAACGGCATCACAATCATAAAAAATATTTCGGAGATCTGGCCGTAAGACATTGTGGTGCCAATGGGCAAGTCAACATGCTCCACGACACGGCTGGCGATTTGGTAGTAGAACGCCAACGGGATGCAGATAAGCATCGATGAAACAATAAATACCAGATACGAACGATCCTTCAAAAGCGACAGAGCATCCAGCCCGAGCAACTGACCGATGGTGACCTTCTCGCCTTTCACCGGGGGAGTGTCTGGCAGGGTAAAACTAAACAGGCCCAGCAGGGCAGCGGCTCCGGCTGTGAGATAAAACATGTTCACATTCGTCTCGAAGCCACCGAAGGTCAGCGCAAAGCCGGCAGCAATCCAGCCGATGGTTCCCAAGACGCGAATCCCGGGAAACTCTTTTTGTGGGTTGCTCATGTTTTTCATGGCGATCGTGTTGGTAAGCGCGAGAGTTGGGAAATATGTTAGCATGTAGCCGAAGAAAAAGCCCCAATTCAAGACGCTCGGGGACGGGGATTCCTGCTGCATGAACCCAATCGCCCCAAACATAATCAGGGCGCCAAGCAGATGCAGGATACCCAACACTTTTTGAGCGGAGAAAAAGCGATCCGCAACCAAGCCGACAAACAGCGGCGTGATCATTCCCGCGATCGGGCCAACAGAATAGGTGTTGCCGATATCAGCTGGCTGAAAGCCAATCGTGCCGAGATAGTTTGGCGCAGTGACATACCATGCCCCCCAGACGAAGAACTGGAGGAACATCATTATAGACAATTTAATGCGAATGGATGAATTCATTTGGGAGTTCGTTTGGGTTGTTTCGGGCCGCTTGACCAAGCGCTTTTTGGAGCCTACCTCGCGGAACGAGGCTCAGCGTAACCGTTGGCCAAGCGGTGGACAAGGTTTCCTTTTGGCAGCCAGGCGCCTGGCCATGGGCACAAAAAAGGCGAGCCGCTTGGCCCGCCTGAAATGCTTTTATCGACTGTCGGCTTTTATTCCTCGGAGTCGTCGCTCGCCGGCTTGTCGGCGTCCTCATCGTCGCTGAACTCAGCCTTGCGGTCCTCCATCGCGGCTTTGCGCGACAGCTTGATGCGGCCCTTGTCGTCCACGCCGATGCACTTGACCCAGATTTCGTCGCCGTCCTTGACGATGTCCTCGGTCTTCTTGACTCGGAAGTTGGCTAACTCGCTGATGTGTACCAGGCCGTCCTTCCCAGGCAATACCTCGACGAAACAGCCGAAGTCCTTGATGGAAACAACCTTGCCCCGGTAAAGCTTACCAACCTCGACCTCGGCGGTAATGCCGTCGATGCACTCCTTGGCCACCTGTAGCCCCTCGGCTGACATGGAGTAAACCAACACGCGGCCGTCGTCCTCGATGTTGATCTCGCAACCGGACTCCTCGACGATGCGCTTGATGTTCTTACCGCCCGGGCCAATCAACTCGCCAATCTTAGACGGGTCAACCTGGATGGTGACGATGCGCGGCGCGTACGGGCTCATCTCTTCACGCTCCTTGGATAAGCAACCGTTCATATTGGAGAGAATCGCGGTGCGGGCCGTCTTGGCCTTGACGATAGCCTCCTCCATGATTGACTGAGGGATGCCTTGCAACTTGAGGTCAAGTTGGAATCCGGTGATTCCCTGGTCGGTTCCAGCGATTTTGCAGTCCATGTCGCAGAACGCATCCTCCCACCCGATGATGTCAGTGAGCAGTTTGTAATCCTCGATCTCCTTGTTGTCGTTGATACGCGTACAGAGGCCGATGCTGATTCCAGCCACGGAGCGCTTCAGCGGGACACCCGCGTCGAGCAGCGCCAACGTGCCGCTGCAGACAGCGGCCATCGACGTGGAGCCGTTGGACTCCATGATCTCCGCTGTGATGCGCACCGCGTACGGGAAGTCCTCGATGTTCGGAATGACGGGGGCGATGGATCGCTCGGCCAATGCGCCGTGACCAATCTCGCGGCGACCCGGGCCCATGATTCGACCAGTTTCGCCGACTGAGAAATTCGGGAAGTTATAGTGCAGCATGAACCGCTTTTCACTCGGACCGCCGGTGTAGGCGTCGTAGGACTGCGTGTCATCGGTCGTGCCGAGCGTGACAAGCGACAGGCCCTGAGTTTCGCCCCGGGAGAAGAGGCCGGAGCCGTGTGTGCGGGGGATCATGCCGGCCTCGCTGGTGAGTTGGCGCATGTCGTCGTAGCCGCGGCCATCAAGCCGCTTGCCTTCGTCTAGCACGAGCTTTCGAACCGCGGCTTTTTGGATGCTGTAAAACGCCTCGCCGACTATGAAGCCGGTGATGGCTTCCTCGCCAAATTTCTCGGTGAGCTTCTCCGCCATCTCATCCTTGAGCGCGTTGCACGCGGCCTCGCGCTCGAGCTTGGCCTGAATGAGCAGCGCGTCGGTAATACGATCTGAAATGATCGACTCCGCCTCCGCCATAACATCCGGCGCGACCACTCGCGGGATGAACTCGCGCTTGGCCTTGCCAACTGCGGCGCAAAGCTCCTTTTGTGCCGCGATAAGCGGCGCTACCGACTCCTGGCCGAACTCCAGCGCCTTGAGAAAATCGGCTTCCGCGATTTCATCGGCTGCGCCCTCGAACATGACCATGTTCGACTCGTTGCCGACGTAAACCAGGTCGAGGTCGCTCGACTCCATCTGATCGTGGGTCGGGTTGGCTACGAACGCGCCATCGATGCGTCCGACGCGAACCGCACCAATCGGCCCGGCAAACGGCAGATCGCTGATCATTAAAGCAGCCGAGGCTCCGTTCATCGACAGGATGTCCGAGTCGTTCTGCCCGTCTGCGCTAAGTAGCAGGGTCTGGACCTGCACCTCGTTGAAATACCCCTTGGGGAACAACGGCCGGATCGGGCGATCCGTGACGCGGCAGGTGAGAATTTCCTTCTCCGAAGGGCGGCCTTCACGCTTGAAGAACCCGCCAGGAAAACGACCGGCCGCGGCTGCCTTTTCACGGTAATCGACCGTGAGCG
This sequence comes from Verrucomicrobia bacterium UBA673, assembly GCA_002299785.1. GTDB lineage: Bacteria > Verrucomicrobiota > Verrucomicrobiia > Limisphaerales > UBA1096 > UBA1096. Next base: position 13,000 of record DBNL01000181.1, read on the forward strand.
GGAAAAAGTCCAGACCCGGACGGGGCTTGGATGAACCGCAGGCTGCGACTAGGACGATGGTCTCTCCGAGTTGGACGGTTACTGAGCCGTCCGCTTGTTTGGCTATTTTGCCGGATTCAATATGAATCTCTCCCCCGCCAACTTTGGCGGTTACTTTATGTGACATGTTTATCTTTCCTTATTGTCACGGTCGCCAGCACAGAGAACTTCACTCAAACTCCCGATGGCCGGGTGGCTGAATGAAATGCTCAGAACCAACGAACACGACGATTCACGCGGCTCAGTCTCGGGCAACAGGGGGATCGGGCCGCTATTTCCAATCCGCCGGATGGATATTTCCCACCGGCATGGCGTTGCCAAAAATCTCTTTGAAAAGAAGGGTCGAATTGACCCGCGCGACTCTAGTGCCTCAGCTTGAGGCGCTGGGTCAGTGATCGATAACGGTTCGCATCGTGGCGGTGGACATAGTCCAGCAGGCGACGACGTCGACCCACCATCATGAGCAGGCCGCGCCGTGAGGCGTGATCTTTCTTGTTGCTCTTCAGGTGCTCGGTCAGGTGGTTGATCCGCTGCGTCAACAGCGCAATCTGGACATCCGCAGAACCAGTGTCCGTCTCATGAAGGCGATATCCTTCTATTGTGTTGGCCTTCTCTTCCATTCCTTTCAGTCTCTTTTGCCTCTCTTTTCTCCTCGAAAAGGCGGGGGAACTTACCAGCAAAAACAGCGTTGTAAAGCAATTTAATCGTGTTTTTGCAATTCGGAGACCGATCCGCCGGCATCACTTGCCTAAAGGAGGCGCGGTTATGCCCTGCCCTTGGGCAAAACGCAACATTGACCCCCGCAAAGCGGGTCCTACACTCCGCCCCGTGCTATTCAAGCAATTGACACTGTGCGGGTTGCTCGTTTTGGCCGTCTCGGCCAAGGGCGAGAGCCTTGTCTCCGATTATTCCAACTGGAAGTATCTTGAGGGCAAAGCTGAGGCCTCCACCCCTACCACTGCCTGGCGGGAACTGGCTTTCGACGACGCCCACTGGAAAGAGGGCCGCTCCGGCTTCAGCATTGGCTATGGTAGATACGATGCTCCCACGGCACTTTGGGGAATGATAGGAAATTACCACTCACTTTTCCTTCGTAAGAAATTCACACTACAGGATGAGCAATGGATAAAGTCGCTAGTGATTCGGGTCGATTACCGCGATGGTTTCGTCGCCTACCTGAACGGCACCGAGATAGCTCGGCGTGGGATTGCTGGTGAACTCGGTCAACCGGTACCATTCAACGCTTTAGCAAGCGCTCACTACCGAGGGAATCCAGAGTTAATTGATCTCGAACCGTACAAGCAGCTTCTTGTAAAAGGAGAAAATATTCTTGCCGTCCAGGCACATGACGACTCAATAAACAGCAATGGTTTTGCGTTTCACGTTGAATTATTGGCTAATGTCGTACGTGGTCCGATTATCGAAAGCACCACAACGACTGATACCAAGATTGCATGGCAAACCCTCAAGCCTACAACCTCCGTTATCGAGTATGGGCTTACGACATCACTTGGCAAGCGGATCGAGAGCGAAATACTAACGACCGACCATGTGCTGCAACTCATCGATCTCGAGCCTAATACAACCTACCACTACCGGGTCGGTGGGGTTGCTGGGGAAATCTCGCGTTTCTCGAAAACCTCTTCGTTCAAGACCCTAAAGTCCAGAGGCCCCGTCCAGTTGATGCTGCTTGGTGACTCTGGCAGTGGAAACCTTCTTCAACACAAGTTCGCCAAGGTGATCCGTGATAATCAACCGGACGCCATCCTGCACGCAGGTGACGTCGTTTATAATTTTAAATCTGGCCCTCCAAACTATTATAATGATTTTCGCCATTTCAGCGCCTTTAAGAATCACATGAAATCGGTCCCCTACTTTACTACTATAGGGAATCATGAACTCTACCATGGTGACGAGGCCTATCTGAATGCGTTTCATCTGCCAACAAACAATCTACCCACCCTCGGCTTGAAAACTTCAAACTTGGATTACCCTTTTTCCGGCACGGAACATTTCTACTCGTTCGATGTCGGCGACGCACACGTCTCGGTGCTCTACAACCCGTGGTATGCGCACCACAACTTTTCCAAGGATACCAATCAGCTCCACTGGCTGACCAACGACCTGGCAACCACCTCAAAACCCTGGAAATTAATCCTTGGACACTTTCCTGTTGCATCCTCGGCAGGTCACGGATGGAGTGATTACGATGGCAACTCGCTGCCTGACACTGTTGATTTCGGAAACACCATCTACCCCATCGTCGCCAAGTACGGGGTGGACCTGATGCTCGCAGGACACTCCCACTCGTTCGAGAAATTCAACCCGGTAGCCGGCTGCATCTCGGTCGTCTGCGGTTCGAGTTCTAGCTCATATCCCTTTCACAGATTCTCTCCTGGAACTTCACAGTTTTGGGGAGGCTCAAAGAACTTCGTAGCGCGTATCAATATCAACGGTGACCAACTCAAACTTGATGGCCTAGACCCTGACGGCAAGGTATTGGATTGGCTTGTGATAAACAAAAAAATACCCAAACGCGACTGGTGGGACTCGGCTTGGCATTCACCACTGATCGAATCATCCCAAATCAAAAATGGCGGCAAAAATATTCAGGGGCAGGCGTTCGACCTGATTGGCAAACCGATCCCCACCGTCAGTGGAGAAAGAGCTAACCTAGGCCAGGTGCGCGTCAACAATGACAGTACCCATCTGTACATTGGCTTCGAGCAGGCGATGATTGGGCCCAGCCAAAACATATTCCTGTTCATCGAATCACCCGGGCAGGACGGCGTCGCCAACCTAGCGGGGCTCGGCAACGGCAAGGTGGAATTCAGCGGCGAGGGCGGAGACGGGCTCGACTTCCTTGAAAATCTAACCTTCACCAACTTCAAACCAAGTGTTGCGGCAATCCTCGGCGATGAGCGGGCCGATAACCAAACTCGCCACTTTGGTCGTCCAGGATTCACCATCAATGTTCGCACTGGTGAAAACCAGGAGGACATTGCCGCGGTATCCTTTCCGCTTGGTCAAGGCGTGTTTCATCTCGACAAAACGTTCAGCAACGTGGCTGGCGCCCATTTCCAACAGTTCAACCGTTCGCCGCAGGTGTCTCCTCCAAAAGAGTGGACCGACGCCAACTTCTATGAAAGCGATGCCAACTTCATCGAGTTGGCCATCCCTTACACTGCCCTTGGTAATCTGCAGCCGGACGACAAAATCACAATTGGAGCGGTCGTCGGCACCGGCGGTATTAATACCCAGCCACAGTTCCAGTATCGCCAACTCGATTCGACATATTTAGGTGAAAACCTGACCCTAAATCAAAATTCTTTTTACCAACTCGAGGGGCTGAAAGTGCGTCTAGCCATCAACCCCGATCCCGATAACGACGGACTGCTCACCGCCCGTGAAATGGAACTCGGCACCGATCCGGACAAGCGCGACACCGACGGCGATTTGTTGCCGGACGGCTGGGAAGTCGCCCGCGGCCTCGACCCGCTCCAGCACGACGGCGACGCGGCGTTGGAGCTCGACCCCGACGGCGACGGCGTCAGCACTGCCGAGGAACTCGCCGCCGGCACCGACCCGCTCGACGGCGACTCCTATATCGTGCTTCGAGTTGAAACAACCGACGCCGGCATCCGTCTCCACTGGCACGCCGTCCCGGGTGCGTCTTATCAGGTCATCACTGCCGAGAAGGCAGCCGGCCCCTACGAGGCGGTTGGCCTGGCTCAAAAAATCGAAGGTGAGGCCGCTGCCGAAATGGAGTTACCCATTCCCGCCGCTCAACTCAACCAACCGGCTTCATATTACCGGCTGCAATTGACTCCCAAAGAATGAAACTCACAAACAAACTTGGCCAATTGCTTGGGCTCGCCGCCCTGCTCTTGGCCGCCAGTTGCGAGGAGGAAAAACCCGCCTTGCCTCCGATTGCCCCAATATCCGCTTCGTCCGCCAAACCAGTGACAGGCGCAGCGCAGCCCCGGCTCGAGACGATCAAGCTCTACCTCGGCGCTGCCGAGTTGACCGTCGAAGTCGCCGACGAAAACCTCGAGCGTCAGGCCGGCATGATGCACCGGACGACGATGCCGAAGAACGAGGGCATGCTCTTCGTTTTCCCACGACCGCATCAGACCGGTTTTTGGATGAAAAACACCACCGTACCGCTATCGATCGCCTATATCGATCGTGCCAGCCGCGTGATTGAGATTTACGACCTGCACCCCCTCAACACCCAGCCGGTCGAGTCGCGCTCGACCCGTGTACAGTACGCGCTCGAGGTCAACCAGGGCTGGTTCGCCAAAAACGGCATCCAGCCCGGCACGGTGATCGCCACAGAGCGCGGCTCGCTGGCTGTATCGGTTCGAGCCAAGTGATCCACTGGCATTGACTTTCGGGCGGTTTCAGGTAAATTAAGGCCCAGATGATTGACGACATCACTAAAGTCCTCCAGAACTGGGACTACCGCCTTGGCCGCGTTGACGCACGCCGAGTCAAGGGCGAGGATGGTGCGGACAAGCTGCAGTTGCGAATCGACCTCGGTTTGCTCCAGATGAACGCGCAGTGTCGCCCCGACGGCAAGCGGCCGTTCGGACACCCCACCCTACTTGACCACTTTGTGAACCGCCTTGAGGAGTTTCGCAAAAAACACGGCGGCGAGGACAACAACTTCAGCATCAACCCCGACGAGTGCGCCAAGCTCCAGCAGGAGGCCATACAGTATCATCACCGTAGCATTTGCAACTTCGAGCTTGAGGACTTCGAAGCCGTCGAGCGCGACACAGAGCACATCCTTGAGTTGCTCGACTTCGTGCAGGACTTTGCGGCGCAGGATGATATCGGCCAAAGCTTCCAGCAGTTCCGCCCCCAGACGATCATGATGCAGGTTCGCGCCGTCGGAACAGAACTTCTCGCCGATGGAAACTACAAGGCAGCCATCGCTGAAATCATCGCTGCGATTGAGGAACTGAACCTGTTCTACACCGAGATGGGCCGCGAGGAACTGCTTGATAGCAGCATGGAGGTTCACTCCCTTGGCGAATGGCTCAAGGATGTCGAGAAAGAGGCCGCCGATAAATTGCCTATGACCAAGCGCGAGAAAATCGAGCATAAACTGGAAACTGCAATCGATCAGGAAGATTACGAGAGCGCTGCCAAGCTGCGCGACCAGCTCAAAAAACTCAGCGCCGAAAAGAAGGCCTAATCCTCATGCATTGCCTGGAATGGCTGTCCCCAGCCGTCCGCAACATCCGGCCAAGCCGAAGCTACCAAGGAGCGACACCGGCAAAAAAACAATCTGCGTGCACCTTCAAAATCTGCGGATAAAAAACAGAGGGTTTTACAAACCGTAATGGACGCCAATTCCTTGTGGGATTTCATCTCGCAAAAAAAATCCTGTTCATCCATGTTTAGTTTCAGTTTCTACAAATCCGCGGAATCTGTGTCTCTTTTCGCGCCCGTCCGCGTCCACTTGCAGTTGAAAAAACTTGCCCGCTAGTGAGCCTTCCCCGAAGCTTACCTCCACCTCTTAAGAATCATGAGCGCAGACGCAAGAATATTGGAACTCGGGCTTGAACTCCCGCCCGCCCCGGCGCCGATGGGCGTTTACAAGCCGATCGTCATCACCAGCAATCTCGCCTACCTCTCCGGCCACGGCCCGGTGCAGTCCGACGGCACATTGATGACTGGCCGTGTCGGCGACGATCTCGACCTCGACTCCGGGTACCAGTCCGCCCGGCAGGTCGGCCTCACGATGCTCGCCACGCTCCGGGCCAATCTCGGCAGCCTCGACCGCGTCCATCGCGTCATCAAGGTGCTCGGCATGGTCAACTGCACTCCCGACTTCCCCGACCACCCGAAGGTCATCAACGGCTGCAGCGAATTGTTCGCTCAGGTTTGGGGAGAGGAAAACGGCGTCGGCGCACGCAGCGCGGTCGGCATGGGATCATTGCCCGGCAACATCTCCACCGAGATCGAGGCCATCTTCGAGATCGACTAAATCCGCATGGCGGACGACTGGCACACGCTCGCCGACCCGGACGAAATACCCTCGCCCGCCATTCTCATTTACCCTGAGCGCATCGGCGAAAACATCCGCCGCATGATCACCGCGCTTGGCCAAGTGGATCGGCTGCGGCCCCACATCAAGACGCACAAGATGGCTGAGGTCGTGCTGCTGCAACTCAAGGCCGGCATCAGCAAGTTCAAGTGCGCCACCATAGCCGAGGCGGAGATGCTTGCTCAAGCAGGCGCAAAAGACGTGCTGCTGGCCAACCAGCCTGTCGGCCCCAATATCGACCGGCTGCTTGGCCTGGGCGGCTGGTTTCGCGACGTCCGTTTCTCAACCATCGCCGACGACGCCGAGGCGGTCGGCAATTTGGCCCAAGCCGCCCAAGCCGCCGGCGTCACCCTTCCCATCTGGCTCGACCTCGATGTCGGCATGGGCCGCACCGGCATCGCGCCCGGCCAAGCGGCGGCGACGCTGTACAAACTCATTGGCCAGTTGCCCGGTGTCGATCCAGCCGGGCTGCATCTTTACGACGGACACCTGCACGAGGGAGAACCGGCCAAGCGCCTGGCCAAGTGGCAAAAGATTATGAAAGAGGTGCGCACGTTCCGGACCGGCCTAGAGGCCGATGGACTGCCGGTGCCGGGCGTGGTCGGCGGTGGCACGCCGACTTTTCCGTTTCACGCGCAACACACCGACCACGAGTGCAGCCCCGGCACAACATTGCTGTGGGACTTCGGCTATCGTGAAGCATTCCCCGATCTCAAATACGAAAATGCCGCCGTGCTCCTCACACGCGTCATCAGCAAACCGAGCATCGACTGCATCACACTCGACCTGGGCTACAAGGCGGTCGCGGCGGAGAACCCACATCCGCGCGTGCAGTTTATCGGCCTCAACGACGTCGAAACAGTCTTACACAGCGAGGAGCATCTCACGCTTCGCACGGCGGAGGCACGGAGATTCAATGTCGGCGACTGCCTCTACGGCATCCCGAGGCACATCTGCCCGACCATCGCGCTGTACGACCGGTCGCACGTGATCCGAGGCGGAAAACTAACCGACCAATGGCAAGTCACCGCCCGAGCCCGCAAGCTCACTTTTTAACTCATCGATTGAATGGCATGCCTCACAACCAAATAGATATTGAATGTTCTCTCTCTCCCCGCAGCGATTGCAACACACCAACCCCGCTTGGCCAAGCGCTGCCCGGATGAATCCTGAAAACCTATGAGTGAATCCTCCAGAGCCGAGACACGGAGCTTGCGCCAAAGCCGGCTCGAGTTGTGGCTTATCCTGCTGGCTTGGCTGGGGTGCGCGCTGTGGGTGATCGGCTACAGCGCTGCCAACGGCTACAACCTAACGCCGGAAGCGGTATCGACTGTTCTGGGCTTTCCTGACTGGGTGTTTTGGGGCGTTGTGGCACCGTGGATGACCGCGAACGCCTTCACGTTTTGGTTCTGCCTCCGTGCCCTGAAAAATGACGAGGACGAGGAGGAAACGCGGTGAACGAGACCACCGCCAACTCGGCCCTCGTCACTTTTGCGATCTATCTGCTCGGCGTGTTTGTCCTCGCCTGGCTTTCGAGCCGAGTGCGACGAAAAAAAGAGTTTGTCGGCGAATATTTTCTCGGCGGCCGCAGCCTTGGTCTGTGGGCGTTCGCACTGACCTTCGCGGCGACCAGTTCGTCCGGCGGAAGTTTTATGGGTTTCCCGTCGCTGGTTTACACACACGGCTGGGTGCTGGCGCTGTGGATCGCCAGCTACATGCTGGTGCCGCTCGTCGGCATGGGGCTGCTCGGCAAGCGCGTGAACCGGCTGGCCCGCCAGTCAGGCGCGGTGACGATTCCTGACCTCATTAAGGCGCGTTTCCGCTCCGAGTCGGTCGGGATGATAGCCACGCTGCTGGTGCTCTTTTTTATGTTTTTCTATCTGCTCGCCCAGTTCAAAGCCGGCAGCAAAATTATGACCACACTGCTGCAGGACGTGGCCATTTATCAATCGGCCGTCAACGCCGTCGGCGGGGCGATCGACGGCCTGCCGTGGATTGCCAGTGCCGAACCGGACTACGTGCTGTGCCTATTGGTATTCGCTTTCTCGGTAATCGTATACACAGCGTTCGGCGGCTTCCGCGCGGTGGTGTGGACCGACGTGATGCAGGGCATCGTCATGGGCGCAGGGGTGATCATTCTGCTATTCCTCACGCTTGGCCAAGTGGGAGGACTGACCAAGGCTACAGAGCAATTAAAAGAGATGACGCCGCCCAAGACCGGCATCGGGATCGTCACGCTTGGCCAAGCCCAAAGCGACATGATCACACTGCCCAAGGGCGCTTGGCTGCGCCTGCCTGACGGCGGTATCGCTCGGCTGGCCGAGCAAGCCAGCTTGGCCAAGGGCGAAACCCAAACCGAAGCCAAGCTGCTAAAGATCACCACCCCGGCTGAAGTCGACCGAATTGAACCAACAGATTTCGGCTTCACTGTTACCACCACATTCACGGCGAACGAGACCAAGGGCTACGGCAACGGACTTAAGGGCGTTTACGTCAGTGCGCCCGGACCGCATCCGGAGAGGGAAGACGGCTTCCTTAACATTTGGATTGCTATCAGCTTCTTTTTCTTCTGGGCATTCGGCTCCGCAGGTCAGCCGAGCAATATGGTTCGCCTGATGGCGTTCAAGGGCACCAATGTCCTTCGTAACGCTATCCTCGCGGTGTCCGTTTATTACACGGTCATTTATCTGCTCTTAGTGGTGATCTTTTGCTGCGCTCGCATCCTGCTGCCCGGCATGGAGGTGGACTCGGACCGCATCATGCCGGAACTCGCCGCCAAGGTCACCGGCGATGCCGGCGTGCCGTGGCTGGCCGGGTTGCTGCTCGCTGCACCATTCGCCGCCGTGATGTCCAGCGTGGACAGCTTTCTGCTGATGGTCTCGTCCGCCGTGGTGCGGGATATTTACCAAAACCGTGTGAACCCCGACGCCAGCGAAAAAAGCCTGAAACGGCTCTCCTACCTCGTCACGGGGGTAGTGGGTATTTTGGCTATGTTAGCGGTGCTAAACCCGCCGCAATACCTTCAAAGCCTGATCATATTTGCCTCCAGTGGATTGGCGGGTTGTTTCCTGATGCCTATGCTGCTTGGCCTTTACTGGCCACAAATTACCGCCAAGGGCGCCATCGCAGGGATGTTGGGTGGTTTGGGCTGCCATTTGTCACTGTATATTGCCGGCTACGTCATCAAGGGCAAATTTGAGGCCTTCAAGTTGCTTGAATTTGACCCCTTCATCTGGTCGTTGGTTGTGTCCGGTCTGCTCTGCTGGATCTGCTCTATTTACAAATCGAGCCCGAAAAAATACACCTGAAATAAGTTTGCTATGCTTACACTACAGTGAAAGCATAAACTCTCTTGTTAAAATTTTTTATGATAAAAAATAAAAAAAGTGGATTTACGCTGATTGAATTGTTGGTAGTTATTGCGATCATCGCAATCCTAGCTGGGATGCTCCTGCCCGCCTTGGCCAAGGCTAAGAGCAAAGCAACAGGCATCTCCTGCCTAAACAATAGCAAGCAATTGATGCTGGCCTGGATCTCTTATTCCGGGGATTATGACGGTAACTTGGTGCACAACACCCATGGAGGCGAGGCGCAAAGCAACAGTCCCAACTCCAGATATGCCCAATGGATCATGGGTTGGCTGGACTGGGGACTGCGTCCTGACAACACCAACGTGCTACATGTCACCGATCCACGTTATGCCAAGTTGGCAGCATTTCAGGGAAACAGTAAAAACTTGGTTTCCTGCCCAGCAGACAAATTCGTTAGCCCCAGTCAGACAAAGAAAGGATGGTCCAAGCGAATCCGAACCTTCTCGATGAACTCAAACATGGGAGATGGTAACAATAAGCTCTGGTATGGTGAGAGGAAACATCAAATTTACATCAAGGAGGGTGACATTACTGATCCCTCCAACAAATGGGTGGTGGTGGATGAGCATCCTGACAGCATGAACGACGGCTGCTTTTTTACCAACATGAATTCCACCAGCCCGAGTTACGTGGATTTACCCGGCACAATGCACAACAACGCCTGCGGGTACGGGTTTGCCGATGGCCATTCCGAAATCAAGAAATGGAACTCCGAAATGAAGAGTGCAATAAACTTCAGTCGTAGTTGGTCCCCTAGGGGTGCCGGAGCCAAAGCGGATTGGTTGTGGCATCAGGAACGTTCGGGGGCACCAAGAAGATAAAATTCTTATCCCCTTAACATCCTATAT
>DBNL01000052.1 GCA_002299785.1 Verrucomicrobia bacterium UBA673
CTGTTCGATTGATCCTGAAACTTGATGTGCTCAATGTCCGCCCCGTCGCCGATGCGCAACTCGGTGACGACGTTGGTCACACTCGCCGCTTGGCCAAGCGAGAGGTGTGACTCGATGATCGTGCCCTGCGAGTTGGCCCCGGCGACGATCCAGTTGCGGATGTGCGTCGCTTCTCCGTCGCCGCCCGCCGTGGTGACGAACAGCAAATGAACCGGCTTGGCCAAGCGCTGGGCGTCGCCGATTTGAATCAATGCGCCGTCAGTGAAAAAGGCATCGTTAAGTGCGACAAACGGATCGTCATCGCCACCGGAAAGCCCTCCAAGTTCGCGCTCCAAGCCGGCCAAGCCGCTGGCCAAGTGAGTCACCGTCACGCCGCTTGGTTGGTCGTCGATTTGCGACAATGCAGCGCTGAAATGGCCATCGACAAAGACCAGTCGATCGGTACCCAGTTGGCCGAATATAAGATTGCCAAGTTGCTCTTGGCCAAGCTCTCGGTCAAGCGGATCAATAGTTGGACGAAACGGCAGTTCGGCTATCGGTTTGACATTGGTGAAGCGCCAATCCTCGTCTCTCAAAGTTGGGTAATTCGACTCGGAGAACCGGGCCAAGCCGGCCTTGCGTAGGTGCATCAGCGCCGCGCCGTTTTGCTCCAGTTTGTTAAATGCCTCCACCGGTTCAAAGGCGGGATTAGTAGTGGCAACCTGGCTCATGCGGCTTCCTTGATTAGCCAGTCGTAGCCCTTTTCCTCAAGTTCAAGCGCCAGAGATTTGTCGCCGGACTTTATGATGCACCCGTCGTACAGCACGTGCACGAAGTCCGGCACGATGTAGTCGAGTAGCCGCTGGTAATGCGTGATGACGACCTGCGCGTTGTCGTCGCTCCTTAGCCGGTTCACGCCGTCGGCGACGATGCGCAGCGCGTCGATGTCGAGGCCGGAGTCGGTTTCGTCGAGGACGGCCAGTCGCGGATCAAGCATCGTCATCTGCAAAATCTCGTTTCGCTTTTTTTCGCCGCCGGAGAAGCCGGCGTTCACCGGGCGCTTGAGAAAGTCCTCGCCTAGGCCAAGCTCTTTCATCTTCACTTTCACGGCTTTGAGAAAATTCATCGCATCAAATTCCTCCTCCCCTCGATGTTTGCGAATCGCGTTTACGGCTGAGCGCAAAAAGTACGCGCTGTTCACGCCGGGGATTTCCACAGGGTATTGAAACGCGAGAAAAACACCCTCGCGGGCGCGTTCCTCCGTCGCGAGGTCGAGTAGGTCGTTGTCGTTGTAAAGCGCCTCGCCTCCGGTGACGTCAAAGCCGTCGCGCCCGGCGAGTACGGAGGCGAGTGTGCTTTTGCCGCTGCCGTTCGGGCCCATGATGGCGTGCACCTCGCCGGCGTTCACCGTGAGGTTGATTCCCTTGAGGATCGGCTTGTCCTCGATCCCCGCCTGTAGGTTTTTAATCTGTAGCATTCCGTTTTAAAAATATTTAGCCGACGCTGCCCTCGAGGCTGACGTCGAGGAGTTTCTGGGCTTCCATCGCGAACTCCATCGGCAACTCGCGGAAGACTTCCTTGCAGAAACCATTGACGATCATGTTGACGGCGTCCTGCGTCTCGAGACCTCGCTGGTTGCAATAAAAAATCTGGTCCTCGCCAATCTTCGAGGTGGTCGCCTCGTGCTCAATATTGGCAGATGGATTTTTCGCCTCGATATATGGAAAGGTGTGGGCCCCGCACTGGTCGCCGATGAGCAACGAATCGCACTGCGAGAAGTTTCGGGCGTTAGTGGCCTTTTTACCGACCTGCACCAGGCCTCGGTAGCTGTTCTGACCCCGGCCAGCAGAGATGCCCTTTGAGACGATCGTGCTGCGTGTGTTTTTGCCGAGGTGCACCATCTTCGTGCCGGTATCGGCCTGCTGCATGTTGTTGGTGAGTGCGACGGAGTAGAACTCGCCGATTGAGTTGTCGCCCTTCAGTATGACGCTGGGGTATTTCCACGTGATCGCGGAGCCGGTCTCGACCTGCGTCCACGAAATCTTGGCATTGGTTTTACAGATGCCGCGCTTGGTCACGAAATTGTAAATACCGCCGCGCCCTTCCTCGTCGCCGGGGTACCAATTCTGCACGGTTGAGTACTTGATCTCGGCGTTGTCGAGCGCGACCAGTTCGACGACGGCGGCGTGTAGCTGGTTCTCGTCGCGCATCGGCGCCGTGCAGCCCTCGAGATAGCTCACATGGCTACTCTCCTCGGCGATGATCAGAGTGCGCTCGAACTGTCCCGTGTTGGCGGCGTTGATGCGGAAGTAGGTGCTCAGCTCCATCGGGCACCGCGTGCCCTTGGGGATGTAAACGAACGATCCATCGCTGAAGACGGCCGAGTTGAGGGTGGCATAAAAGTTGTCTGTGTAGGGCACCACGGTGCCGAGATATTTTTTTACCAGTTCGGGATGTTCCTGCACCGCCTCAGAGATCGAGCAGAAGATCACCCCCGCCTTAGCCAAGTCCGCCTTGAACGTCGTGCCGATCGATTCGCTGTCAAACACCGCGTCCACTGCGACGCCGGCCAGCCGAGCCCGCTCGTGCAACGGGACGCCGAGCTTCTCGTACGTTTCGAGCAGCTTGGGATCCACTTCGTCGAGGCTTTTCGGGCCGTCACCTTTTTTCTTGGGCGCGCTGTAGTAGGAGATATCCTGAAAATTAACCGGCGGATAGTTCACGTGCGGCCAAGTCGGGCACTCCAGCTTCTCCCAATGCCGTAACGCCTTCAGCCGCCACTCGAGCAGCCAATCCGGTTCCTTTTTCTTGGCGGAAATAAACCGTACAGCCTCCTCTCCCAGACCTGGCTCAAGTGACTCGCTCTCGATATTGGTGACGAAGCCGTACTTGTAGTCGCTTGCGACAAACTCATCGATGGTATCCGTATCGGCCCTCATGCGACGGCTTCCTTTCGTCCACAGTCCGAACACGTACAGCTGCCGTGCAGTGCGATGTCGATTTTTCTCACCTCAAACCCACCAGGTAAGTCGACCTGCGGCATCTGTGGCAAGTCCTTCAGGTTCATATCAAAAACCTTGCCGCAGTCGTCGCAGCAGAAGTGCGCATGCTCGCCCATGTTGGAGCAGAACAGTGTTGCGCCACGATCCACGTTTACCTGCCGCACGACGCCACACTTCACGAGCGCGTCGAGGCTGTTGTACACTGTGGCCATAGAAATCTCCGGTTTCGACTGCTTCGCCCGCATGAACACCTCCTCGGCAGAGGGATGATTGCGCTGGCTGAGCAGCACCTCGTAAACGTGTTGCCGCTGGGAAGTGGCTCTCAAGCCTTTCTCGGCTAAACGTTGATTGAGGAGTTCACCGGACGCTTGAAGATGGTCCGTTACCATGCGGGAAATCTGTCATTGGCCAAGCGCAGTGTCAATACTTGGAATAAGTCTAATTCTCACAAAAGCCGATCGGCCAAGCATAAAA
>DBNL01000008.1 GCA_002299785.1 Verrucomicrobia bacterium UBA673
ACCATCACCCGCTACGAACTGCACCCCGCGCCCGGCGTCCGGCTCGAGCGAATCTCCGCCCTTGCCAACAACATCTCCGCCGCCATCAAGGCCGAGCACATCAATATCCTCGCCCCCGTCCCCGGCCGCAGCTCTGTTGGCATCGAGGTGCCGAACCGAATCAAGACCAAGGTGCTCTTCCGCGACATCATCGACTCACCCGAGTGGAAAAAATCCAAGGCCAAGATTCCGCTCGCACTCGGCAAGGACGTCTACGGCAAGCCAATCGTCGCCGACCTGTCTGAGATGCCCCACCTGCTTATTGCTGGTGCCACCGGCTCGGGGAAGTCGGTCTGCATCAACTCCATCGTTGCCTCACTGCTCTTCCGGTTTTCGCCGGAGGAACTACGCTTCGTGATGATCGACCCGAAAGTCGTCGAGTTACAGATTTACAACGGTCTCCCCCACCTCGCCGCCCCCGTGGTGCACGATCCAAAAAAAGTCATCCTCGCGCTCAAGTGGGTCGTCAACGAGATGGAAAAGCGCTACCAGATTTTCGCCGAAGTCGGTGCCCGTAATATCGCCGGCTTCAACTCGCGCTCTAAAAAGAAACCGGCGAAAACGGACCAGCCCGAGTTGCCGCTCGACGAGGGTGAGGGCTTCGCCGTCGAGATGGATCAGGAAATCAGCGTCCCCCGCGAGGAAGAAATCGAGATTCCAGAAAAGCTCAGCTACATTGTCGTCATCATCGACGAGTTGGCCGACCTGATGTTGATGGCCAAGAACGATGTGGAAAACTCCATCGCACGCATCACGCAGATGGCACGAGCCGCCGGCATCCACTGCATCGTCGCGACACAACGGCCCAGCGTCGATGTCATCACCGGCGTCATCAAGGCCAACATTCCCGCCCGGATCGCGTTTCAGGTCGCCGCCAAGGTGGACTCTCGTACCATTCTCGACGCCATGGGCGCCGACAAGCTGCTTGGCAAAGGCGACATGCTCTTCCTGCCGCCCGGCACCTCAAACCTCAGACGTGCCCAAGGCTGTCTGGTCACCGACGATGAAATCAACAGCATAGTCGAGATTGTTAACAACCAAGCCAAGCCATGCTACGACAAGGACATGGAACGCCAACTAGAGGCACCAAGTGCAAGCAATGGTGGCAATGGCGGCAGCGGCATTGACGAAGACGAAGATCTTATCCAGCAATGCATAGAGATCATCCGCGTCGAGCAAAAGGCCAGCGTCTCACTCATGCAGCGCCGCCTGCGACTGGGCTACACCCGCGCCGCCCGCATTATGGACGAAATCGAGGATCGCGGCCTCGTCGGTCCCAGCCGTGGCGCCGAGCCCCGCGAAATCCTTTTCGACATCGAAAACTAACGCTCGGTCTGGCATTAATTTTTATACCAATCCCGCAATCGCACTTCCGAGGCGTCGCCGACCAGTTTCTTGAACTCGGCCGTGTCGCTTCCCCGGTAGTGGTATGGGTACACAATCTTAGGCTTGAACTCCCGCACCGCGTCAGCTGCCTGCTCCGGCGTCATCGTGAACGGCAGGTTCATGCAGACAAATGCCGCGTCGATGTTCTTCAGCGCACGCATCTCCGGGATGTCCTCCGTGTCGCCGCTCACATAAACCCGTTTGCCACCGAAAGTCATCACGTAGCCGTTGCCTCGTCCTTTGTTGTGAAACCGCAGCCGCGCTGCCGTCAGATTGTACATCGGCACCGCCTTGATCTTCACGCCGAGTTTCTCCACCAACTTGCCGTTACTCAGGGTGGTGATCCGCTTTTTCAACCCCTCCGGCGCGAGCGAGGCCACCGCCTCGGGCGTGATGACAACCGTCTTGTTCTTCACGATCGCCTCGAGAGTGCCCTTGTTGAAATGGTCGCCGTGGATGTCGGTCACCAGCACGAGGTCCGGCACGCCGTAGGGCTTGAACGGCGCCGCACCGCCGACCGGGTCGACAAACACCGTCTTGCCATTCCACTTGAACACAACCGTGCCGTGCCTGATCGGGTGCACCTCCAAGTCGCCCTTGGCCGTATTAATCTTGTCGGCGGCCTGGGCCGTGAGTGCACCGGCCAAGGCCAGCCAAAAAACGAATCGAGTCATTTTTTTATATTGAGAAAGTCCAACTCAATCCTGCAGCTTGACAGTGGCTAGGCGGCGCAGGATCACGATCAGTGCGATGCCAATGGGCAGCAAAAACAGGCTGAGCTGCTGACCCGGCTTCATCCAGCCAAACCACATTCCCTCCGCCGAATAGTCACCCCGGAAAAACTCGACGACGAAGCGGTTGACCGAGTAGCCAACAAGGTAAACAGCGAACACTTGCCCGTCGAACCGCTTGCGCCGGTAAAGCCAGGCCAAGCCGCCGTACAGTGCCACGTTGAGTAGCGCGGAATAAACCTGCGTCGGGTGAACGTGCAACGAGTGGGTCGCATCGCCGGGCACTTGCCCAAGCGCGGCATGCGCATCGTATGCAAGACTGTACGCTGGAAATTGGATGGCCCAAGGCAGATCGCATGCGACCCCGAAACAACAGCCGTACATAAGGCAGCCCAAGCGGCCCAGCGCGTGGCCAAGCGGGATGCTCGGGGCAAAGGCATCGGCGATCTTCCAAAAAGGCTGCTTACCTTGGAAACGGGTGTAAAGAATCACCGCGAGCACCGCGCCGATGAAACCGCCATAAAACACCAGCCCACCGCCCCGAAAATCGAGCACCTGCCAGATCGGTTCGCCGGCATATTGGTCATCCCAGTAAGTAATCACATACATTGCCCGGGCACCAAGCATCCCGCCGATGATAATCCAAACGCCGAGATCGGAGATGACTTTGCCATCGAGTTTGTCGATGATGCACCGGCGGCTGGCGGTCCAAAGTCCGGCCATAAAACCACCGGCGACTAGTATACCGTACCAGTAGATTGCGAAGCTGTCGATCTTGAAGGCAATGGGATCCATTTCGCT
>DBNL01000011.1 GCA_002299785.1 Verrucomicrobia bacterium UBA673
TTACCCGCAGCGAGACCGACGAGGCGGATATTACCCGACAAATCTCCAGCCACCATAGCGGTGCTGGTGCCGATCGAACCGGTGCTGCCTAACAGAACAACATTTTTCATTTTGCGTGGCAGCTAGTCATTTAACAAAATCAGGCGAAGGTAAAGGAACATAAGCGGCGCGTTGAAGAGCAGGCTGTCTAGCAAGTCAAGAATTCCGCCGATGCCGGGGAAGAACGAACCAGAGTCCTTCACGCCAGAGTCCCGCTTAAACACCGACTCGACCAAATCACCGATCACCGCGCCGACGGCCAGCACCGGACCAAGCGCGGCGGCGTGGCCCAGGGTCATCCCGCCGAGCCTGGTTGAACCCCAGTAATGAGCCATCACCATCGCAGCGGCGGTTGAGAGTAAAATCGCCCCGACGAATCCCTCCCAAGTCTTCCCGGGACTGACGCTGGGGATCATCTTGTGGCGGCCAATCAGCGAGCCAAGTGAGTAGGCGCCGATGTCGCTGCACTTGGTCACGAGAATGAAAAACAGCAGGCAATATCCGGCATCAAACCCGGCGGCAGAGGGCGCGGCGAAAAAGTAAATCTTCAGCAGGAAACCCAGAAGCCACGAAACGTACAGCACACCCAGCATCGTGTGGCCCACCATCGAAAATGACGGTGCTGACGGATGCGCGAACACCCGCCGCCCCAGCAGCGTCAGCAGCAGGACGGCGAAAATACCAAGCTCAAGCTCCGCCACCCCGCCGGTCGTTGGCTCGCCGAGTTGCGGCTTGGCCAAGCCGGAGAGATACACAAACAGCGTCCCGACAAGGGTGATGCCGCCGGCCAAGCCAAGCCACTTGAAGCGAGGCAGTCTGTTTGCATTTACCATGCCGTAAAACTCAAGCAGACCAGCGACGTTAAGCAGCATGATGATTCCACCAACGAGAAAAACAGAAATTGGGCTGCCCCCAAGCAGGCCGTAAAACACCACTCCAAGTAGGATTACGGTGCTGGTCAATCGCCTTATGAGGGTGGAGACCTTGGATTCAGACTGGGGCGCGGGTGACATGGTCGGTTGTCGGCGGGATGGTTTCAGTCCGCTTGTCTGCGGTCAAACTTTTCCGAAACGGCGGGCGCGGTTGGCGAATGCCTCTAACGCGGCACAGAAATCGGCCTCGCCGAAGTCAGGCCAAAGGCGATCGGTGACGACCAACTCGGCGTAGGAGATCTGCCACAACAAAAAATTGCTCACGCGCATTTCGCCGCTCGTGCGGATCAGCAGGTCGGGATCCGGCGTTCCGGCGGTGTAGAGTTGATCAGCGAAAGTTTGCTCGTCGATATCCGCCGGAGCCAACTCGCCGGATTTCACCTTGGTGGCGAGCACGCGGACGGCGTCCACCAACTCGGTGCGGCCGCCGTAACTCAGGGCGAGGTTCAGCGTGGTGCCGGTGTTTGCATCGAGCGACGCGATGGTGGCGGCGAGCTGCTCGCGGACGAATTCCGGCAGGCGATCCAACTGGCCGATCGCCCGCAGCCGGACGTTGTTTTGATGCATCTCTGCCTGCTCGGTTTTTAGGTAGTGACCGAGGAACTTCATCAGCGTGCCGACCTCCGCCTTGGGGCGGTTCCAGTTCTCGATGGAGAAGGCGTAAAGCGTGAGGTACCGGATGCCGAGCGAGGAGGCACAGCGCAACACCGCGCGCACCGACTCGGCACCTCGCCGGTGGCCCTCGACGCGGGGCAGTCCGCGCTCCCTGGCCCATCGGCCGTTGCCGTCCATGATGATGGCGACATGCGCCGGGAGGGCGGTTCGGGCTTTCTCGCTGAGTTGTGTCGATACGTGGCTCATGCGACTGGCCAAGCGGCGTGGTTTACAGGGTGATAGTCTGTGAGCGGGCAGGGCCGACAGAGGCATAGCTGAGGCGGGTGCCGGTCAGCTTCGCCAAGGCCTGCGCATAACGCCGGGCGTTGAGGGGCAGGGCTTTCCATGTGCGAATCCTATCGGTTGGTTTTTGCCAGCCGGGAAACGTCTCGTAGATCGCCCGGCACTTGGCCAACCGGCCAAGGTCGCTGGGTTGATGGTCGATTCGTTTGCCTCCAATTCGGTAGCCAACGCAGACCTTAATCGACTCAAGAGTATCCAGACCATCGAGATTCGTGAGTGCGAGGTCGGTGATGCCGTTGAGCATGGCCGCCTGTCGGACGGTAACGGCGTCGAACCAGCCGCAGCGGCGCTCCCGGCCGGTCGTCGCGCCATATTCGCGGCCCATACCGTGCAATAGGTCACCGACGGCCCGAGCCTCGGACGGCATCGGGCCTTCGCCTACGCGGGTGGTGTATGCCTTGGCCACACCAATCACACGGTCGATGCGATTCGGCGCGATACCTGATCCTGTACACATGCCGCCGGCGGTGGTGTTCGACGAGGTGACGTACGGGTAGGTGCCGTGGTCGATGTCGAGAAACGTGCCCTGCGCGCCCTCGAAGAGAATGCGTTTTTTTGCCGCAGTTGCGTTGTGCAACATCTGCACAGTGTTGGCCACGTAAGGCTTGAGGCAGCGCGTGGCCTTAAGGACGCTTTCCATCGTGCGCTTGACGGAGAGCGGTTTTGCGCCAAGAGATTTGAGCAGGGCATTGTTCCGCCTGATGGCTTCCTGCAACTGTTCAGCGAATTGTTTCGCGTTGAGGATGCTGCCCATGCGCAGGCCTGTGCGATCGACCTTGTCACCGTATGCCGGGCCGATACCTCGCAGGGTGGTACCAATTTTGCCCTTGCCCTTGAGGGCTTCGCGGGCGGCGTCGAGCGCCTTGTGGTAAGGTAAGACCATGTGGGCAGCATCGCTGACATGCAGGCGGCCAGCGGGATCGATGCCGGTTTTTTTTAGGCCATCTATTTCCTCGAGCAAGCCGATGGGGTCGATGACAACGCCGTTGCCGATGACGCAGGTGGTGCGCCTGCGAAGGATGCCGGAGGGAATGAGGTGCAGGATGTATTTGGTTCGGCCGACGATGACCGTGTGGCCCGCGTTGGCGCCGCCTTGGGCTCGCACGACGATGTCAGCCTGCTCGGTCAGGAAATCGATGATCTTGCCCTTGCCCTCGTCGCCCCACTGGGCGCCTACTAAAATGGTATTCAACATTTGTCTTTTGGCTGTTGAAACGAAACCCCCGAAGCCAAGCTCAGGATCGTCCCTCATTAGCGCAGGGACGCTAGGGAAACCTTTGGCCGGTGTCAACGCTTGGCCAAGGGTGCCGCCCCTTCGGGGCTTGTAGCTTGGGCAAAGTGGGAATGGCTTTCCCTGCCTTTCGAAGTGGAGCTAACAGCACGCCCTACCTTTCGCGACTGGGCCAAGCGCGTGGACTTATTTCATGTGCTGCTCAAGGAAGGCGTCGACCTCACGGTAAAGCTCGAATACATTGTCCTCATTGCGGTAGCCGTGGCCCTCGTTGGCCTTGATGATGAGCTTGTTGGGGATGTTATTCCTGTCCAGCGCCCGCTTGAGGATGCGGCCGTGCTTGGGTGGCACCCGCCAGTCTTTCATCCCGTACGCCATGAGGACAGGGGCCTTAACCTTATCGATGTTGTTCTGAATGGATCGGGACTTGATCCAGTCCTTATCCTTGCTCCGGTCAGCGATCATCACAGCGTCAATAGCATCGTTGATTTTTTTGGGGAGCGGATATTCCTTGAGGATCAGATCAATGTCAGTGACCCCGACGTAGTTGATGCCACACCGGTACAGTTCCGGCGTAAAGCACAGGCCCGCCATGGTCGCATAGCCTCCGTAGCTGGCCCCGTAGATGCCGACGCGCCCAGCATCAACAATGCCCTCGGCGATAAGGTGCTTCACGCCGTCAGTGATGTCGTTTTGCATCTTCCCTCCCCACTCGCGGAAGCCAGCGGTGTAAAGCCTAGTGCCGTAGCCTGTCGAGCCACGGAAGTTAGGCTGAAAGACAGCATAGCCACGGTTGGCTAGGAACTGCACATCCTTGTTCCAGCCCCAGTAGTCGCGGGCAGACGGTCCGCCATGCGGATGGACGATGAGCGGAAGGTTCTTACCATCGCTGCCATTGGGGATTGTCAGGTAACCGTGGATGTTAAGCCCATCGCGGGCGGTGTATTGGATGGAACTCATCGGCGACATCTTGGCTGGATCAATCCATTCCGCCAGGTCGAGTAGCTTTTCCAGCTTGGGTTTCTTCCTGTTGCTGATATCAAGCAGGTAGTAGGAGCCGATGGTCTTATCGCTATGCGAATGGAAAAGGATGCGCTCTTCCTTTTTCGACCAGTTCTTAATGTCGTTGGCCATGCCGGGCAGCGCGTTGTCGATCATCGCCTGATATTCCTGGTAATCCTTATCAAACCAGTAGGTCTGAGGGCGCTCGGCCTCGTAACGCACCCCCAACAACTTGCCGGTCTTGCCAGATATGATCGGCGGCCCGGAGGGTACATCAAACTTCGGATGCGCGAAGATCATCTGGCCCAGTCTCCTTGCCTTGAGATCGAACTGGAAAAGCGCCTTCTTGTCTCCATTTGGAGCGGCGACGTAGAGAGTGTCAGGATTTGTACCGAACCCAAGTGGCTCGATGGCTATGCGAAAATCGGCGGAGTAGATTTCTTCCCAGTCCGACTTGGCATTCTGTCGGTGCAAGATCGTCCGGGTGAGGGCATGCTGAGCGACTCCGATGCGGACAACATTATCACGGTCGGCAACGAACTTGAGAATGTCGCCCCGGTTGAACACGACCCGTTTTTCTTTCGCGGTGAAAGTGTTGAGCCGGACGATGTCGCCATAGAAGGCTCGTTCCTCACGGAATTTCCCGCCGCCTTTGCGCACCTTGACCAAAATATCTCCGCCTTGGCCTGTCAACGGGTCGAACAACTCGACCACCTTGAATACGCGACTGCCAAATTCCCGGTAAGCTTTTAACGAAGGATTGAGTACCTTGTGCCGAGAGCCGTCACGGTTGACGGCATAGAGGCCGCCATTGGGAAAATTGTTGAGATCTTTCATCTGAAAAATCATGCGCTCATTGCTGATCCAGTTGAAGCTGTGCACCTCGTTTTCATTCTCCTCAGTACAGCCGAAAAG
>DBNL01000148.1:0-2997 GCA_002299785.1 Verrucomicrobia bacterium UBA673
TCGATCGACAAGTGGATGATTGGCATGGGCTCGGATTGGGAGATCGACCGGCGCACGAGCGGCTCGTACTTTGAGCCTGGCCAAATCCTGAAACCCAGCGCCTTGGCTAAGCGCATCGCGGTTCAGGATGACGAGTTGGCCCGGTTCCTTCTCGGCAAACTTTCTGACGAGGGCAGGGAACTCTGCATCAAGCCGCCCGGCGATGTCGCCCTCCGAGAGGCTTTGACTGATGACTTCAATGCCATCATCGACGGCGAGCCAATCTGGGATGACGCGGCGTTCGCGGGCATCGAGTTTTCCGGAACGACGCTTGCCTTACACGAGCAAGTTGTCGCGCTTGGCCAAACGAAGCCGAGGCGCGTTGAGGAGAATGGCCGCTACATTCGCTGGAGACAGGCGCGCATGCGGTTGAACCGCCGGCTGCTCGACGAGTTGTTGGTTGATTTCATCCAGCCGGGGCTGGCCGGACTTTATCCCGACCTTGAACTAAACTCTCCCACCCAGATGGAGGCCGAGATTGCATTTGCGGAATATTTACAAGAGGCCGATGCCCGTGAGAAAGCCGGGGCGCTCAAGCCGGGCGAGATCGTCAACCGCATCGGCGATCGGGTTTCCGTGGCCGGACAGGTGTCGGTAATGCAGATCAACTCCAAGCTGGCCAAGCTGTTGTTCGACAAAAACCCGGAGCGCGACTTTTTCATCGAGGTCAGTTTTCCGCTGGAGTGGATGTACCCGCACCTCACCCCGTACGGCATTATCCTCAAGCTCAATCGTGATGAGGTGCCGGAGATCACTGACGAGATGATGCGCAAGGACCGGCTATTCTGGGCGCAATACCAAACCCGCCTCACCGGCAACTGGATCACCGACGAAACGAGTATCAAGGAGATCGGCGACTGGGCTATCAAGACGTATCAGCGCTGGGATCTCAGTGGCTACACCGGAGACCCGGCCTTCGTGCGCGACGAACCGGCGCAGAAATCGTTCAGCAAGCTGCGCACCTCGATCGCCGATATCTACCGTTGGCGCATCAACAACTACAAGCTCGCCATCACCAAGGAGGCGGACGCCGCCAAGCGCGACGAGATGATGCAGAAACAGGAGCGGATGACGCGGGAATATATCTTTGCCCTTAAGCAGGCGTGGGCGTTTTGCCCTTACAGCCCGGAGGTGCTGTCGCACTTTACCCAGTTGCTGCTCTCGCTTGGCTACGATGAATTTCAGGCCGGTGACAAGGCGGCAGCGAAGGCCCGGCGCGATGACTCCATTGAGCTGATCACCACCTACGAGCGGTTCGATCCTGATAGCCCGATGCTCCAACACTTGATCCGGGGCATCCAGCAGTTCAACAGTGTCCTCGAGGGTAAGCCGACGGCCACCGGCAGCCAAGCCGCGCCGCAGGGGCTCGACCTGAGCGATCAAGAGGTGAAGCAGATACAACAGCAACTCGTCGACCTTCAACAGCGACACAAGGCCAATCCCTCCGACCCCAAGGTGACGCTCGAGTTGGCCACGATCTACCTGCGCCTCAAGCAGGATGAGCAGGCGCTTAAGCTGCTCGACTCGCTGGTGAAGCAACCCGGGCTTGAGATCAGCACCCGCTTCACCGTCGCGTCGGTCTATCAAAACCTTGGCCAAGGCGTAAAGGCCGAGCAGCAAAACGGGATCGCCCGGGAGGCGCTCAAGCAACTCGAGGCCAAGCTCGCCGCCGAGCCGGGGAACTTCGGCCTGGCGCTGGATCTGGCGACGACACACGTTCAGCTTGGCCAAACGCAACGAGGAGTCGATGTGCTGTCGCAGGCCATCAAGCAACCGTCGATCAACACAACCAACTTGTTGATGGCCGCCCAGTTTTTCAACCAGCTTGGCAGCCAGAAACAACTCGAGTCAGCACTCGTTGTGCTTACCGGTAAGATGCCGGACAGCCCGGAAGGCTGGTACGACTTGGCTGCGGTGCAGGCTTCGCAGCGGGACAGGACGGCGGATTCGTGGGCCACCTTGGCCAAGGCGCTAGCGCTGGACAAACAGCGTCGGGCAACCAACGCGGCGTCGGACAATCTCTACAATCGCGTGGCAAAGGATCCGCGCTTTACTGATGTGCGTCGCCTGCCGGAGTTCAAGGCGTGGCAGCCGTGACGCGCCTTGGCCAAGCGCGCCACCGTGTGGCCGTTATGCCGCCCCCTCAAAAAAACTCGGCACAGCTGCCTTGGCCAGTGCCTCGGCGCGCGAGAGGATTTCCTTCGGCGAATCGCTGTCCAGCGCATACTCCGCCAGTTTCCGTGCCTCCGACATTTCGATGCTGCGGATGAGCATCTTCACTCGCGGCACCATCGAGGGGGTCACACTCAACTCGGACACGCCCAGTCCCAGCAACAGCGGCACGACGGCGAGGTCGCCAGCCATCTCGCCGCAGATGCCGGTCCAGATGCCGTGTGCCTGGCCGGCGTCCACCGTCGCCTTGATCAGGCGCAAGATGCCAGGGTGCGTCGGCTCGTAGAGGTGGGCGATCTTCTCGTTCAGCCGATCCACCGCCAACGCGTACTGGATGAGGTCGTTGGTGCCGATGCTAAAAAACTTCACGCGCCTAGCCAGGCTGTCGGCGATCATCGCCGCCGATGGCGTCTCGATCATTACCCCGATCTCAACGTCCTCAGCGAACGCCACCCCATCGTCGCGGAGTTGTTCGCGGCACTCGTCGAGCAACACGTTTGCGGCCTCGAGTTCCTCCACGCCGGAGATCATCGGGTACATGATTTTCAGGTTGCCAAAGACGCTCGCCCGCAGGATGGCGCGGAGCTGCGTGCGGAATAGGTCCTTTTCCTGGAGGCATAGCCGGATGGCGCGCCATCCGAGGAACGGGTTCATCTCCTCCGCCACGTTTACGTGCGAGAGCAGCTTGTCGCCACCAAGATCGAGCGTGCGGATGATCACTGGGTCCGGCGCGAGCGACTCGGTCACCTTGCGGTATGCCGCAAACTGTTCCTCCTCGTCCGGCAG
>DBNL01000148.1:3389-4887 GCA_002299785.1 Verrucomicrobia bacterium UBA673
AAGAACGCTCTCGACATCGGCCGCGCGCTCGATGTTGGCTGAGAGAATGATTCGGTGGCCGTCCCGCGTCTCGGCCGTGTCGTCGTGTATCACCTCGAGGCTCTCCTCGATCGAGGTCTGTCGGTCGACCAGTTGGCCGTACTCGAAGAGCGTCTGCTCCGACGGATCAATGACGACGAAGCCGTTGAAGCCGTCTAGCAGCACCGACTCGCCGGTGTGCAACTCGCTGATCGCCTCGCCCAGTCCAAGTACCGCTGGGATGCGCAGCGAACGCGCAAGGATGGCTGTGTGTGACGTGCGGCTACCAACCTCGGTGGCGAATCCCAGCACCATCGCTGGATCCATCATCGCCGTGTCGGACGGCGTCAGGTCGTGGGCCACCACCACGCATGGCTCAGTCAGGTCCGCCAGGCCGGTGCAAAGCGCTTGGCCCATCAGGTTGGCCAGCACCCGCTGCGTCACATCACGAATGTCAGCGGCCCGTTCGCTTAGGTAGGAGTCATCAACCTTGCCCAGCGCCTTGGCATATTTTTCCGATGCCTCGTGGAACGCGAACTCCGCCGTGACTAAGTCCTCCCGGATCAACCGCGTCGTCTGCTCAATCAGCATCGGGTCCTCCAGCACCAGCAGGTGCGCGTCGAAAATCTGCGCATCCTTGGCACCCAGCGCCTCGCGCAACCGCTCCTGCACGGCGAGTATTTGCCGGCGCGTTTGCACCAGGGACGCCTGGAGCCGATCTTCCTCCCCGGCTGGGTCAGACTCGAGGATGCCCAACTTCGCTGGGTTGATCCGCGTGCGGTCCAATACCACGACACGGCTGCGGCTCACACCCTTTGATACGGGGATGCCTCGCAGCATCTTCTCGCCAGTCTTGCGCTTGGTCGGCACGCGCGGGAGCGTAATCGAGCTACCAAAGTCGGGAAAGAAATTTTGAGAATTACATAAAACCGGACTGCCGCGAGCATTTTCCGCGGCTTGCCCGCGGTTGGTTTTCGGGGAAAACTGGCCCAACGGCCCGAGTGGCTCAGCCATGAACCCAAAAATCCAGCCCAACCCCGACAGCCTCAAGGCCGGTGCGCACGGCGTGGTCAAGCGCCTCGCCGGGGCCGGGTTTCAGGCGTATTGGGTGGGAGGGTGCGTGCGTGACGACCGGCTTGGCCAAGCGCCAACTGACTACGACATCGCCACCGATGCCACGCCGGATGAGATCGATCAACTGTTTCGTAAAACCATCCCGGTTGGCAAACAGTACGGCGTGATCATGGTGCTCGAGGCCGGCCACGAATATCAGGTGGCCACCTTCCGCGCTGAGGGCGACTACACCGACGGTCGGCGCCCCAGCAGCGTGCGATTCACCGACGCGCGCGAGGATGCCCTGCGGCGTGATTTCACCATCAACGGCCTGTTTTACGACCCGCTTGCCGACGAGATGCACGACTGGGTCGGCGGCCGGGCCGACCTCGAGGCCCGGTGCATCCGTACCATCGGCTCCCCGGCA
>DBNL01000053.1 GCA_002299785.1 Verrucomicrobia bacterium UBA673
GAGTTGCTTAGCTCGATGGAGATCGAGTTCGAGATTGTGCCCAGCCACGCGGAAGAAGTGATGGAAGCCGGCGACTTTATCCCCGACCTCTGCGAAGCCAACGCCAAAAAAAAGGCTATGCCGATTGCTGAGCTCCATCCGGAATGCTTGGTGATTGCCGCCGATACCATCGTTTACCTCGAGGATGAACTGTTCGGCAAACCAACCCATATTGACGAAGCCAGCCACATGTTGGCCAAGCTAGAGGGGCGCACACACCAGGTTTCAACCGGCGTCTCGCTGATTTATCACAACGATGAAATCAACAAAACATTCTCGGTGATCACCAACGTCACTTTCCTGCCGCTCAGCAAGGAGCAGATAGACGAATACCTTGCTGGGATCGATCCGCTCGACAAGGCCGGCGGCTACGCCATACAGCAGGACAAGGACAAGATTATCAAGCGGGTCTCCGGCTCGGTTTCTAACGTGATCGGTCTGCCCGTCGAACGCCTCAAGGAGGAGTTGAACCACCTGTTCATCGAAAAAATCGAGGAGCAGTGGTGAGCTTGGCGCCTGGTTTTGAACCTTTCAGCTGAGTTCATGTCCAAATTGTCACTTGCTATCAGGCCTATTGGAGATTGATTCCCTGCCAATTCGGGCATAGACCTAGTCTCTACCAAACAGAGCCAACCGATCCATATGCTACGCAACCAACGACAAATCCATACAAGCATCAACAAGGTGCTCGACGGTTTGGTTTTTGCCATCAGCCTTTGGATCGCACACAGGTTGCGCGCCGTGTTGCACTTCGAGGTGTTCGGTGGCACGGCTGAAATCGCGCCCTTCGAGGGGGCGTACGTTTGGATCAGCGTCCTCCTCCTGTTTGTGGCTCCATTCGTCCTGGATACCGAGGGGTTTTATTCGCGTTCCGCTTGGCCAAGTCGCGCCCAGACTATCTGGCCGCTAGCCAAGGCATCCCTGTTGATCACCCTGCTCATCATCACCGTGATGTTCACCTTCAAGATTCAACTTACCCGCTCGGTGATCCTGATTTTTGCTGTTCTCAGCATCGCGCTGGCCTGGGTCAAGGAGGAAGCCTCGCTTCGTTGGCAGCGGCGACGCCTGACCCGCGCCGACCTCCAGAAACGAATCATTCTGCTCGGCTCGCCGGAGGAAACGCAGAACATGCTGAGCCGCATCGACGATACCAACGACACGAGCTACCGCGTCGTGCTTCAGTTCAACATCGATAGCAAACCGATCAACGATCTCCTGCGCCAAATGCATGAGCACTCCGCCAATGTCGTTCTCATCAACGCAGGCCACACCAAGTTCGACAAGATTGAGCAGGTAATTAACGCCTGCGAGCTCGAGGGCGTTGAGGTATGGCTTGCCGCCGATTTTTTCAACACTCAGATCGCCCGCACCGCGGTCGATGATTTTCACGGCGTCCCGCTGCTGGTGTTTCACTCCGCACCGGCCGCCTCTCTACAGGGCTTGGCAAAGCAGGCCATCGACTTCGCCGGGGCGCTGGCCATGCTCGTGCTTCTCTCGCCGGTGTTGCTGCTGTGCGCCTTGGCCGTGAAGTTCAACTCGCCCGGCCCGGTTTTGTTTCGCCAAAAACGCAGCGGCATCAACGGACGACCTTTCACCATGTACAAATTCCGCTCGATGGGCACCAACGCTGAGCAGCGCAAGCACGAGCTGGCGGCCATGAACGAGATGAGTGGTCCGGTGTTCAAGGTCTCCAACGATCCTCGCATCACGCCGGTCGGCCGCTTTCTGCGGCGGTTCAGCCTCGACGAACTGCCCCAGTTGTTCAACGTCCTCAAGGGAGCCATGAGCCTCGTCGGCCCGAGGCCTCTGCCGGTAGACGAGACCAGGCGCTTCGAAGATCTCGCCCATCGCCGCCGCCTCAGCGTCAAGC
Organism: Verrucomicrobia bacterium UBA673; assembly: GCA_002299785.1. Lineage (GTDB taxonomy): Bacteria > Verrucomicrobiota > Verrucomicrobiia > Limisphaerales > UBA1096 > UBA1096. The sequence goes on from DBNL01000053.1 coordinate 1,910, forward strand.
CCGGCCTCACCTGCCTGTGGCAGATCAGCGGTCGCAACGAGGTCAGTGAATTCTCCGACTGGGTGCGCCTCGACCTCGAGTACATCGACAACTGGTCGCTTTGGCTCGATATCAAAATCCTCTTCCGCACCATCCCAGTCGTTTTCATCGGCACTGGCGCAAAGTGAATCTGCGTACCTTTGCGCTTTCACGTCCGGGCCGCCTCTGCTAATTAGTGTACCCGTTCAAGGGCATGGAATTTTTATTTATCGGTTTTGCGGCAGGATTCGCTCACGTGATCAGCGGAGTGGACCACTTAGCCGCATTGGCACCCTTCGCAGCACGCCGCGAACAGCACGCCGCTTGGCGACTGGGCCTACACTGGGGCCTTGGCCACGCCTGTGGCGTCGCGCTGATCGGCCTGCTCGTCTGGCTCCTCAAGGGTACTACCGCCGCCGAGTGGCTCTCCACCGGAGCGGAGCAGCTTGTCGGCGTGCTCCTGATCTCTATCGGCGCGCTGGGCATCCGCTCCTTGTTGCGACACCGCGTTCACACCAACGAACACGATCACTTCGGCATTCGGCACTCGCACATCCACGCACACCTTGGCCAGACCCACTCCCGCACAAGCCATAAACACTCGCACGCCGCGATGGGTATCGGACTGCTGCACGGAACCGCTGGTGGCACGCACCTCTGGGTTGTGCTGCCTACACTCGCCATCCCCAGCTTCGGCGGAGTCGCCCTCTACCTCGCTGCCTACGCCCTGTCCACCGTCGCGGCGATGACTCTGTTTTCAGCCGGACTGGGCCGCTTGGCCAAGCGCTTGGTAAACAGTAGCCCGCAGCTTGGCCACGGCTTCGGCCTGGCCTGCTGTACCGCCTCAATGTTCATAGGTGGCTACTGGTTGTTTGCCAGTTAGCCCGGCGGCAATAGTGCTCGAGTCATGCCCAAGCTGATCCACCAAGCCATCGACTCGCTGCTCGAGAAAACTTCCCGCTCATTTTACGTGACCCTCAAGGCGCTCCCGCCTCGCATCCGCCCACAGATTAGCCTCGGCTATCTGCTCGCCCGCATCGCCGACACCCTCGCCGACTCGAAAGGCGGCCCCACCGACCAGCGTCTGACCGCGCTCGAGCAATTCAACGAGCGCATCCAGGGCCGCACCAGTGCACTGCCCAACCTCGCGATCCTCGCCCGGCTCCAGAGCGATCCAGCCGAGGTGCAACTGCTCGAGCACGCCGCCACGCCGGTCACTTATCTCGAGCAGGTTTCTGATGCCGACCGGCAGCGCATCCGCCAAGTGCTCGACACGATCACCAGCGGGCAGATGCTCGACCTAAAGCGCTTCGCCTACAGTACCGGCAACACGATCATCCCGCTCGCGCGCGATGAAGAACTCGACGACTACACCTACCGCGTCGCCGGTTGTGTCGGTGAATTCTGGACGAACCTTTCACTCGCCCACCTCTTTGAGGTCGATCCCGCAACCGAGGTGCGGTTGCTAGAGACCGGCGTGCGTTTCGGCAAAGGATTGCAACTGGTCAACATCCTGCGCGATATCCCGGCCGACCTGCGAATGGGCCGCTGCTACCTGCCCAGCGACATCCTGGCCGAGCACGACCTCACGCCGCGCGACCTGCTCACGCCTTCGACCATCGACCGATTTCGCCCCGTTTACAACAGCTACCTCGACAAGGCCGCTGCACACCTCGACGCCGCCGGAGAGTACATTGGACTGCTGCCCTACCGGCAGTTTCGGCTGCGCGCCGCCAGCATGCTTCCAGTGCTCATCGGCCAGCGGACTCTCACGCTGCTACGAGGGCAAAACGTGCTCGACGCCGAAAACCGAATCAAGGTCTGCCGCCCCGAGATTAGGCAGTTAACCCGACAAACCGCCCTCGCCGTGCCGTCGCGGCGGCGCAGCCAAAAACTGCTCGAAGCCCAACGCCATGTCTGAGCCTGCACGCACCCGAATGCTGATACTGCTAGCAGCGGCTTGGCTGTTCGCCGGTTGCAGCGGCGACCCAGCGGCCAAGCCCGGTTTTCACGAGGTCAACCAGCACCAGTTTTTTGTCAACAGCCTTGGCATGAAGTTTATCCAGTTACCCGGCAGCGACGCTTGGCTCGGTGTCTGGGAAACCCGAGTCGCCGATTACGCCGCCTTTGCTAACGCCACTACCAACGGCTGGCAGGCCGCCTGGTTTCAGGACACCGACCGACACCCCGCCGTCAACGTCAACTGGCACGACGCTCAGTTTTTTTGCGCGTGGCTCAGCCAACGCGAACGCGAGAGTGGACTGCTCGCCGCCGATGAGGGCTACCGCCTGCCAACCTCGAGCGAGTGGATCGCCGCGCTTGGCCAAGCGGAGCCAACCGACAGTGGCAACTTCGGCCCGCAACTTGGCAGCGAAAGTTTTGACCGCACCAGCCCTGTCGGCTCGTTTCCAGGCAACGCGCTTGGCCTGCACGACCTTCGGGGCAACGTGTGGGAATGGTGCACAGCTTGGCCAAGCGAGGAAGGAGTTGGCCGTATACTGCGGGGCGGCGGCTGGCGCGACAATACCCCCGGGGTGCTCGCCGCCGACCGCGAACTCATCGTCACTCCCAAGGTCACCACCGAGGATTACGGCTTCCGTTGCATCCTCATCCTCAAGCACCCCGCTCAGCCACACTAAAACGAGTCGATCAAAGTTCGCGGCAGCAATCTTGGAGTGCCGTTCTCTGGGTTTAACAAGCCCGCTGTAACTCGTGATTGCTTCCCATGTTTCAAACTATTTATTCACAATTTGAGAATCTGCCTTGTCGTAGTTTTTCATTTTACCGTACATTGTCCGCAAGTCGGAGAAATGGCTTCCACACCAGAAAAGAACGATTTTGGAAAACGACAATGACTGTTTGAATCAGCACACGGATCGGTTTGTGAACCGGCACATCGGCCCGCGACAGGACGACATTGCAGCGATGCTCGCGGCGCTTGGCTACGAGTCGCTCGGCGCGATGATCAACGCCGGCACGCCGAGCAGTATCCGCCTCGCCGATCCGCTTGATCTGCCAGCTGCCCAATGCGAAACCGAGGCGCTCCAGTCCCTCCGTCGCTTGGCCGACGAAAACCAGGTTTGGCGCTCATACATAGGCATGGGCTACCACAACTGCATCACCCCGCCAGTCATCCAGCGCAACCTGCTCGAGAATCCCGGCTGGTACACGCAGTACACGCCTTATCAGGCCGAGATCTCGCAGGGCCGCCTCGAGGCACTGCTCAATTTTCAAACGATGGTCTGCGACCTCGCGGGGATGGAGATCGCCAACGCGTCACTTCTCGACGAGGCCACTGCCACCGCTGAAGCGGTCACGATGTGCCGCAACATACAGTCACGCAACAAGGCAAATGCCGTGTTCGTCTCAGACGGTTGTCATCCGTCAACGCTCTCAGTGCTGCGCACGCGCGCTGAGGCGATCGGTGTCGAGATCGTTACCGGCGACCCGGACCAGTTCGACTTCAGCACGTCAGTGTTTGCCGTGGTGCTGCAGTACCCGGCCACCGACGGCATGCTGACTGATCCGAGCGGCTTCATTGCACGCGCACACGACAACGACGCACTCGCCATAGTCGCGACCGACCTGCTGGCGCTCACGCAAATCAAGCCACCCGGCGAACTCGGTGCGGACCTCACGATCGGTAGCGCACAGCGTTTGGGCGTACCGATGGGCTACGGTGGCCCGCACGCGGCGTTCATCGCCACACGAGACAAATACAAGCGGCGTCTACCGGGCCGGATCGTCGGCGTGTCCAAGGACGCAAACGGCCGCCCTGCCCTGCGGCTGACGTTACAGACACGCGAGCAGCACATCCGCCGCGACAAGGCCACGAGCAACATCTGCACCGCCCAGGCGTTGCTGGCCAATATTACCTCGATGTACGCCGTATACCACGGCCCCGACGGCCTGCGGCAGATCGGCGGACGCGTCCACGCCCAAGCCAAGGCGTTGGCCAACGGCTTGCGGCAGCTTGGCCAAGCGGTAGAGTCGGAGTATTTTTTCGATACGATCACAGTCGCGCTTGGGCAAACGGCGGACAGCGTGATTGCCGAAGCAGAGAAACGGCGGATCAACCTTCGGCAACTCGGCGCCGGGCGTGTCGGTATCGCGCTCGACGAGACAGTGACACCAGCCGACTTGGCCGACCTGCTGGCGATCTTCAACGGAGGCAAAGCGCCCGGCCTCGAGTTGGCTGTTAGCAAAGCGGCAGCCATTCCCGAGGCGCTGCGGCGCACTTCCAATTTTCTCACGCACCCGATTTTCAACCAGTACCATTCGGAGACGGAGATGCTGCGCTACCTCAAGAAGCTGGAGGCACGCGACCTGTCACTCACGTCGTCAATGATTCCACTTGGCTCGTGCACGATGAAGCTAAATGCCGCAGCCGAGATGTTCCCGAT
>DBNL01000060.1 GCA_002299785.1 Verrucomicrobia bacterium UBA673
CTTCGTCTGTGCTCGCCCTTGAGCGTCAAGCTGAACTCGTGCTGAAAGTCACGGTACAACGGCTGCCGCAACGCCACGGTGTACATACTTGTATCGCTGTGGATGTCGAGTTCCTCGAACGGCTCCTCGAGAATCGCATAGTCGCTCTGTGTCAGGCCCAACTCCAGCGTTGTATCCCAGCGCGTCAGTGGAAGGCTGTAAAATAGCGAGTAATTCCCAGCATCCCCAAAGTCCACCTCCCTCATCCCCTCCTGAGTGAACGTGTAGTTCGCTCGCAACGTGTCACCGAGGCTCGTGAGGTTATTTGTGCCCAAGAACACTTCCGCCTCCTCCGCCCCGACACTTGGTGGACGCCGGTTACTTATACCGACCCCCACGTCGAATACTTTCTTTTCCGTGACGATCATGTCGAGATGGCTCTGCCCCAGTTCCTCACCCGGCACGAGTGCTGTGTTGATTTTGCGAATCTTGTCGTCACGCTGGATCAACTCCAACGCGAGCTTGAGATCGTCCAGGTTGAGCGGTGTTCCGACTTCGCGTTGCACCCGCTTGCGAAGATAGTCGGAACGCAGCCAGCCCTCGTTCATCACGTTCACGGCATCGAGGTAGCCCTCAACAACCCTGATTTTCAGGACACCTCCCGCCATATCCTGCTCGTCAATCACCGCACCAGAGTTGACGTATCGGTGGTCAAAATAATGTTTTGAAACCGCTTTCCTCACCCCCTCTAGTTCCTCAATGCTTACTTTTTTGCCGAGACGCTCTTTCACAAGAGCCAACAACTCCACGTCGGAGAAAACCGTGTTCCCATCAAACTCGACCCCATTTAAAACGATCTCAGCCGGTTCATCATCAACGATCCCCAAATCTTTCAAGGGCGGCAGCACGCCTTCCTGCGAAACTCCCAACGGCACAAATACCACGAGTACCATCAACAGTAGATAAACACAATTGACACAGGCTGACTTTATGAATTTAAAACCTAATTTCATTAATTATCACTCCTTTCACTTGGCTTATTTGCATCATCTAGCTCGGGAATGATTAATGTCGGCAGATAACTGTGCGAAGCCCAGACCGGAATACCACCCTGTCCGTTCAGGAAGAAGCTACTCACATCCCCGGCCAACCGCAGCGCGCAGCGCTCAGCAAGGTTGATGTTTTTGCTGATCAACGTTTGAGGCAAAACCACGAGGCCGCTGCCCACGTCAGTATCCGGCGTGCGAATCTCTACTGTGCCCTGTACCCCGAATTCGGACGACGCCGTGATGCTCGTCTCGATCGACGGCAGAAAGCCGTCTGCCGTGATCAGGATGTACCCGCCGTGACCTTGGATCGCATTGGCGGAAAGACGGCTTCGCTGCAACACCAGCGTCTCCGGCGCCTCGACTAAAATGTTGCCGCCGTCCAGCCCTGCCTCAGCGGTGGTCCTAGCGTCGCGGAGGAAAAAATCACCCCCGCCATAAAGCCGCACGCTGCCGCCGTCGAGTTTAGCCGAGGCGCTCAACTCGCTGTCATCCACCAGCACATGCCCGTCGGTTTGGACGGTTATGTCTCCGCCGTTGGCCAAGGCGGATTGTACAGAAACCTCGCCGTCGTTACGCAGGACCATGGTTTGGGTAATGCCGAGGTTGATGCTACCGGCCGCTCCCTCGCCGGTACTGGCGCTGCCGATGAGCCCACCTTCGAGATCGAGGTTCGACGCGTCCAAATGGATCGTGCCGGCGTCACCGCTGGCCTCTGTGCTGGTTACGAAACCGCTACGAGTCACTTCACCACTTGGCTCGGCATCAACATCCTTCGGGTCAAACCACTCGCCCTGCCCGCTGATGGCCACGGTTTCGGCGGCGATGTCGAGTTCTCCCGCTTGGCCAATCCCGAAGGACGCACTTTCGATCCGGCCTCCGTTCGCCAAGCTCAATTCACCAACCTCCACTCGCACGCGGCTGCCGACACCCAAGCCGCTGGTACTACCATAAACGGAGCCGTGGTCGACCACCATTTCATCTGCCTTGATATGCACCGCGCCACCGTCGCCGGTGTCGCGCACATCGGCCACGATCGACCCCTGCATGGCCAACCGCAGTTGGCCGGCATCGATCTCGATCGCCCCGCCGTTGCCGGCATTCAGCGCACCGGCATAAACGCGTGCATTGTCGGATACTTCCAGCGTGTCGGTCTTAATGGAAATGCTCCCAGCATCGCCATCTGTAAAGCTGTCACTGGCCACGCGGCTTTTTGCAGAGATAATTACCGTGCCCGCCTCGATTGCCACCCCGCCAGCATCGCCGAAATTCGGTGCGCTCGTGATGCCAAGGTACTGCCGCCAGGCGGCGATCATAGCGGACGGCTCGGTATTGCTCACGACTGAGCTGCCTTCGACCAAGGTAACTTGGTCGCCGGTGAGCGAAATATTGCCGGCTAAACGGTACGGCATGCGCGTGGTGCTCTTAAGGAAACTGCCGCCATTGAGATTCACATTTCTACCAGCGAGTGTGATGCTGCCGTTACGAAAAACTTCCTGCTCAAAGTCAGGATTAAAAATGCCGTACTCGCCGGCCAACTCAGTCGCATCGGTGGTGCTGGAAATATAGGCACGGCCATCAAGCCGGATGTCGTCACCGGTCAGGGTGATATTGCCTGAGCGGCCGATATCAAGTGCCGTGCTGCTGACCGCACTGCCGCTCTCGAGCAGAATGGACGGTGCATTAAGCGAAACGTCCCCCGCATCGCCGTAAGCGCCAGGCTGGTGCTTGTCCGGGTTGTAGCCGGTACTCGGAAGCGGCACGCCGCTCCCGATATTCGAGCTATTGGCCAAATGGATAGAGTCCGCCTCAGCGGTGACAGAACCAGCAGAACCTGAATCTCGCATGACACTTTGTACCTTGGCCCCGTTGGCCAAGGTTAATTCGCCGACTGCCAAATTGATGTCGCCGGCTTGGCCGCTGCCCAGACTCTCGGAGTAAATCCGCGCGCCGTTGAGATGTAATTTGTTGGCCTCGATCTGCCAATTAGCCGCTGCGAATCGTGTGCTACTAGTGCTGTGCAGGTAGGTTGTGTTTTCCATCTCCAGTGTGCCGGCCTCAATGATAATGTCGCGCACTACGGGCTGATCGACCGTGTCCGATTCTTTGATTTCGATCTGCGAATGCTTGGCCAAATTGAGCGTTCCACTCGCGACAATGCGGTGATCGAAGTTGCTATGGAGCGAAAGCTTGGAAGCGTTGAAGACGATGTCCCTAGCCTCAATATCCACCGCCGAGACTCCATGGCCGCCCGGCAGACCCTTGTTCGGGCCGACGGTGTCAAAATCGTCGTTGGTCTGGAAACCTGGCAGGAAGGTGATCGTTTCGTCCGCCTGCATGACGAGGTTCGGGGCGATGTAGTCGACGATGTCATCATGCACCAGGAAGAAGCTCGTGCCCCAGCGCTTATCGTTGAACTGTTCCTCATAGCCGAGTCGTATATTTTTACCCTTGAACGTCACCGAGTGGGTTTCGGAGGGGTCGGAGTTGACATAAATGTAGCGACCCAAGCCAAGCGTCAGTTGATCCTCCGCCTCGAACGTGAGGTTGCCGGTGTAGTGGCCGTCGAACCACAGCACGGGATTCGGCACAGCCTGCCCGGTCACATTAGTTCCTTTGAACAAAATATCGCCACCACGACCGACCGGCCCGGATTCCACGAAGCCTTTCCCTGCCAGGAGCAATCCTTCCTGTACAATCGAGATACCGCCGAGCGTGATGTCGTTAGCGGCAATAACACTGATGTTGCCAGTCTGTTTGCTATTCTTCGAGTGGGTATAAAAACTCAGGCTGTTGACCTCAGTTTTCTGCACTTCGCCCTCGTAGGACAGGCCAAGGCTGAGTGTGTCGCCGCTGACTGAGATCGAGCCGTAGCCGTCATTGACCGTCAATCCAGCATCAGCGCGGGCCTCGTTGATCAGACGCCCCATCGGCGCGGCGATCACGCCGCCCTCGATGGAAACAGTCGAGGTCGGCCCTTGGTAAGCGATCATTTTCACGCCGCTGGCTCGGTCAAAATCTGGGCCGTCCAGTACTACGTTCTCGGCCTTGAGCCTGACCGGTGACAACCCACCGGCGCCGTACGAGGCGGCATCAACAAACTGATTCATCGCGCCGCTGATCGAATCGGCCATCGTAATCGTGACCGCTCCAGCCCGACCGTTGCCAGCTTTATTTTGGAACGAGAGAGATTGCACCGAGCCACCGTTTCCTTGGAATGACCCGCCGCCAATTACCAACTCGCCACCATCGCCCCCGGCTGCCACGGTCCGGATATTTCCGTCCTCCAAACTGACCGTGCCAGCATTAATGCGGATCGCCCCGCCGGTCTCACCCTCCGGGCTTACAGTACTAATGAC
>DBNL01000035.1:0-9931 GCA_002299785.1 Verrucomicrobia bacterium UBA673
TGCGTAAGGCCGTGAAGAAGAAGACGGCGAAGAAGAAGGCAGCTAAGAAGAAGCGTCTCAAGTCCCACCCATCACAGAAAAGTCAGGAGCAGAAAACTGCTCCTGAAACGAGCAATTCTTCAGGACAAGACCTTGGCCAAGCGGACGGGAGTGCCCCCGATTCCGTGGACGATATTTCGCAGCATGATGACCCATATCATCATGACTACGAACACGACGATCACGATTCCTACCATGCCCATCACGACGAGCACTACCATCATGGGCATGAGGAACACCAGGATACAGATCACACCGAGCCGGCGCTGAGTGCGCCCCTACCGGTTCCACGCAGCGGTGGCCCCGACGGCGACGACACGATGCCCGAGCTGGACGAAAACGGCGAGGAATTCGGTGGCCCGGTCAAGTCGTTCCTCGAGCACATGGAGGATTTGCGCTGGGTCCTCATCCGCTGCGTCGCCGCCTTGGGCGTGGCCATGGTTGCCTGTCTCGCCGGTGCGCCGCTGCTGGTCGATACGCTGGCCCGGCCTCTTGGAGAGGCCAAGCAGATCCTCACGGAAAACCGAATGGAAACCTTGAGCGAGGAGGGTAAAAGCGAAATCCACGTTCGGCTCACTCAGGAGGATGTCTTTCGCATCCCTGTCGAAACCAACCTTCTCAACGAGGCCTACAAGCTGCTCGACCTGACCAACGAGGTCAACGCATTCAACCTCATCCCGGCGGTGGAGGATGGCAAACTGCAGTTGCTCCTGCAGCCCAGCACAAAGACCCAAGCCGCCGGTAGAGAAAGCACCCAGGCCGGGCCGGAGCTAAAATCCATGGGTCCTCTCAGTGGATTCTTGGTCGCCCTGCAAATGGCCTTCTACGGTGGCATCATGATTTCGTTACCTTTTATACTGTTTTTCCTCGGCCAATTCACCTTCCCGGCCCTGCGGAGGAAGGAGAAAAAATATCTTGTCACTGCCGTCATCATCGGCGGCGGACTTTTCTTTTGCGGCGCAGCTTTTTGTTACTTTTTACTGATGGAAATAGCGTTGAGCACGGCGGCGCTGTTTGCGAACTGGCTGAACTTCGGGGCCGATATTTGGAGGGCTGAAGATTACATAACCTTTGTCTGTAAATTCATGATAGGCATGGGTATCGCCTTCGAACTCCCGGTTGTCATCCTCCTTCTCGTGAAAATAGGGGTGCTCGATTACAAGAAACTCTCCAAATTCAGAATGTATTGGGTGATCATCAACCTTATACTTGCATCGATTCTCACCCCGCCGGATATCGTTACACAGATGCTCATGGCCCTGCCGATGCAAATCTTCTACGAGTGCAGCATTTTCATCGCTTGGATTTGGCATCGCCGCGACCGAAAAAAAGAGGCGCAACTCGCAAAAGAAGAAGCCGAGGCCAACAAAACCTCCACTGAAGAGCCTGAAAAATAGTTCCAAAAGACTTTACACCGCCGCCTTTCTGGCTAAGCTCATGCACCTGTTTATCTAATCCAATGAGATTTTTCGCAAAAACAACTGGCGTTGCCGCTCTTGTTGCCGTCCTCTCGGTTGGCTGTGCCGGCCCTGAAAATAAGCTTGGGCGCGGCATCCGCAATTTCAGCGAGTTCACCCGCTTGGGCGAATTTAACCGTTCTGTCGAGCAAACCGCCCTCTGGGATGGCCCGCAGCACGCTTACACCACGGGTGTCATTCGTGGCCTGAGCCGCACCGTTGCGAGAACCGCCGTAGGTTTTGCGGAGATTGTCACCTTTCCTTTTCCCACCCCGAACTACGAGCCGTGGCTGCAAGGGGCCAAAGTGTTTCCGGATCCCTCGATGGCCACGCTGCAGTACCCGTGGGGTGGCTTGGTGATGCCAGACGATGCACTATTCCCCTCCAGCTACACGCCTGGCCTTTGGGATGACGGTGTCTTTCACCCAAACACTGCAATCGGTTTTGGTGGCGGCGACGTGGCCCCATTCTTTCCTGGAAGCCGCTTCAGGGTGTTTGACCACTGAGCATCAATTCAGCAGTTTTACGGGCGTCAACCCTGCGGTTGACGCCTTTTTTATGTCGTGAAACTCAGCCGCAAATCATACTGTAAAATCAACCTGCTGCTCAACGTCGTCGGCCAGCGTGCCGACAGCTTTCACGAGTTGGAAATGCTGATGCTACCCGTGCCGATTTTTGACCGGCTCGACTTCGAGTTACTCAGCCACGGTATCGAGCTCACCTGCAACCAACCAGGCATCCCCAACGATTCCAGCAACTTGGCTTGCCTAGCCGCCGAATCATTCACGGCCAAGGCTGGAGTCACAGGCGGCGTCCGCATCCACCTCGAAAAATCCATACCCGCTGAGGGCGGTCTCGGTGGAGGCAGCAGCAACGCGGCAGCAACCCTCCTTGCGCTCAACGAACTCCACGACCAGCCGCTTGACCAAGGGACGTTGCACGACCTCGCCGCCGAACTCGGCAGTGACGTCCCCTTCTTTATGCAAAGCCAAGCGGCCGTGGCCAAAGGCCGCGGCGAAATTATCGATCCGGTTGCGCCACTCGATGCGCTCGACGGTAAGTCGCTGCTGCTCGTCAGGCCCGGCTTCGGTGTCCCAACGCCCTGGGCGTACCAAGGCTTGGCCAAGTTTCCCCGGGCGAAAAACAGACCACTTGGCCAGGCGAACGAGTTGGCCAAGAACTTGGCCAACAGCTCGCTGACTGAAGTCGGCGACGCCTTTTACAACTCACTCGAGGCGCCGGTCTTTGACAAGTTTCCGCTGCTCAAGCTCATCAAGCAATACGCCTTGGCCAACGGCGCGGAGGCCGCGCTCCTGTGCGGCAGCGGCTCGACCGTTTTCGCGATCTGCCCGGAAGCCGAGACGGCTCAGTCGCTTGGACAAGCAATAGAGGCGGAGTTTGGGAAGCAATCACTCGCACAGACCGTCCCGTTGCTCGGCTACTTCCCCAACACTGTCGCGTAGTCGGGAGCACTACAGCCAACCTTTGAAGATCAGCGCGGGGAGGGTGTGCCATTTCATGCGGCGGATTTTTTTTAGTGACGCTCCGAGGTAACGCGGGCGGGCGTCCGCCGGCAATCCGTCCAGCCCAATGCGGATGCCCTTCTTTTCGATGCGCTCCCTAATCGAGCGAAGCAGTTCACCGGCCATCGCCGCTGATTGAAACTCAATGGCGACTTCCGTGTTCAACCGCTCGGAGCGGGGGTCGATGTTGAATGATCCAACCACACCGATGCAGGCCCGCTCCAGAACCATACTCTTGGAGTGCAGTGTCTCCATCCCCTCGCGGCCCGGTTCGCCCGCGAGTTCATAAATCTCTAGCCCAAGGACGAGGTGGTCTTCCTTTTTTCTCTGGTAAACAGCCTGCACTAGTAGATTGTCGGTCGAGTTGAGGGAGTTGGTAAAAACTACCACACGAACGCCACGCCGAAGGGCATCTCCCAGAACGGTTCGGGCTTTTCGCGTCAGGATAAGATACGGCGACTCGATCCAAATCGTCTCACCCGGCGCAGCATTTTTCACCAACTCAGCGATGTGGAATCCCGTGTTTTGTCCGCGGGTTTTCCTACCATTGAGATCGGCAAAAAAACGGATTTCATCCACCGGCCGCAGTCGCTGATTCCAGTCGGTGCCGCTTGGCAACTGCACGACTCTCGGCTCCGACTGAAACTCCGCCCAAGCCCGGTCGAGCACCGCCTTGCCCTTGTCGATGTCTCGCTGAAGGATGGCCCGGTGCACCGGCGGGATGGCCCGGCGGCGGCTCGCCGTGAGTCGCTTGGGCGAGTCGTCGGGCCGGATGAGACAGCGATATTTGCCAACGTGCATTGGCTTCACCTTCGGCCCGTTCCAGAGCGTCATGAAGTGTACGTTGGCCTGTGCGGCGGTTTCGCCCTCAACGAGGATGTCGCGGTCAATCCGGTTACGAAATACCGTGTCGCCCTCTTTCCGGAATCGGCTCAGCCCGAAATAGGAATTATCGATGTTGCGCCCGCCGGTGATCAGCAAGTTGCCGTCCGCAATGAATAGCTTATCGTGCAAACGCCGGTTGAATCGAAATGGCTTCAGCGGGTCGAACGGGTGAAACACCCGGATCTCCACGCCTTCCCGGATCAGGTGCGCGCCAAGGTGCGTGGGAATTTTATTAAAAAGAGCATCAACCATCAGCCGCACCTTTACGCCGCGCCGCGCCGTTTCGCGTAACAGCGCGAAGCCCCGCATCGTGAAATCGTCCTCCTCCCCGCCCACGTAAAAGTAGGAGATATTCAGTTCACGCCGCGCCCCGATGGCGAGATCGTACCGGGATTGCGCGGCGTCCGCCGGGCCATTGATCAGGCAAACACGGTCGGCCACTGCCAACGAGAGGTCAACTGTCAGCAGAACGCAACTCGCAAACAGGAGCTTGGCCAGGCGATTCATCGGTGGCGACTGTGTAACCGCAGAACCAGCAAATAACAACGATTTCCGCTTGGCCAAGCGGATGATAAGACTTGCATGTCCCTTTTCGAACGGCACCATTCCCATTGTTCCAAACTTGAATTCACCATGAAAATAACCATGCACTTCACTCGTTGTATCCGTTTGACCCGTCGCTTGGCCATGGCGACAGGTTTGAGTCTCGGCTTGGCCATGGCGACCAACGCCATCGCCGATCCGGCCAAGATCACCACGCAGCCAAGCGATGTCTCGGCGGAAGCCGGAAGCGCGACGAGCTTGGCGGCGGAAGCGTCCGGCAGCCCAAACACCTATCGCTGGCACAGAGCCAACGGCGGCGGCGGCGCGCTGGGTTTCGCGGGCGGCAACCAGTACGTCTCGGTGCCGATCGACGTGCCTGAGACGGAGTACACGGTGGAGTTCTGGTTTCGCACGGAGGATCCCAACGCGGGTTTGTTCTGCGTGGTAGATGCCAATCTTGGTGGAGGTGGCCACGACCGGCACATCCATCTCACTAACGGCAACGTCCGCATCCGCACCTGGAGCGGCCCGGGCGTGGAGGTGTCCGAGGGATTGAACCTGGCCGACGGGAAGTGGCACCACATCGCACATGTAATCAGCTACGAGCTCGGAGGGCAGTTCGTTTACATGGATGGCGAACTGGTGATCGAAGGAATCAAGGACATGTCCGACTTCGACTGGCAGCAGCACATCAACATCGGTTTCTCCAACGATGCCGCCAGCCAGTATCTAAACGGGCAGCTAGATGAGCTTCGCATTTGGGATTACGCCCTTGAGGAGGAAGAAATCCAGGCACGGATGAACAAGCCACTCAGCGGCGACGAGGAGTGGCTGCTGGCTTATTACAACTTTGACCAAGCCGACGGTGACACGCTGACCGACCTGAGCGGCAACGAGTACGATGGCACGCTGGTGAACTTTGCAGAGAGCGGCTGGACCTCATCATCGGCTCGGCTCGGGCTGGAGTCGGCCATGAGCGACGGTGGTGGCATCACCGGCACCGACTCGACGGAGTTGAAGTTCGCCCACTTGGCGAAGGCCGACGAAGACACATACCACCTACGCGTTAACAATCCCGACAACGACGTCGCAACCAACAAGGTCAAGCTGACGGTCACTGCTGAGACGGTTCCGCCAACTCTGTTGTCCCACGGCGCATTGGTAACTGAGGATGAGTACACAGAAGTCGCCGTACGCTTTGATGAGGCATTGAACCCGGAAACAGCGGGCGATGCAGGCAACTACTCGATCGACGGGGCCAACGTGGTGGATGTGATTGTACAGGACAGCGGTGACGGGGTGTTGCTTGATGTCGAGGGCCTGGAAGTTGGCGACTACCAGCTCAACGTCTCGGGGGTGACGGATCTTGCCGGAAACAAGATAACCCCCTCCAATACCCCGGGAGGCTTCATCTCTCTGCAGGTGTTGAACATCGGCGATGTCGACCCCACCGGTGTGGCACACAATTTCGGCAATGAAATCGAGGTAATCGCCAGGGGGTTTGATATTTGGTCCAACGCCGATGACTTTACGTTCCTGTTTGAGGAAAAGACCGGCGACTTTGACATGGCGGTGCAAGTGCCCAAAATCGACAATCCCGGCGGGGCGTGGGCGCGCAATGGCCTAATGGTCCGCGAGACCCTGGATGACAACAGCATGATGCTCGGCGCGTTCGCCACGCCACCCAGTGGACAGGGCTACTTCGCCCTTGAGCGACGCGAGGAGTCAGTTAACCCGCAATGGTGGAACAATAATGGCACCCCAGGCAGCCCGGTTTTGCAAGGCGGGATAAAATACGGCACGGACACCGTGCCCGGTCTGCCCAACCTGTGGATCCGGATGAAACGTTCCGGCAATCGGTTCACCGCATTCCGCAGTGCCAACGGACAGGACTGGATCGAGATGGGAGTGACGAATCTCGAGTTCTCTGAAACTGTGTATTTTGGCATCAGTCAGGCCCAGCATTCAGGCACGAAAGGCTACGCCGCATACACGAATTACGGTCCATTCTTCTACTCCGGCACAGAGATCGCCATCACCAAGTCGCCGCAAAGCGGCATCGGCACACTTGGCTGGGATCACACGTTTGAGGTTGGCTACACGGCGACCACCGCTGGCAAACCACTCGCCATTGGAGAGCTGACATTTCAATGGCTCAAGAATGGTCAGGCAATAGAAGGAGCCGACGATCCTACCTACACCACACCGGGGGTTTTGACGACGAATGATGGAGGGAGCCGCTACTCAGTAACCGTAAGCATGGGTGATTTGGCCGTGACGTCCGGCGAGGCGGTGTTATCCGTGGCCAAGGACAGCACTCCTCCCAAGGTGGCCAAAGCCAGCGCCACCAAGCCAAGCGCTTCCGCCGGCGGCGGCGGAGCAGCGTTGCGCTTCAACGGTGGCGGCCAATACGTCTCTGTTCCTATGGATATTCCCGAGACCGACTACACGGTGGAGTTCTGGTTCCGCACCGAGGATCCCAACGCCGGACTGTACTGCGTGGTGGATGCCAATCTTGGTGGAGGAGGTCATGACCGTCACCTGCACCTAACCGAGGGCAACATCCGAGTCCGGACCTGGAGCGGCCCCGGCGTGGAGATGTCCTCCGGGTTGAACCTGGCGGACGGGCAGTGGCATCACCTTGCCCACACACTGGGTACCGCTGCCAATGGCCAGCAGATCTTTATCGATGGCAAACTGGTTGTCCAGGGAGCAAAAAATATGTCCGACTTCGACTGGCAAAAGCACCTTAACTTCGGTTTCTCCAACGACGCCGGTTCGCAGTACCTGGTGGGTGAACTGGACGAACTTCGCGTCTGGGGCATTGTTCGCACAGAGGAGGAAATCAACGCCAACATGAACAAACCACTGGGGGACGAGGCCGACCTGCTGGCTTACTACAACTTCGACGAAGTCATCGGTACGGTTCTGCCGGATGGCGTAGGGGGCAACGACGGTGGGCTGATGAGCATGGGCGACCGTAATTGGACGATCTCGGAGGCCCCCCTTGGCCAGGCGCCACTGGAGGGCTTCGAGTTGCCGACAACATTAGACATCACGTTCAACGATCAGATTCGCAACCCCAACTTGGGCAGCGGCGGCTCGCTGATGTTCGATGGTAGAGGCGCAAGTGTCGCGCTGCCGGACGATATTCCTCAGATTCTCAGCGACGGTTGGGCGGTCACGGTCGAGTACTGGTTCAAGGGCGAGTCGCTCCAGTCGGCGGTGCGTTGGCAGGACGGCCAATACTTTGTGGCCGGTTGGAACGGGCTGCACATCATCTCCACCGATGGTGGAACAGGCGCCGGCATTGCGGTTGGCCCAGCCACCGATGGCGGTTGGCATCACGTGGCCATGACCTGGGAACAGGATATGGTTGGCGGGTTCAGAAGCTACTTGGACGGGGAACTTGTGGCCGAGCGTGATTCCGGTCCGGACCCGCTACCGGTGATCAACGGTCAGGCCTATCTCGGGGCGTTTCAGGGTGTGTCCGAATTCACCAATGGCCAGTTGGACGAAGTTCGCATCTGGGAGAGTGTTCGCACTGAGGAGGAGTTGCAGGAGTGGATGAACAAGCCTCTCTCAGGGGAAGAGGAAGGCCTCTTGGCCTACTACCAGTTTGACGAACTTAACGGAAATATCCTGCCGGACATCTCCGTCAACGAGTTTAATGGCGATCTGAAAAACATGACCGACGCCAACTGGAGTGCTGGAGCCGGGCCTGCCTTCACCGCTGAGGGGCCAAAAGGCCAGGCGGCTCCGGGGACGTTCGAGATCGAGGGCGCGAAGATTGAATCGCTTAAGTATCTCAGTGACGGTCGCTCCGTGCGGATCGTCGCCTATGGCGTTGAGTCCAATGAAGCCAACGTGACAATCAACGGTGTCCGCGACGCAGGCAATAACGAGATTGCCGCTGACACCAAGTTAGTCGTCCAGGTGAAACAGGAAGGTGGCCAAGCGGAGGCGCCGATCGTCTCACTCGAGGAGGGTGACGGTATCATCATCATCAACACCAGTTCCGGCTCATTGCAGACTGCTCCAAGTGTAATCGGACCGTGGGAAAATGTTGCCGCCCCGTTACAGTTGAATCTCAATGAACCCGGCAAGGCTGGATTCTTTCGTGCGGTAAATTAAGAAATAGGAACGAACGAAAGTTTAACGCCTTTGAGCCAAGGCATCTTCGCTCTTAGCGAGGATGTCCTTGTGTAGGGATTCCCCGTGTGAATCCATCGTAACCACGGCGGGGAAAGCCTTCATCTCGAACTCCCAAATCGCTTCCGGCGAGCCAAACTCCTCAAGCATGTGCACACCTCGCACCTTGGTGATGCACTCGGCCAGCACCTGCGCCGCACCTCCGATGGCATGCAGATAAACGGCTCCGTGTTCCTTGCAAGCGGCCAGAGTCTTGTCCGCCATGCCGCCCTTGCCGATCACGCCGCGAATGCCAAACCACCTCATGATGTCGCCCTGATACGGCTCCTCGCGGATGGAGGTCGTTGGCCCAGCGGCCGTCACCTTCCACTCGCCGTTGACGTCCCTCAATACAACCGGCCCGCAGTGATACAGAATACCGCCGTCGAGATTCACTTCGCCCGGCAACTCGCCGCCGTCATGAAGATACTTGTGCACGGCATCTCGCCCGGTGAAAACCGTGCCGGAAATCAAAACCTGATCGCCAACCTTCAGTTCGCGAATGGCCTCCTCTGAGAGTGGACTAGAAAGATTGTGAGTCATGCTGCGCTTCGTTCAGTAAAGCCAGTCGGTAATTTTGCCGTCTCTGGCAAGGGTCACGCCGTGGCGACGGAAGGCCCAGCACATGTAGCTTACACTCACAAAGTACGACGCCGGCACGCGGTTGGCTGCGCCGATCTTCACGCCTAGCAGCGTCGTTTTTCCACCGAACCCCATCGGCCCGATGCCCAACTCGTTGGCCGTCTTAAGAATGTCTTGCTCGAGTTCGTCCAGCTTCGGATCGGGATTTTGATCATCGAGCCGACGGAGAAATTCGCGCTTGGAAAACTCATAACCGGACGCCCTGTCGCCACCGATGCACACGCCGAGAACTCCCGGACCGCAGCCCTTACCTTGAGCCTGATGCACCGCCTCAAGGATCACTTTGCGACAGCCGTCGAGGTCACGGTCAGCCTCTAGTTTGGTATTGGGCAGCGAGAATTGCGCGCCGACATTCTCGCAACCACCGCCCTTGAGCACGAGCCGCACCGAGATGTCGTCCGATGTGTGTTGGTGGAAATGCAGGTTTGGCGATCCTGGGCCAAGGTTGGTGCCATCATTCTTTCCGGTGACTGAATCCACCGAGTTTTGCCGCAGATAACCAAGCTTGGTTGCCTCTTTCACCGCTTCGCGAGCCTCCTGCTCGAACTCGACTTGGTTCATTCCAACCGTGCAGTCGATATAAAATAAAATGCTGCCGGTGTCCTGACAGATAGGCTGCGACTTGCTCTTGGCCAAGCCGATGTTCCGCTC
>DBNL01000035.1:10305-14182 GCA_002299785.1 Verrucomicrobia bacterium UBA673
CCCTCGCAGAATCGCCGTCTGCACGTCGTCGGGAATCTCCGCCGAGGTGCGACGGATCAATTCAATTAATGACTCCCTGAACCTGCTCATTACACTGAAATTATAGGCATTGGAGATACCTGTGTCAATGAACGCTCAACCACCACGCTTGAATCTCTTGTGCTCTCGCTTGTTATACGCCGCCATGTCTCCCTGCATGTCACCAACTGTGTCATCCATCATTTGAATGAAATTTTCGCAACTGCACGCCACGCTGCCGAGGCTGATCACCGTCTCGCGCTCGGCGAAGTCGTTGGTGACTGCCATCACCTCACCATACGGCTTCATTAGATGTGCCACCCTCTCAATGATCTGGTCTGCCGTCTGGCCTTTTTTTGAAAATAGCACCTCGATGCCGCCTTTGGCAGTCTCATTCTTCGGCGTGTCGGGCGGCGCTCCACCGCCGTCGAAAACCACCGTAACCGGCGTGCCGGACGAATCCTGATACTGCGTCAGCGACGCCACCAGCGCGTCCCTCGCATGGAACGAGTGACGTGGCTTGGTCGGTGCCAGCTCCTCCCAGTAATGTAGGAGGCTGTATCCATCTACCAAGATTCGAACGATCCCCATGCGCCCAATACTACGGCTTCGGCCGCGCTTGGCCAAGAGCTTGGTTTAGTGGTAGCGTGCCGCAGGGGTGAGCGATGCCAATTTACGAATACGAACTGTGCGACGATAAGGGTGACTGCAGACCATGCGGCGGACCCGGGTTTACGCTACGCCGTCCCGTCTCGGCCAAGCCGCTCAAGAAGTGCCCGGCCTGCAAGAGGCCGGTACGAAAAGTTATCTCTAGCTTCAGCACCCCCACCCATCTCAAGCCACTCTCAATCACGGACGCTAAGAAGGCCGGCTTCACCGTTTACAAAAAGCTCGGAAAAGGCGAATACGAACGCCAGTAATGTCGATTCTTTTTTTCGGATTTAATGAACAAATTGCCCTATCAGGGCGTCACAGACCCCGATAACCGCATTTGTGGGTATCCACATCGGGCTTCTCGTTGTGAATAGATGGCCATATTTCGGCCTAAGTAGGTTGGTTTGGTTGTTTGGTTTGGCGGGCGTTCCGATAGGGGCGCCCGCTTTTTTTTCGAACCTGTGCTTTAAACATCGGCGGCCCGGTTCAGGCGGTCCCAGACTGCCGTCCATTCATCGCCATCGGGAAGCGGCTGCACCAGAATAGTTTCCGCACCGAGACGGTCGCAACGGTGTAGTGTGTCGTAAAGTTCCCTCGCGAAGTCTCCGGCAGAGTCAGGCAATCGATGCCAACGCTCGCTTGACCAAGCGGCGGGCGATGCTGTGCGGGCGATGACGTGGGCCATTACGTCCGCTTGGCGGAGCACCGCGTCCAAGTCGCCCTCCACTAATATCAGCTTCGCTTTCGGCGAATAGTGCTGCTTTAACTGGCCTGGGCTTTTCAGTGGCTCGGCAGCGGTGGGGATCTTGGCCGATACCACTGAGCCGAGGACGCCTTGCAGTTTGCCTAGCGAGATCATCCCCGGACGCAGGAGGGTCGGCGTGTCGCCGGTTAGATCGAGCACGGTGGACTCGATGCCGAGGTCGCACGCGCCGCCGTCAAGCACCAACGGGATGCGGCCACCGAGTTGTTCAACGACATGCTCCGCCCGGGTCGGTGACACACAGTTCGAGCGGTTCGCGCTGGGTGCCGCGAGCGGGAAGCCACACTTAGCCAGCACGGCGCGCATCACCGGATGTGCCGGGCAACGAACGGCTACGGTCTTTCCCCCAGCGGTGACGATGTCCGGGATCGAGCCTGCCTTGGGCAGCACGAGCGACAGTGGCCCGGGCCAAAACGCATTGGCCAGTTGCATGGCTGCTCTTGGCAAAGCGGCGACGCAGCCCTCGGCCATCTCGACGGAATCGATGTGGACGATGAGTGGGTTGCCGGCGGGTCGGCCCTTGGCCTCGAAGATGCGAGCGACGGCCTCGGGCGATCGCGCATCAGCGGCCAAGCCGTAAACGGTCTCGGTCGGCAGCGCGACGAGTTGCCCCTGTGCCAGTAGTTCAGCCGCTTGCCCAAGCGCGCCGGGTACGTCCGCCTCTTGCACTTCCGTGCTGAATGCGTGTTCGATTACGTCAGTCACGGCTTGATCAGGGCGATCAGGTGATCGCATCCTTTATTGAATGAGCAATGGCGCGATCACCAACGCGATGACGGTCATGAGTTTCAGCAGGATATTCAACGACGGGCCGGAGGTGTCCTTTAGCGGATCGCCCACGGTGTCGCCGACGACGCCGGCTTTGTGGGCGTCGCTGCCTTTTTTGTGGTACACGCCATCGACCTCCACGCCTTTGCCTTCCTCGAACATTTTCTTGGCGTTATCCCACGCGCCACCGGCGTTGGCCTGGAAGAGCGCGAGTAATACGCCGCAAACAGTCACGCCCGCAAGCAGGCCACCGAGAGCTTTCGCGGCCTCTTGGCCATCTCCATCCATGGCCCATTTGAAACCGAACCCAACCACCACGGGCGTGAGCACGGCCAACAAGCCGGGCTTGATCATCTCGCGGATGGCCGCCGCTGTGGAGATGGAAA
The DNA here is from genome assembly GCA_002299785.1 of Verrucomicrobia bacterium UBA673. Taxonomy (GTDB): domain Bacteria; phylum Verrucomicrobiota; class Verrucomicrobiia; order Limisphaerales; family UBA1096; genus UBA1096. Next base: position 12,895 of record DBNL01000035.1, read on the forward strand.
CGCAGTTGGCGTACTCGGCCTTGCCGTCGGCGGCTTCATAAATCTTGCGGTCCTCCTCGGACCATTCGTCCACTGGCTTGTCGCCGTGTTCCTTCATCTTGGCGAGCGCGGCATTCAACTCGGGTATGTCCCTGAACTGCCGCTGCACTTCGATAATCATGTCGCCGGCCGCGCGACCTACGGCGTCGATGGCCATGGCGGAGAACAGGAAGGGCAACATCGCGCCCACGAAAAGGCAGGCCATCACATTGGGGTTAGCAATGTTGATGTTATCGATGCCGGCCACGCCCATGTAGGCGGCGAACAGCGCGAGGGCGGTGAGCGCGGCGGAGCCAATAGCGAAGCCTTTACCGATGGCGGCGGTGGTGTTGCCCACAGCGTCGAGGCTGTCGGTGCGGGCACGGACCTCCTCGGGCAGCTCGCTCATTTGGGCGATGCCGCCGGCGTTGTCGGCGACAGGGCCGTAGGCGTCCACGGCGAGTTGGATGCCGGTGTTGGCCAACATGCCGACGGCGGCGATTGCAATGCCGTACAGACCGGCAAAGTAATACGCACCGAGGATGGCCGCGGCGAGAAACAGGATTGGCAACATCGTCGAGCGCATGCCCACTCCGAGGCCGGAAATGATGTTGGTGGCCGCGCCGCCCTTGGCTGATTGCCGGGAAATTTCCCTGACCGGTGCTTTGTTAAAGCCGGTGTAATATTCGGTGACAAATCCAATGCCCAGCCCACAAAAGAGGCCGATCAAACTGGCATAGAAAACACCCATGGCGGTGTAGGTCGTATCGCCCATCACCCACTTGGCGGGCAGCAGGTTGGTGATGAGAAAAAAACCACCCACGAGCATAATGACTGCCGCGGTGAGTTCGCCGCGCGTAAGGCCGGACTTGGGATCACCACCTTCTTCGACAGACACGAACATCGTACCAATCATCGAGGCCACGATGCCGATGGCCGCGAGGCACAAGGGCAGCATCACCACGCCAATGGTGCCAATGCCGTCCGCAAAATCCTTGAATTCCGGCAGTCCCATCAGTACTGCGCCGAGTACCATCGCGCTGATCATCGAGCCCACGTAGCTTTCGAACAGATCCGCGCCCATGCCGGCGACGTCACCCACGTTGTCTCCCACGTTGTCGGCGATAGTGGCGGGGTTGAGCGGATGATCCTCCGGGATGCCCGCTTCCACCTTGCCCACGAGATCCGCGCCCACGTCGGCGGCCTTCGTATAAATGCCGCCGCCCACACGGGCAAAAAGCGCAATCGAAGACGCGCCAAAGGAGAAGCC
>DBNL01000132.1:0-1719 GCA_002299785.1 Verrucomicrobia bacterium UBA673
CGAAGAGCCTTCGCAAACAACTGGCTGAGCTTAAAAAATAATCCACCCGCTTGGCTAAGCGGGGGGGTCAGCTTCGTTTACGCTTGCCAAGTACGCTTAGCAGAGTGAACACGGTTACGTTGACCACCACGCCGCAGAAGCCGATGTCGGCGATTTGTTTGAGGCGAGCGAATAGGCCCACCGCCGCCGAGTCGCTTCCGGTGATGATCGCCAGCAAAGGGCTGAACATTAGAACTACCAGCATTCCGGCGACGATCCCAGCGATTGCCCCCCGCCGTGAGCCGCGCTTGAGGAACAGGACGTCGAATGTTACCGGCAGAAGTTGACTCGAGAAGGCGATTGCCAACAGGCTCATCGGCATGATCATCCCGATCGGGTCAAAGCTCTCGCTGCTGCGACTGACGAATACCATGCCCAGCGCCAACAACGTCGCTGCCGCGATCACGCCGCGCCCGACCCACAGCCGGCTTTTCTCCGAGGCGTTGGGCCGCAGGATTCCGGCGTAAATGTCGCGGGTGACCACCGCGCTGAGCGCGTGCAAATTGCTATCGGCGGTGCTCATCGCCGCCGCCATGATTGCGATGATCACCAGCGTGGCCAGCAGCAGTCCCACCGGGCCAAGCAGCTCCGGCAGGTGGTGCTTGAGCACGACGACCATGATTTGATCAAAGTCACGCGGCCCAGCGCCAACGTCAGGGTGGGGCAGGGGCTTGCCGCCCTTGGCCAAGCGCCCCGGCAGATCGGCTTCGCTGAAGGTGACCGCTTGGCCATCAACCTGTACCTGGTAGTCGAAGGCACCGTCGGCGCTTGGCTTGGCCACGGGATAAAGCACTTGGCCGCCCAAGCCGACTAGCATCACGCCAAACAGAAAGCAGGCCGTCAGGCCAAGCGCGAAAATGACCGCGCTGCGCCGGAGCGCCTTGGCCGACTTGGCCGCGTAAAAGCGCATCCATTGCGCCGGCTGGATCATCGAGCCAAGCGCGCCGAAGATGCAGAGCGTGAACAGTTTCTCCGGCGTGAACGAGCCGGTGGTGCCGGGGACGGTGAGGGACGTGCGCGGCAACTCGGCGACTTTCGCGAAAAAAGCGGATGGCCCGCCCAGAGCAGCCACGGCGGCGGCACCTGCAAGCAGCATCCCGCCCATCAGCAGTGTGCCTTGCAGCGCATCGGTCCATGCAACGCTGCGCATGCCTCCGATCATGATGTAAAGCATAGTCACGAGCGACAGCAGGCAGGCGCCGATCTCGAATGCGTGTTCGCCGCCGAAGAGTTGGCTCGAAATGATCCCGCCCGCCTGGATCTGGATGACGACGTACGGCACGGCATAGAGAAAACCGATTAGCGCCACGAGGCACCGCAGTGCCACCGGACTGCCGTAGTGGTTGCAGATCAGGTCGGCCGGGGTAACGTGGCCGTACGTGCGCCCGAGTTCGCGGATGCGATTACCGAGTACATAAATCATCGCGCCGCTCAGCGGGACGTTCAGCGCGAACAGCGCGAATACCACGCCTTCCTTGTACACCATCCCCGGCGCGCCCAGCATCGCCGCCGAGCTGAAAAACGTGGCCATGATTGTCAGCGACGAAAGCATCCAGCCTTGGCCGCGCCCGGCGAGGTAGTAGTCCTCCTCGCCGGCATGGCGTTTGCTGAAGCCCCATAGGCCGATCCCGAGTAGGAAAAGCAGATACCCCGCTAGGCAGAAGTGAGGGAGCCAGCCAA
>DBNL01000132.1:1850-3838 GCA_002299785.1 Verrucomicrobia bacterium UBA673
CCATCCCCGGCGCGCCCAGCATCGCTGCTGAGCTGAAAAACGTGGCCATGATTGTCAGCGACGAAAGCATCCAGCCTTGGCCGCGCCCGGCGAGGTAGTAGTCTTCCTCGCCGGCCTGGCGTTTGCTGAAGCCCCAGAGGCCGATCCCGAGCAGAAAAAGCAGATACCCCGCAAGGCAGAAGTGAGGGAGCCAGCCAAGGTCAGTTGTCGAGGTGGTGTCCATCATTCCTCGCTTGGCTTCCAGATGGTGAAACAGGCGGTCACCACCACCGCAGCTTGCACGCCGTACCAAAATAGCCCCCAAGCATAAACCACCGGCAGCCCGAGAAAGAGCAGTCCATCACGAGCGGCGGCAGGCTCGGGATTAACTAGGCGCAATCCCGGTCCCGGCCCCATCACTATCGCGAGCGCGAAGACGAGGAACAAAACCAAGCCGAGCCGTTGGCGGTGCTTTTTCGTGTTGGCGGTGGTTGGTGTCATGGCTACCGATTCGCCCTTGGCCAGGCGCTGTCAATCCAATCCGAGTACATAGGTTTCCGAATAGCGCAGGTCACCGGTGTAAGCATCGTGGAACTGGAAGATCACCTGCGGCTGAGGGAAGTCGAACCACCGCTCGCCGTCCGCACGCGCGCTTGGCTACTTGCCAGTCGCTTTCAATTCTGCCCTTGTCTTACCTCCATGTTTGCGGAGTAGTGCGGCGATCTCGGGTTTGTTTTTTGCCCAGTCCAGCGGGGTGTCGCCATCGACGTCTTCTGCGTTCACTGCCGCTTTTTTGGCGAGCAGCGCGGCGACGATATCGAGATGACCCTTGAATGCGCCGCCGTGCAGGGGGGTCCATCCGTTTTCATCACGAGCATCGGCATCCGCACCCCCAGCGAGGAACAGTACAGCGATCTCCGAGTGGCCGTTGTACGCCGCCCGGTAAAGCGGGGTTCGTCCGAGGTCATCCTTTCCGTTGACATCCGCGCCGCCGGCCAGGTGTTTCTTGACGGACTCGATATTGCCGTTTGCGGCATCATCTGAGAGTGCACCGAGTTTGACAGCGGATTTGCCGCCGTGTTTGCGGAGGAGTTCAGCTGCGTTCTCGTCCGCCAACTCCAATGGGGTCAGCCCGGCGGTGTTCTTTGCGTTCACCTCTGCGCCGTTGGTGACAAGCAGATCGATCGTTTCCCTGTGACCGCCGCGCGCGGCGCGATGCAGGGGTGTCATGCCTTCCGAGTCCTTCCCGTTCAGCTTCGCGCCTTTGGCTATGAGTAGAGCGACGATGGCCCGATGCCCGCCCGATGCCGAATAATGTAGAGGCGTGACGCCCTCGTTGTTTTTCGCATTGAAATTCGCGCCCTTGGTGACGAGAAGATTGGCGGCTGCAGTCTGGCCCGAGCGGGTTGCATAGTGGAGCGGGGTTTCGTTCCAGTTGTTCGCCGAATTGACATCCGTGCTGGCGGCCCAGTGTTGTTCGATGGATTCAACGTCTCCCTTCCACGCAGCCTGGTGAATTGAAACACTCGGCGGCTCAATGTTTACGGGAGATTGTTTTTGTGCTGCATGATGGTTCGGAGTTGAGCAACCCAAAGTCAGTAGTGAAAAAGCGAATAAGGCCAAAATTAATTTCATAACTTTAAATGGAGGCCAGACACTAAGGTTTCGCTCAAACTCAATCAATCCCGATTTGCAAGCCAAGTGCTGTCTCGAGTGATTCGGGCTTGTTTCTTGGTGGGGGTGCGGGTAGTGAGTGGCGCGGTCGCAAACCAAGCTCTTGGTTTGCCAAAGTGGTAATTATGCAACTCGACGAAAATCAAAAAAAGACAGTCGCCGGCTGGATTGAGGAAGGGCTTGATCTGTCCGCCATCCAGTCACGCTTGGAATCCGAGATGGACATTCCCATGACCTATATGGATGTGCGTTTCCTCGTGGGCGACCTCGAGTTGGTGCCCAAGGACGAGGAGGAACCGGAGGAGGAACTCAAACCAGAGGAGGAGCCGGCCCCG
>DBNL01000132.1:4199-5270 GCA_002299785.1 Verrucomicrobia bacterium UBA673
ACCCCATGGGCGAGGCTCCGTTGCCGACTGATGATGATGTTGCTGGTGGCGGGGAGGTTTCCGTGACGGTGTCACCCGTGACCCAGGCGGGCATGATGGCAAGCGGCTCGGTGACTTTCTCCGATGGGATCAAATGCGAATGGCACGTGGACCAATACGGCCGCCCGTCTCTGGTTCCGCAACAGGATGGCTACCAGCCGCCGCAGGACGACATGCCCAAGTTCGGCCAAAAACTGCAACAGGAACTGCGCGGTGGTTATTAGCCTCCAAGCGCTGTCCCTATCCCTCGCCGGTAAAGCCGGAAAAGTTGTGGCCGAATAGGAAAGTCAGCACCGCCTTCAGGTTATTCCTTGGCCTTCTTTTTTGATTTCTTTTTGCCTTTTTCGGCCTTTTTCTTTTTATTCTTTTTCTTGGCGATGAGTTTCTTGAGCTTGGCCCAGTTGTCTTCGGAGGTGATGTAGCCGACGCATTTTTTGGCGCCGCACTTGCACTCGTGATCCTCGTAGCCATCGAGGTCGAAGCCGTAATTAAAGCTCAACTCCTCTCCCTCCTTGATCTTGCGGGTGGAGATGAGCCATATGCGGTTCTTGATGACGTTGGGCTCGCAGTTGGGCTCGCAGGAGTGGTTGATGAACCGCGCGGGATTTCCTGAGATATTGCCGTCGATATCGTAGCGTTTGTTCAACTCGAAGATGTACACTGCGCCTTCGGTCTGGCTGCCCAGGTTTTTCTCGATCAGCGCGACGCTGCGGCGTTCCGATTCCTTCTTGGTGATTTTTTCGCCGACGTACTCGATGACTTTTTTGCCCTTGGACACCTTGATTCTGGCGAACACGCCGGTGCCGTGGATCTCCGACTCGCGGACCTCGATATATTTGCTGGTGATTGGCTCTCTGCCCATGCGGACACGGAGTGTAGGGACGCGCTGTCCGAAGGCGAAGTTTTTTGTTTCAAAAATTAAACGACTCGGCCGAGCATGCGATCGAGCGAGTCGGAGGTCTGGTAAACCAGCGCCTCTGGATAGTGTGGGTAGGGGTGGAAATACTCGAAGGTCAGGTAGCCGTCATACCC
>DBNL01000132.1:5651-28011 GCA_002299785.1 Verrucomicrobia bacterium UBA673
GGCCGGAACGATTCAAGCGAGTGATCTGTTCCCTTCTTGGAGAATTCCTTGAAGTGCACGTTGCGGATACGCCGTCCAAGAATGCGAATCCAGTGCTCCGGAAACTGGAATAGCATAATGTTGCCAGTGTCGAAATGCACCTGAACATATTCACTGCCAAACCCGTCGACGAACCGGATCATCTCCTCCGGCGAGAGCAGGTAGCCGTTGAAGAAAATGTTCTCCATGTTCAGGTGAACCTTCAGTTTCTCGGCCCTGGGCAGCAGTTTCCCGATAGCGGCCCTGGCGCGCTGGTCACAGACGTCGTTTGGTGTTGGATCGTGATCCTCTCGCCAAGGCATGTGCACCGCGCCGGGCACCACGAGCAGATTTTCCGTACCCAGATGGTGGGCAGCCTCGGTCATCAACCCTGCTAGTTCCATCCCGCGCGCTCGCTCGGCGGGATCGTTGCTCGTCAGCGGGTACGGCCAAAACAAAAACGAGCACAACCCGCTGATTGCGATACCTATGTCGTCGGCCATCTTCCGGATTTTCCGGTAATCGTTCGGGCCGTGCTTGGGCGACAGGTCGTTTTCAAGGTCGTAGTTAAGCTCGATGCCGTCGAATCCTGCGTCCTTGGCCAACTGTAGGCACTCGCGCAGGTTCATACGATCCGGATACGGGAACGCCCATTGGTTGATCGACTTTTTCATGCCGTATCGCTTGGGCGAGGCTTTCCGTGAGTCCTTCGCAGGCTGGGCGGCGGCAGAGGTCGTTCCGGCGGCAGCCAGGCCACCGACACCCATGGCCAACTTGAAGGCGGAGCGACGGGACAATTCGTTGCCGGCCGGAGCGGGCTTGCCCCACGGGGCGGTCAGTTTCGGGGGCGGGTCGTTTTGCGATGGCATGGAGCTGAATTGTGTTCGGGGTTACGGAACAATATTCTCCAACGCCGTTCGCCTGGAAGCAAGGGTAATCACACATCCCCAGCCGCTTGGTCTAGTCTGGCAAAGCGGTGTACGGTCAGAGCGCCTTGTGCGGTGCGTCGCAACAGGAGGTTCCCAAGACTGTGGCGTTGCCGCCGGCTTGCAGGAATTGTCGCCGGTTGAGTTCCATCATTCTTCTGGCTTGGGGCGGGACGGTCGGCGTGGTCGGCGTGGTCGTTGGCTTGGTTTATTTTCTGAGTCGCCGCTGGGGATTTGACTGCGCTGGAGGCGTGAGCTTCGCGGGGAGTCGTCATCCAGCTTGGCCACCGACTCGGATGCAGAAGATTTCCTTGGGGGGCGGCTACCACCCCGGCCTCTGCTACGATCATTGCTGCGGTCATTGCCGCGTCCGGAGAGCGATGTGACGAACGCGCCGCAGCCGCTGATGATGCCCCACGGCAAAATGACGAACCAACCGGCGAACGGCAGCAGATAACAGAAGTTGAGTACCCAGCCGCCACGCCAGACACGCCTCCAGTTCTGACTCTGGTCGCCCGGCACGGGGAGGCCGAGACCGATCAACTGGCACAGACCGGCCGAGCCGATGGCTCCGAGCATCAGTGGCACGACACCGATCACTAAGCCAATGCCGTTGGAGATGTTGAAGGTATCGCCATCTTTTTGGTCCAGCCAGACGAGGCTTTGGCCCAGCCAGACGAAGCCGATAAGGAATGTTGGCACAATGACGGCCAAGCCGATCAACGTGGTGCGGATGGGGGTTTTGTAGCGGTCTCTCGCCTGGCCAACCATGCGTGGAAAAAGTGCCGTTCCAAAAAGCCAATAGGCCTGAAAAACAAGCATCACGCCAAGAATTACCAGAAAGACTGTCAGTACGGTAGCAATAGTCATCGCGGGGGGAAGCTACACGAACTGATTGAAAATGTTACCAAAAAAATCAATTCAGAACCGGCTCGGCCTCGGCGGCGACGCATTGGTCGAAAAGTTCAGCCAAGCGCCAAGTCGTTGTGCCGGCGTTACCAGCGCCGATCGGCCGGCCATCGACATGCGTGACCGGCGCGAGTTCGCCCATCGTGCCGGTGCAGAAAAGCTCGTCAGCGCGGTACACCTCGGTGAGGGAGATGTCGCGCACCTCGTACGGGATGTCGTTGTCGAGGCAGAGGCCCAGGACGACTTCGCGGGTGATGCCTTCCGGACAGGCGACGAGGCGACTCGTCGTCACGGTTCCGTTCTCGACGATGAATAGGTGCGTGGCGTTCGTCTCGGCGACAAAGCCGCGTGAGTCGAGCATCAGCGCGTCGTCGGCTCCGGCGTGGTTGGCCTCAATTTTGGCGAGGATGGACTGGATCAAATTGCAGTGGTGAATCTTCGGATCGAGCACGTCGGGCGATGGGCGGCGGACACTCGAAGTGATGAGGTTCAGGCCGGTTTTGTCGTACACGGGCGACTTGTGTTCGGCGAGTACGATCAGCGTCGGGCCGGCGGTGTTGAGGCGCGGGTCCATGCCGGATGTGAGCTTGACGCCGCGCGTCAGCGTGAGCCGGATGTGCGCGTTGTCGGTCATGTTGTTTGCCTCGAGGGTGCGCTTGATTTCCTTCGTAATGGCTTCCGCCGACGGAATCTCTGCGAAAGCCAGCGCGAGCGCCGAGCTGCGGAGTCGCTCGAGGTGCTTGGCCAGGCGGAAGATTTTGCCGTCGTAAACGCGCAGCCCCTCCCACACGGCGTCACCGCCCTGCACGGCAGAGTCGAACGGGCTGATGCCGGCCTCGTCGCGGTGCAGCAGTTTGCCGTTGATGTTGATCAGCAGGTCGCGGTTTTTCTCGTTGAATTTTTGAAGCATGATTTTTCAGGCCGTGATGCGGTGCGGATAAAGCTGTTCGTAAATCTCGCTGCATTGCTCGAGCACTTCGGAGAGCGAGTCGGGCACCGATTCGTCTTTCGGCCTATAAGCGCGCCAGCCGGTGCTGGTTTCGACTTCCGGATACCAGTGCTTGGCCCAGATGCCGTCCGACTTGCGGGCACCCTGCGGCCACTCGAGCATGGTATCGGTGAAAGCAACTCCAAGCCGTTTGCACAAAGCGCTCAACATGCCGCGGGGATCGCGCAACACGTCGGTCGAGTCGATCACCGGCGGCACCGTGCCGGTCAACTCGCGAACGTGGTTGAACAGCCCGAGTTGCTGCGGTAGAGCGGTGTCGGCCAGCGTCGGGTTGGGGAGTTTCTTCATCAGCGACGTGAGCATCTCGCGCGGCTCGCGAATGAGGAAACAGTTCGCCACCTGTCCAAGCCAGTCGAGGCCGATGCTCGGCAGCATGTGGTGGCACATCTGTTTTTGATAGAAAATCGTCCTGCCCTCCGGGATCGGGCCGGTGAGCCAAGCGGCGACCTTCTTCCAGTCAGCCTCGTACCGCTCGATGATCTCGGCGGCCATGGCGTGTGGTAGTCTGGTTTCGCGCAGGTAATGCGCGTAAAGCGGCTCGTCGACGACGAAGGTGTCTGGCCGGTTACCCCACGCACGCATGAGTGCGGTGGAGATGTTGCGCGGCCCGCACCACATAGCCAAGTGGAGCGGCGTTAAATTTGAATCATTCATCAAGTGAGAGAACGTATGGGTGCCAGCCGTTTTTGCAAGCCAAGCGGTCAGTTGGCATCGCGGGCCGCGTCGAGGAGCTTCATCCACGCGCCCATGTAGTAGCCGTGATCCCAGAACGTGCGGCCACTGACAAGGTTGCCATCGATCACGCAGGGTTCATCTACAAACGTGCCGCCGCATACCTCGAGGTCGAACCTGGCCTTGGGCACCGTGGCCATGCGGCGCCCTTTCACACAATCGGCACGTGCGGGAATTTCCACGCCGTGGCACACGCTGGCAATGGGGGCGTTCTTTTCAAAAAAGTAGCGCGTGATACGCAGCAAATCGTCGTCCTCGCGAATGTATTCCGGCGCGCGGCCGCCGCTGAAAAAAATACCAAGATACTCCTCCGGCTTGACGTCCATGAACGCGATCGCTGCCGGCATCGTGTAGCCTTCCCATTCCTTGGTGATCGTCCAGCCCGGTTTGTTTTGGTGCATCACCATTTGATAATCGCGCTTTTCCGGTGCTGCCAGTACCGGCTCGTAGCCACCCTCGATCAGGCGGAAGTACGGATACATCGTGTCCACCGTCTCGGCGGCATCCCCAAAAATTATCAGGACTTTAGGCTTGGATTCTTCACTCATGGTCGACCGCGATATAACCCTTTTTCGAGCGCATTTTCAATGCCAATTGCTCACTCGAAGACGCGGAGGAAAAACAGGAAATTTATTTCACACCTGCGCCTGACTTTATTTTCATGGTTGGGCTAATTTGGATTGAGTTATCTTTCAATCCGGGAGGCTAAATGGGTTAGAGAGCTAAGTTGGGAACCGCTTAAGGAAAAGTATTTGAATGGGTAAAGAGGGGCTGAATTGCGGTGAATATGATGTGAATGAAGGGTTCAACAAGAAAGTCGTGAAAAAAGCGTCATATAAGCTGAAAATCATTTGACGAGGTGGCCGGAGAAGGCTACAAATTGTGCTCCTTTTTTACTACAACCACAAAATGTAGTGTTTTTTAAGGGTTTTAAGCTGAAAGCACTATTAAGGCGGTTATGACGTCTTATGACTGAAACAGGATTTTAAGCTGAGATAATAACCGATTTTTTAAAAGTTAAATGGAGAAGCGATTTCAGATTGGCAACAGGGGGTTTGTTTTGGATCAAGCCAAGGCGGAGGAGGCGTACGCGGCCAAGCGTATTATCAACGGCCGCCAGACGATGACGTTCAACCTGTTGCCGCTCAAATACCAGTGGGCGTATGAGCTCTATCGCAACATGAAAGCCAACCACTGGGAACCAGAGGACATCCCCATGGCTAAGGACATTGAACAGTGGCGAGGGAACGAATTGAGCGATGTCGAGCGATGGATTATCCGGATGGGGATCGGCTACTTTAGCGCGGCAGAAGGGATCGTAGGCGACAATATTCAGCATGTCATTCGCGAGTTGGTTACTGCACCCGAACTGAAGCTGGTGCTTGGCCGGCACGCGCATGAAGAAAACATCCACGCCGACTCGCTGCTCTACATGATCAGTTCACTCGGTATCAATCCGCACGAGTGCGAGGCGATGTTTGAGGATGTGCCTACGATCTTGCGGAAGAACGAGTTTGTGAGTCGCGTATCGCGAGAGTTGCGCCGGGACATGGACCTGTCCCAAGCGAAGGAGAAGCAGGCGTTGGCCCGGAATATTTTTGTGTTTGGACAGTGCATGGAAGGGACACAGTTTTACGGGTTGTTCGGTATGATCCTCTCACTTTACAGGCAGAACAAGTTTCCTGGCATCGGGCAGATGTTTCGCTACACGCTGCGTGACGAGTCGAACCACATTGAGTTACTCCGCAACCTCCTGGTGGAACTGATCAGGGAAAATCCCGATGTGTGGACGGACGAGTTCCAACAGGAACTGGTCAACCTGATGAAGGAAGCAGTGCAACTTGAGAAATCGTTCATCAACGACTGCCTGCCGGTGAACGCTGTTGGCTTGAGTAGCGAGGAGTTTGCGGAGTACATAGACTACATCGCCGACAGGCGGTTGGAGAATGTCGGCTTGCCGCTACTAAACGAGGGAGTGAAAAACCCGTTCCCTTGGCTCGCTGAGATGATGGACATCAAGAAGGAGCAAAACTTTTTTGAAGGTCGAGTGACAGAGTATCAGAAGGCATCCTCACTGGAAATGGTGAGCGATGACGAACTATAGTTTTAATCAGCAACCCAAACCAAACAGAACCCGGACATGGCAATCAGCAAGATTACATTTGAGGAGGATGAAGCGATCAAGCGCATGGCGACTACGCAGGAAGCGCCATCCCGTTACAAATGGGACGAGTCTCTTAGTGGAGACGATTCGATGGATAATAGTCTCCGGCTTCGCGCGAATGACGGTGAAAGCGATATCGCGCTGGGTGACATTGCCAACACGGTCGGCAACGCCTTGGCCAAATTGATGATGTCCAAGGGTGAGGAGGATGTTTTCACCCCTCAAAACAGGGACTTTGTGGCTAAGGTGGCCCGCACGGTCGGCGAGCGGTTTCAGGTGAATGAGCCTGGCCAAGCGGAGAGCTCAAGGCTGTCCGAGACGGATTTGTATCGGGGTATCGAGCGGGTTTTGATCGAGAACAACGCGCACGATGTGGCCCGCAGCCTGGTGATTGACACGGCTCGCAACGTGGCCCAGTCGAACGAAAAAATCAGCGTCCGGTTAATCCGCCGCAACAAGCAGGTTGTCAGCTGGAATGAAAACAAAATAGAGATTGCGATTCGCAAGGCCTTCCTTTCGCAGCAGAAAGATAGCGCGCTGGCGGTGCTGGTTACCCAGTCAGTGACAGGCCGAGTGAGGGATGCCGGCCAGGCGTTCATACATATCGAGGAGGTTCAGGACATTGTCCAGGAGGAATTAATGAAGGCTGGTCACTACAAGGTGGCCGAGGCTTATATTTTATATCGTTCACAGCGTTCGCTGCAGCGCGCCGATGAACTTGTTACGAGCGAAAGTGAAGCGGGGCCGACAGACGCTAAGCAGCAGGAGTTGCTCCTCATCACGCAACCCGATGGCAGCTCTCTATTTTGGAATGGGGAGGATCTGCTCGAGCGCATCAAGTACGCGAGCATCGACCTCGGCCTTACTCTGAGCGAAGAGCAGATCGAGACCGAGTTACGCCGTTCACTTTTTAGCGAGATGTCTGTGGTGGAATTGCAGGCAACAATCCTCCTGAACGCCAAGGCGCTGATGGAGCGCGACGCTGACTTTGCGAGGTTCGCCGGCCGGTTGCTCTGCACTTATATTTACGAGGAGGTACTCGACTGGGACATCCTTCGCGACGGTGTCGGCGCGTTGAAAGAAGCTCACGCCCGGTATCTGCCCAAGTACCTGCGGCACGGCGTGGAGATCAAGCGTCTCAGTCCTGACTTGCTGCAGTATGACACAGAGAAACTGGGCGCGGCGCTCGATCCCTCCGCCGACTTGGAGTTTGATTATCTTGGCATCCAGACGCTTTACGATCGTTATCTGATTGTCGATCGCACCAACACCGGCGATGAGGAGAGCCGAATAGAGACACCGCAACTGTTTTGGATGCGTGTCTCCATGGGTCTGTTTCACAACGAGGTGGATAACAAGGAGGAACGGGCTGTTTCGCTATATAACCTTTATAAAAACCGGCGATTCTGCTCGTCCACCCCGACGCTGTTCAACTCCGGTACGCCGCATTCACAGTTGTCTTCCTGCTACCTGTACTGGGTGGATGACTCGATCGAGGGTATCATGGAGCGTGGTATCACAGAGAACGCCTACCTCTCCAAATGGGCCGGTGGCCTGGGCGGCAGTTGGACGTCGGTTCGCGGAATGGGCGGCCACATTCAGGGCACCAACGGCAAGAGCCAAGGCGTTATTCCATTCCTGAAATTGCACAACGACTTGTTGGTAGCGGTCAATCAGGGCGGCAAGCGACGGGGCAGTGGTTGTGCTTATCTCGAGACATGGCATAACGACATTGGCGAGTTTCTCGAGTTACGTAAAAACACCGGTGACGACCGCCGGCGTACGCACGACATGAACACAGCCAACTGGGTTCCCGACCTGTTCATGAAGCGGATGGAAGCGCGCGAGGACTGGACACTTTTTTGCTCCAGCGACGCACCGGATTTGCACGAGACTTATGGCAGGGATTTCGAGGAACGATACCTCGCATACGAGGCCAAGGCGGAGCGTGGCGAAATGAGCAGCGAGAAAGTTCCTGCCATCGATTTGTGGAAGCGCATGCTGCAGATGATCTTCGAGACGGGCCATCCGTGGATCACGTTCAAGGACGCCTGCAACGTCCGCAGCCCGCAGGATCATGCTGGGGTCATCCACAGTTCCAACCTCTGCACCGAGATCACGCTCAACACCGGCAGAGACGAGACGGCTGTCTGCAACCTGGGCTCGGTCGTACTCGACAATCATCTTACCGAGAGCGGCGAACTTGACTTGGCCAAGCTGAGGGAAACAATTCGCATCGCTGTGCGCGCGCTGGATAACGTCATCGACATCAACTTTTATCCGACGCAACCGGCCCGGAACGCGAACCTGCGCCACCGGCCTATTGGGCTAGGCGTGATGGGGTTGCAAAACGCGCTTTACCAAAAAGGCGTGCCGTTTGCCTCCGAGGAGGCGGTGGAGTTCAACGACGAGTTTATGGAGGCGATAGCCTATTTTGCCTACGAGGCGTCAAGCGACTTAGCCCAGGAAAAGGGGCGCTATGAAAGTTACGAAGGCTCCAAGTGGGATCGTGGTCTACTGCCGCCGGACACGGTCGATTTGCTCGAGCAGGAGCGAGGCCAAGCGGTGGATTTGCCGCGCGGCGGCAGGATGGACTGGGAACCCATCCGTCAAAAAATCGCCAGCCAGGGCATGCGGAACAGCAACGTGCTGGCCATCGCGCCGACGGCGACCATCTCCAATATCATGGGTACCTCACCCTGCATCGAGCCGCTCTACAAGAATCTTTATGTGAAGAGCAACTTGTCTGGCGACTTCATCGTGCTGAATCGCCACTTGGTAAACGCCCTCAAGGGCAGGGGACTTTGGAACGAGGACATGATGAACAAGCTAAAGTATCTCGACGGTGACTTGCACGACATCGCCGAACTGCCGAACGAGCTGAAGCAGCTTTACGCCACGGCGTTTGACGTCGACCCGATGCTGATGATCGCTGCCGCTGCCCGCCGGCAAAAGTGGATAGATCAGTCGCAGTCGGTAAACCTGTTCCTAGCCAAGCCGGATTTGAAGCGGCTCTCGCACATGTACCGCGCTGCTTGGCGGAGCGGCCTAAAGACGACTTACTACCTGCGGACGCTGGGTGCCTCGAACATCGAGAAAGCCACCATCGCCTTGAAAAAGCAGGGTGTCGAGTTGCCGGAGAAAGAGCACACTGCCGAGGAGCGCTTAGCCTGCTCGATCGAGGCCATGCGAAACGGTGAAGAATGCGAAGCATGTCAGTGACTGCGCTTGGCCAACTTCTGAACTCGACTTGGGTGGTTGACTTGGGCAGATTTCCGCCCGATTTTTCTATAAATAATCATGTCACTCACATCTGTTAAACAACTCAAGACCGTCAAAAAAAATGTCCGCAAGCACGTGGAAGCCGCACTCGAGGAAACCGGAGGGCTGCTCCGGCTCGCGCCTGCTTGGGTGCCGCGGTCATTCCTGCAGCCGGGCCTGCGGCTCAAGCTGCATCCGGATGATACCTATGCTTATGGCCTGAATCGCGGCGGCATTGATGAGCGTTGGTTTGGCTCCACCACCGAGGCCGCCAACGAGGGCCGCGTGCCGGATGAGGGCCTGAGCTACGTGGTGCACGGACGAAGTCGCTTCACCCTGCGCGAGGCGGTGGCCGAGTGCGGGGCGGACATCATCGGCAAGCGCATCTGGAAGAAATACGGCAAGTGGCCGGTGTACTCGAAATTCTTCGATAACATGGGCCCCATCCCGCATCACATGCACCAGAATGCCAAACAGGCCAAGCTGGTCGGGCAGGAAGGCAAGCCGGAGAGTTATTATTTTCCGCCACAACACAACAACGTCGGCAACAATTTCCCGTACACCTTCATGGGGCTCGAACCCGGCACAACCAAGGAGCAAGTGCGCCAGTGCCTCGCGGATTGGAACAAAGGCGACAACGGCATTCTCGACCTCAGCCGCGCGTACCGCCTGAAGCCCGGCACCGGTTGGCTCATCCCTCCCTGCATCCTGCACGCCCCCGGCAGTCTTTGCACCTACGAGCCGCAGTGGGGCAGCGACGTGTTCGGTATGTACCAAAACCTCGTCGAAGGCCGAGAAGTGCCGTGGGGTTTGCTTGTGAAGGACATGCCGAAGAAAAAGCACCGCGACCTCGACTTCATCGTCAACCAACTCGACTGGGCTGGCAACACCAACGAAAATTTCAAGGATAGCCATTACCTAGAGCCCATCCCGGTGGCCGATACCCGCAAGCAGGGTTACGTCGATCGCTGGATCGTCTACGGCCGAATCAAAAGGGAGCAGCTTTTCACAGCCAAGGAACTCACCGTTGATCCTGGTGTAACATGTACCGTGAAAGACAAGGGTGCCTGGAGCGGCATCTGCGTGCAGGGCAAAGGCACCATCAACGGCCAGCCGCTAAATAGCCCCAAGCTCATCCGCTTCCACGAGTTGACCGAGGACGAATACTTCTGCACCGAGGCCGGCGCCAAGGCCGGTGTCACTTTCGAGAATACCAGCGACACTGAACCCTTGGTACTCCTCCGCTACTACGGCCCCGAGGTCAATCCCGACGCCCCCGGCATTGGCGACTATCGAAAACGAAAGTTCGATTAAGAAAATCAAACTAATTGAAGTTCCAAGGCTGGATTGTATGCCTGTCAACATCACCACCCCTCTGCGAGAATTCTCTCCAGGTCTCTAAACTCTTTGGCGTGATCAATCGCCTTGATGGTATCGTGAATTAGCACCGCGTAGGATATACGGAACGGTTGACCTTTTTTGACCCAGGTTTTTACGTAAGGTTCTCGGCGTTCCTTGGGTTGTTTTGGGAATGGGTTGGCCACCAGCACACCGTAGTCCCGGCTATGTGACCAGCATGGGCGCGGGTTTTCGGCCGCTGGCACAATCATCAGGCCTATTTGTCGTTTGTTGATCTTGCCAGAGTAATCGATCCATCTCAATGGCTTTCCCCAAGTCCCGGTACCGTTTTTTTCGCCGCGGTCGTTGATGATGATTCCAGTGCCATCTTGCACATTTAGGGGAGTGGCGACCCTGATTGCCAGGCCACTTTCTTCCTGATCCCCAAAATAAAAATCGCGTTTATCGTTTTGAAATGTCGAATCCCACAACAGTAAAATCCCAGTCTTATGTCGGCGGAATTCGATTCGGTTTATCTCACGACATATCTCACTGTTTCCATCAGACGTCAGATAACGATTACGGACAGCGAAACTGGCACGGCTTTTCCCAGCTTTCGGTTTATCCACGAATCCATTATGCAATACCTTGGCCTTGAGCCGCCAATAATCCTGCCCGTCTAGATGCCCAAAACCCATCCAGATACCAGGATGCATCACAGGATGGTCGCCCCCGTCGCTGGGCGTTGGTGGATAGTTGCGCGTGACTTGGATGCCGGTGTGCGTGTGGACGTTGATGAACGCACGGCGGGTGAGCTGCGGATGGTCGAGTAGGTATTCGGTGATTTTGCGGCCATCGAGCCAGAGGGTGACACGGTCCTTTTGCTGGGTGAATGCAAAGCCGGTGGTCTTCGGGGTAACTGTTTGGGGCTTGGTTTTTTGATTTTGAAGATAGGCGATGAGGTCGGCGACTTGTTGTGGTTGAAGAATTGCTCCAAATGTGGGTGGCATGGCGGAAGTCTTGAGGGTTTGGCGGGATTGAATGTCGCGCTGAGCAATCCTAGCCACGGTGCCATTGACCAAGGCTAGTTTCACGGATTGACCGGTTTCGGCGAGCACAATGCCAGCCATCGTATCACCTGACTTTTTGGTGAACACTCGCAACGCAAAGCCCTCGGTGATTTCCGCGCTCGGCTCGAGAATGGATCGGATAAGTCCATCCGCATCCGCACGGGAGCCGATGTCCGCGAGATCGGGTGCGAAAATATTACCGTTGTCTTCCAGTTGATGGCAAAGGGCACAGTTGGCACCCGCGCGCGCATGAAAGAGCGCCTGACCGCGCTCGGCACTGGCATTTTTTAAAAGTGGGAGAACCGCCGCGGCTGTAGTGGGCACGATGGGTGGAGCCAAGAGCTTTGGTCGGATGATGACGAGGTAATTTGACTTGCGTGCCTTCACGCCCTCGGAGTTGCCACCGAGTGTGAATTTGCCTGAAGGGAAATCCGCCATGTAGATTCGATGCCGCGCATCGTCGGTAAGCAGTTGAAGTTGCGTGGGTTTAAAACGAGCATGCGCCCAAGTGGGCAACTCGCCGCCACGGACGTCATCGACTAGAAAAACCGTGGACGGATGGCGAAGTGTCAAAGTCAGCACTCGGTCACCCTCGGCCTCGGCATCGTGATTGCGGCCTTGTATGAAAGTTTCGCCATCAAACCCGGAGGGAAGTTCGAGGATGCGATATCGGCGGTCAACATACGCCAAAGCACCCACCTGCAGCCGTGCCTCGCGATAACCCGGCGACTGGTGTGCCTCGATTTTTGACACCACGGAAACCAGCGGCTGGACGGACACCTCCACACCATCTGGAGAAACTTTAAGAGGTGGTCCCTTGATGATGGCAGCCGCCTTGCCTCCCAGTCTTCGCTTGGCCAATGCCGCAGTTGAGGGGTCCGTGTCCTTGGCCAAAAGCTGCAATGCCTCCGTAGCCAGCGCATCCTCCTCCAGCAAACTCAGCAACGCCCCGCGGCGCACGCCCGCGCGTTGATCGTCCAACATCGCCTTGCGAGCTTCGGCAGTAGCGGTTTCACGCAATGCGCCCCACGCGGTATAAAACACCATGCGGTCAGTTTCCCGAGTCAACAGGTTGAGCACGTCCACATGCCAGCTATCATGTCCCGCCTCACGAATGGCCAGCAAAGCCTCGCGCCGTATGCGTGGCTCGGTATCGGTCAATGCCTCGCGTACCGTGTCTGGCAGAGGCAGTCCCCTCGGATGCTGCGCACACCATGCAAGAATGCGCAATGACTGCAGCCGCAGGTTCAGCGACTTAGCATCCCGCACCACCGAGCCAAACATCGTATGCAGTTGCGCGTTTTGCGGCTGAATTCGGCCTAGTGTCCAAGCCGCCCACGTCTCGAGACTCGTTTCATTTTTGGCATCATCGCGCAGCGCATCCATCAACGGGCCAATCATCCCTTCCTTGCGCCGCACTAATTCTTCCGAGGCATTCGCGCGCCATACGGGCAAATGACTACCAAGGTCAGCCAGCAATTCACGCACGCTCCAGTCCTTTAATGGCTTTGCTCTTTTGGATTCTGGTTTAAAAACAGCTTTTACTCCCTTGGGCCACAGTCGGTAAATGCGGCCTTCATTTTCTTGGTTGCCATTAGCCATCTTTGCGCCGTACTCACGCCCCCAGCTGGAAATCCATACCGCGCCGTCTGGTCCCACCTCGATGTCCACTGGGCTGAAAGATCGTCCTCCACTCTTGCCCATCGTGCGCCCGCCGCCGGCGTGGGCGAACAAATCAAATTTTTCCTTCTCCGGTTTCAGTCGTGCGCCGTCCCATTTGGGGCGGTAAATATAAACCTGCCGGCGTAGCCAATCGTTGATGAGAAACACACCGCGATATTTTTCCGGCCACGAAGGCACGCTGCAAAATATCACGCCCGTGCCCGAGCCTTCAAAGAGTGGCCCGGCGGCCGGCGCAGTGGGCAGATGGCGGTCACCCTTCCAATTGTAACTCCACGGGTGACCCCAGCCAAAATGCGCGCCATAAAAGGGGGAGAAGATTTTGTCGCCATGCGTCTGGTCGTTGTCTGTGCCGAGCCACGTGAAGCCGTCGTCAAAACAGATGTCCCATGGATTGCGAAAACCGCGCGAAAAAATTTCCAGATTTTTGCCATCTCCATCACAACGCAAAATGCCACCCTCGCGCCCCCAGTCATCGGCGGGGTCGTGATAAGTTTTCTGGTAATTCGCTGCGTTAAAAATCTTAGGCGCAGGGAAATCCGGCGCGTCCGCCGCCTGCACGCCCCACAACTCGCGAAACGCCTTCGGCGCTACGCGGTCGGGCAATTGTGTTAGTCCCTTAGAGTTGCCTTTGGACATGTACAGCCGACCGTCAGGCGCCCAATTCAAGCCGTGCAAGCCATGCTCGAGATTGCCAAGATCCGTGTAGAGCCGTATATATTCATCGGCCACTTCGTCGCCGTCGATATCGCGCACCACCGTGAGGTCTGGCGCATTAGCCACCCACAGGCGACCATTCTTCCACGCGAGTCCTTGGATGCTGTTGAAGCCCGTGGCAAACCGCTTGCGGTCCTCAGCCACGCCGTCGTGATTTTCATCCAGTAAAATCCAGACTGAATCCCCGGCCGTCTCCAGCTTGGGCGTACGATACTGCGGCCCCATCCCCACGCAGAGCCGCCCCTTCGCATCAAAGGCAATCGCACACGGATTCCGCACCAGCGGTTCTTTGGCGAAAAGCTTGACCTCAAGATCATCCGACACTAGCGGGAAATCTGCCGGCGTAGCAGCCAGCGTGCTCAGGAGTAAAATTAAAGGTAATAAACGCATCATTCCTTTGCTCTATACGCCTCAATGATGGCAGCATTGTCGGCTGAGGCAAACCCCAATTTCTCAGCGCGCGCCAGCAACTCGCGGTGCGCCGCGCTGAGCGGTGTTTTGGCCTCCAATTTCGCCGCCAGTTTCAGAATCAACCGTACATCCTTGTGATGTTGCGCCAATCGTGCCTGGGGTGGCGCGTAATTGCGCGCCGCCATCTTCAACCCCTTTGTCTCCATCACGCCCGAGGTCGCTGGTGTCTGCTTTAATATTTCCAATGCTCTCTTCGCATCAAACCCCAATGCCTCCGCCAAGTTCAATCCTTCCGCCAACGCAGCGCGGTTCAGTCCGAGAATTAAATTGTGCACCAATTTAAACCGCGAACCCGCTCCAACGCCACCCACATGAAAGCATTTTTTAGCTAAGGTTGAAAAAAGAGGTTCCTGTGCCGCTACCACATCCGCCTCGCCACCCAGTAGCAAAACCGCTTTCCTCTCCCGCATCTGCACACTCGAG
Source organism: Verrucomicrobia bacterium UBA673 (assembly GCA_002299785.1). Taxonomy (GTDB): domain Bacteria; phylum Verrucomicrobiota; class Verrucomicrobiia; order Limisphaerales; family UBA1096; genus UBA1096. The sequence goes on from DBNL01000132.1 coordinate 20,370, forward strand.
CCTGCTACATTTGCTTCGAGATAACTTGCACCTTTTTTAGCCAGTCGCACGCCCAAAGCTTCGATATGTTCCGGGTCACCCGTGGTGGTGTCTAGGATACAATGCCGCGCCGCGATTATATCAATCACGTCATCAATCACAGATGCCGCTACGTTGCTGTTAGGCAAACTGAGAAGAACTGTATCGCACTGTTCAAAAACAGCCGAAGCGTTGGGAAACAGATGGACTGCTCCGGATTCAGTTTGCGCAATGTCGTATCCATATATTTCAAACCCAGCGCATGCCAAGCAGTCACTCAACGCTTTACCAAGAAGACCAATGCCGATAATACCAACTTGACCCTGCATCATTTCAGTAGCTTATGACTCAGGCGGTAAGGATCGTTTTGGCGATCCACTTCTAAAAGGAGTAATACCTCCATCTTCCTGCTTTTGGTCACGTGTTTGGAGTCGGTTTCATCGACTGTTTTTCAGCCGCTTCTCCTTGCCTGCTCTTTCCTTGATCTTGGGCGGCTCAAGCCCGTCGTCGGGCTGGTTCCACAATCGATAGGGATCATTGAGGTGACGCATCTCGGCTAACAGCAGAGTTTCCATTTCCTTGAGCTTCGTAGTGTACTTCGGATTGCCGAACAGGTTCACCTGATTTTTTCTCGGCCTAATGCCAGTCAACGCAATAACCTTAGGATCGTGATGTTCCTTGATGAACTCATGAGGGTTTTCTCTTAAGTTGAATAGTTGTGTGTGCCGGACGCCTGTCTTGTCCACTTGATACTTCGTTAATTTCCAGTCGCCCTGCTTGACACAGCGCGTCCCCGGCCGACCACCGCCGCAGTATACCCCGTAAAGGACGTCACGCACCGTTTCTTTTTTACCCAGAAGCACAGGTTTGAAGCTGATGCCCTCCGAGGTGGCCGGAGCCGGGATGCCGGCCAGATCACAAAACGTGCCCAGGACATCGAGCAGATAAATGTTTCCTTTCGCCCGCGTCCCAGCCTTGATGCCCGGCCCCTTCACAATAAATGGAATGCGCCAGGTATGATCATACATATTCTGCTTGCCCTGCAGACCATGCCGACCAATAGCCATGCCGTGGTCGGCGGTGTAAAAGATGTATGTGTTATCTAGTTCACCCATTGTCTTGAGTTTCTTGAGCACCCGACCGATCTGAATGTCGATATTCTCACTGCAGGCAAACTGGCGACCAATCTCGTTGCGAATGGTTCGTTCATCACGTCGCTCCCAAACGCCCTTCACTCCTACTTCATCTCGCACGGTGGTGTGACCGTGGTCAAAGGGATGCTTGGGCAAATAATTGACGGGCAAGGCAGGTTGTTTGGGATTTGCCGATGGCAGCGTCGTTTTATCGTCATGATTAACTGCACCGTACTTTGCCAGCAGCTCTGGTTTGCCATCACGTACATCATGTGGATGGGAAAAGCCGAAATAAATCAGGAAGGGATCTGTAGTCTTGGCTGATTCGCGTTCATTCAGATAATCCAGGACTTGATCGGCGTGCCAGGCGCTTCCCCTTTCATCGGTAGCTCCGCGCCGGGTGCCATCTCGTCGTACTTGAAATAGTTTGTTGGCGTCCGCATAGCTGTTGCCATTTTTACAGGTGCGCATGGTGCTGTAGCCGGCGCGGTTGAACACGGAGGGCAGGGTGAACTTGGCCAAGCCCGGCGGCACGAGAATGGGGTTGTTCACGTGAGGGTTCATCATTCGACCGGGCTTATCCGGGATGTGCCACACAGTGCGGCCGCTCATGATCATGTGGCGCGAGGCCGTGCACACGCCCCCAACCCACGAGCCCATGTGGTGCGCTCCGTCAAACACCATCCCTTTTGCTGCCAGCCGATCGATATTCGGCGTCTGGAGCTCTGATCTCGGATTGTAGACCTTCAGGTCGAAGGGCGACTGGTCATCGGCAATGATGAACAGAATATTAGGTCGATCCCCGGTTAGCGCAGCGGTTTTCCCTGTGCTCGGAACAAGCAACGATGCCAGCAGAATGGTCAGCGTGATTCTCATAGTTTTATTTCCCTTTGGATGAAATTTTTTTCTTGTTTCGTTTCTTTGTCACAGAGTTGCCAAACGGAAGTTCAAATTCATTTTCCTGCACCGGGCCCGGTGTGCTGCGACCGCGGTCGATGTAGTTTTGCATCAACTTCTCCAATCGCCCCGCCACTTCCCTGTTGGTCTTGGAACGATCACTGGTTTCACTGATGTCGTCTTTCAAATTATAGAGCTCGCGGTTGCCATTCCGATACATGACGAGTTTCCAAGGCCCCTGTCGAATCGCCAGGCCAGCGGGGGCCTGATGTATCGTCGCCTCACGAATTGGCCCGGTCGTTTTCTCCAGCAAACCGGGCAAGATACTCACGCTGTCCTCGGCAGCGTCGGGGGGTAAATCATCACCAAGGATCTCCGCGCAAGTCGCAAAAAGATCGTTCAGGCAAATGACATCGTGGTTCACGGAGCCAGCGTTAATTTTACCCGGCCAATGGGCCACGAAAGGTTCCCTGTGGCCGCCTTCGTAAAGGCTGCTTTTAGCCTCCCTCAATGGAGGATAAGGCCGTCTGGCCGCGCCGTTGTCGCCGGTGGCAATGAGAAGGGTATTCTTTTCCTGATCGGTTCGTTTCAGCGCATCCATGATCTGGCCCAGCATGTGATCTCCTTGATGAACCCAGTCGGCGTATTTGCCCTCCTTGCCGGGGATCCCACTCTTGCCGACGAACTCGGCCGCCGGAACAATCGGGCTATGGGGCGGGCACATGGGGAAATAGAGGAAAAACGGCTTCTTCTCCCTGGAACGCTCCTCGATGTATTTGATGGCCTTGCCGATCATCAGCGGCTGGTTCTCGATCCCCTTCACGTTGGCCACCACCATGTCCTGTTCAATGATCGAGCCAATATTACGGGCATGGGTGAAGCCGTAGAAATAATCAAAGCCGAGCGCGTTCGGGCCATCGGTGAGCTGGGCGCCAATGGGAAGCTGCTTCTCCGTACCCGGCATTCCATCAACCCACTTCATACCGAGATGCCACTTGCCGATGCAGGCAGTATGGTAGCCACGGCCCTTAAGAAAGGAGGCTACAGTGAGACGGCTCTTGGGAATGATCGGGGCAGAGTAGGTCTTCAGCACGCCAAACTGGCCAATTCGGAATGGGTATCGGCCGGTCAGCAGTCCGTAGCGGGTTGGCGTGCAGTTGGCTGCGGCAGAGTGTGCATCGGTGAAACGCATGCCCTCCTTAGCCAAGTGGTCGAGATTGGGCGTTTTGAAGGCCGAATCAGCCCGATAGGATTTCGGCTGGCCGTAGCCGATATCATCGAAGAGAACGAAAACAATATTGGGAGGTTGCTTCGCCTCGGCTAAAACCACCAGTGGCAGCAACAAAGCAATCAGAGTTGGATAATATCTAATCAACGGAGATTTCCACAAGAACAGTGGCACTTATCATTGCTACCCAAATTTTAATTCAGGAAAACGCGTTGGCGCATTCTTCTGGTTCAACGCCCGTACAACTTGATGTTGTCGAAGTCGTTCATGTCGTCGAACGATCCGATACCGATGCGACCTTTGCCAAAGGTTTTGTCGACCACGCTCATGTGCGGTTTGCTCATGTCGTCAAAATAAACTTCGATGGTACCTTTCTTCTTGTCGCGGACGACTTTGATCTTGTGCCACGTCTCATTTTTCCACGGTGTTTTGTTTTTGTTTTCGGTCATGGCTTTGCGTGGAGCATCCTTCACGATCATGATTTGCCCGCTGTGCGGATCGGGGTTTGCCCCTAAGTGACAGTAGTAAAAATGCTCGGCGTCCTGCCAGTTGAAAAACACGCAACAGTCGCGATGTCCCCCGGTGTCCTTAGTGCTTTTCACATCGAATGTCAGCACGAAGTCGGTGATGTTCACATCTTTGATGAGAGCTATGTGATAGGGACTGCGGACTTTTGGCTTGTAGTCACTGTTGCGTCGATTAATTCCAAAGACGTGGTTGCCGTCGACCTTTCGATGGGTCCAGCTTTTTTTGTCCGTAACTTCCCATCTTTTGTGTCCCTGCTCGAAGTTCTCATCGAAGATGAGCGGGAGTTTTTTTTTCGATGCCTCGTCCGCTTGACCAAGTGCTACGAATGAAAGAAAAGAAGTTGCCAGTAGAATTTTGGTAGCGCGCATTCGTGGAACCTACCTAAAGCCTGCTACGCTGGCACTTAAAAAATCGCTCAACGCCTGGCCTTCGGTTTGCGCAGATCAGACACGGGTTCGGCATCTTGGCTAAACTTTAGCCGATCGCGGAGCTTCGCGAGATGAGCTTGCGCGGATTCTCGCATGGCCAAGTTGGTCCATTCGTTGGGGTCGTTTTGATGGTCGTATAATTCCTCGCTGCCGTCCGCATATCGGATATAGCGCCAGCGCTGGGTTCGGAGGGTATGGTTGTTTCTGCCGTAGGTGCTGATTGCTGGATGACCCCATTTTGCATTGGGGTTTTTGAGCAACGGCAGGGCGCTGTTCCCATCGTAGTACGAACGGTTTTTAATGCCGCAAAGGTCAAGTAGTGTGGGGTAAATCACCGTGAGGTCGACCGGTGTTTCGCAGCGGGAGCCAGGTGTACCAATACCCGGTGCTGAGATGATAAACGGCACGTGGTTTGCTTTTTCCCAAAGAACGAATTTCTCGATGTGATTTTTTTCCCCTAGATGAAACCCGTGATCGGACCAGAGGACGATGATGGTGTTTTTTGCAATGGGGCTCTGATCGAGCGCATTGAGAAGACGCCCGACTTGAGCGTCAGCAAATAGACAGCAGGCAGCGTAGGCCCGGATAAAATCGTCGTAGGAACCCGGAATACGTTTGTCGAGTGCGGACATGCCGTTCCAAAACCATTTTTTGTTTTGCATCAGCTTGAGCGCGCCAGCGGGAAGGTCATTCCAATCACTTTCGAGTCGGATGGGGGTTGGGATCTCCGAAAGTTTGGCATGATATTTTGGTGGAGCGAAAAAGGGCGAGTGAGGTTTGAAGATTCCACAGGCCAAAAAGAGCGGTTTGTCGGTCGGGGGGGAAGTCAATGAGCTGATGCAGTACTCCGTAGTACGAAAGTCGATGGTATTTTTTTCGTCACTTGGCCAAGCACCCCAGTCGGTGTTGAGGGAACCGTACTTGGGTGCTCGATTTAATTTCTTGGGCGGCATGTTTTGTGGAGCCATCGAAAGGAAATCATCAAACGAAGCGTCGTCGTGAAAGGCTCCGTTGAGATGGTGGTGAAAAATCTTCCCCGCTCCGCGAACCGAATAGCCCGCCAACTGGAATTGTTGCATCAGGGTTCGTCGCTTCGGCAAAGCCCTGCGCCAATCGCTATTGTTGCCGTAAACACCGCTGGTGCTAGGGCGGAGTCCTGTCAGTGTGGCCACTCGGGATGGATTGCATGCAGCGGAAATGCAGTAGGCGTTGGTGAATAGCGTGCCGCGCTTGGCCAAGCGCTCAAGGTTTGGAGTTTTGACTGGCGACTGCGAATCGAGCAGCGAGATCCAGTCATTCATGTCGTCAATAACAATGAACAATACATTCGGTTTGGCTGCCTCAATCTCAGCCAATGTGGCCAGCAGGCAAAGGATCAGCAAGGCAATCCGTTTCATTTTACTTTTGAGACTCAATATGGCGCTTCAGGCGCGGACCGTATTCGGGGCGCTTAATCCATTCGGAAAAATACGGGTGATACGATTCTCTCTCCCACCAAAAAATCCGGGGCGGCTGCGGAGCAACTTTTTTCTCGGGATAATCCTGCCCGTTGACACTGGCAGTCACCGAGGCGTCGATTGCTTTGAGTTTTTTGCGAAGCTGATTGGCAATCTTGGGTTCTTTTTTGAAAAGGTTGTCCTGTTCGCTCATGTCGTTGGCCAAGTTGTATAGTTCGTAACGAGTTTTGCCGCTATCCGGAAACGAAATCATTTTGTAGTCGTTGTCGACAACCGCAATGCGGCCACGGCTTCGAAAGGGCAACGGCTTTTGGCGAGGCCCTGGTTCTTTCAAAAACAACTTGGCCAAGCTCATCCCGTCCTGAGGTTTAAGGAGGTCTGATTTTTCCAATCCAGCAACCTCGGCGATGGTCGGAAAAATATCAACTGCGCCTGCCGGATATTTGGTGATACGAACTTTGCTGATGCCATTCGGCCACTCAATGATTGCCGGCACGCGAAGGCCACCTTCATACATGCTGCCTTTGTAACTTCGAAGACCACCGGTCGTAGGCGGGTCGAGCCTTGGCAGTCCACCGTTGTCGCTCATAAACCAAACCAGAGTGTTTTGAGCCACTCCCATTTCACGCAAGCTTTTGCGCAATGTACCGATGCTGCGGTCCATTGCCACCAACTCACCGTAATGTTCCTGAGCTTTTTGGTTTAATTTCGTGAACGACTTTTTATCTGCTTTGGCTGCGGTCCAAGGATCGTGAGGGGTACCGTACCAAATCACCGTAAAGAACGGCTTATTCGATGTCGCATTGGCTTTGATGAATTTTAGTGCTTCATCGACGATGATTTCCGACGAGTCGCCTGAGTATTCCTCAATCTTGCCTTTGCGACTCATGATCGGGTTGCGATCGAAAAAGTTTGTAACCGACAACCATTCGTCGAAACCAAACGCCCCGGGATGATGGGAGTCCTCCTTAAAGATCGGAGCACCCGGGCCGCGGAGCCCGTTGAGGTGCCACTTTCCAAAGTGGCCGGTCGCGTACCCCGCTCTTTTCATTGCTTGGCCAAGCGTCTTCTCCTGAATTCGAAGCGCATACCCGTGATCAAAAACCCCGGTGCGATCATGCGTGCGTCCGGTTAAAACCGTTGCGCGAGTCGGAGAACAAACGGGCCCACCGGCATAAAACCGATCCAAACGCAGCCCGTTCTCAGACATCGCATCCAAGTGAGGTGTCTTCAGCGCTGGATGATTCATGTACCCCATTTGCCCCCAACCCTGATCATCCGCCATCACCAAAATCACATTCGGCTTGGCTGCGGATAGACTGTGTATCGTAAATAGTAGTGGGATGAAAAGCAGGACAAGGTTCTTCATTGATAAATCCTATTGTGTCAGTCGTGATGGGTAGCTTTATGAGTTCCTCGTGTTTTGGTTTTGAAACGGTAGATCATGTTCGTATTAGGCAAAATATTTGCAGTCTGTCCGGTTAGATTGCGATGGCAAAACAAACAACCATAAATAGGACGACAAGGATCTTTTCATGTTAACTTAAATGCCGCTTGACCGGGCACGAATTATTACTTAGCTGGCTTTTGCCAAGGGGTGCTTCCGGCACGTTGGTAGTGACTACGGAGAGCGGTAGCCAGTTCAGTGAATTTTTTGCGGTTGCTCCCGGCCAGGTCATTTTTCTCCAGCGGATCGGTTTTTAGGTTGTAAAGTTCGTACGGCTCGAAGGGGGAGTTGTGAACGAGCTTCCAGTCGCCCCGGCGGAAGGCGTGGTAGTCCTGCCCGTTGTAGCGCAGGCCGCCCTCTCGGCGGACGAAGATTAAGTCGCGATCGAACTGCTGCGCCTGGCCTAGCATCGTCGGCAGGAGACTTTTGCCGCGAACATGGCTTGGCACGCTGGCTCCGGCGGCGGCGCAGGCGGTCGGGTATAAATCCATCGTGATGCCGACGAG
>DBNL01000132.1:28393-33114 GCA_002299785.1 Verrucomicrobia bacterium UBA673
ACTTTCAGGCCACCCTCGTACATGTCCTGTTTGCCGCCGCGATGATTGCCGTTGGTGCCGGCGACATTGACTTGCCCGCCGTTGTCGCTGCTGAAAATGGTCAGCGTGTTTTTGTACTGCCCGTTCTTCTTGAGCGCGTCTATCACTCGACCGATGCCGTGGTCCATGTGCTCGATGAGAGCCACCAGCCTGGCGCGCTTGTCACTGATGCCCGGTTCGCGCGCCTTCACCTTTACGAGCCAATCCTGCGGCGGCTGAATCGGTGTATGTGGTGCGTTATAGGCGAGGTACATAAAGAACGGGCTGTCTTTGCCCTTGCGATCATTGACGTAGTCGACACCCCATTCGGTAATCAAGTCGGTCGCGTGGCCGGGTGGATCGATCTCACGGCGGTTCTCTCGGAAATAATTGATACCGTGCCGACGATGCTTGTAATAGTCGTCGATCATGTCGCAGAGGAAACCCTTGAAATGATCGAAACCGCGATCGTTCGGTATGTTCGGTTCCTCAAGGCCAAGGTGCCATTTACCGATGAGCGAAGTGTGATAACCCGCCCCCTTGAGTGTCCGGGGCAGAAGCGCCGCTTTCTGTGAGAGCCAGCCCCAGTTGTTTTCGGGATGAGTGCGGATCACACCCGGCACACCGACGAGATCCGGGTACGTGCCACTCAGTAACGCCGCTCGAGTCGGGCTGCAGACCGGGCAGTTCGCGTAAAACGAGTCGAACCGCATGCCGTCGGCCATGAGCGAGTCGATGTTGGGAGACTGTAAATCCTTCGCGCCGTAGCAGGAGAGGTCGCCGTAGCCGAGGTCGTCGACGAGGATGATCATGATGTTCGGCTTGTCGGCGGCGAGCGAGCTGGCCGGCTTGTCCAAGCCGAGTGCAGCCAAGGCAACCAGCGTTGTGCGAAAGAGTTTGTACAGGTCCACTGGCGCAGCCTGCAACAGCGCTTGGCCGGAGGCAAGTTTTGGGGATCGGAAACGCCAGGGTGACCACGGCAAATACGAAGCAAACTGCCGTTGCTGCCTTCCGGCCCTGGCGGGGTTCGTAAGTCCGCACTCCGTGGGCCCTGACACGCGCAACGTATCGCCTTGCCAAGCGAGACTCAAGGCAATTGACTATTTCACGGTTACTGGGCTATATTGTTTTTCGATGATTTCTGGCATTGCCAAAAAAGAAACTCCCACGGAAACCAAGATCCGCGTCGGCGATGAGCGCCTGCTCAAGGTGAGCGAAGAGGCCGGCAACAAGGTGCGTTCGCTGCTTGAGCGGCAGGGGCGTCCCGGGGGTGTGCTGCGCGTGGCGGTGGTCGGAGGCGGTTGTTCTGGCTTGCAGTACAAGCTGGATTTACAGGACGTTCCGGCGCATCGGGACATCCTCGTCGAGAGCTACGGTATCCGTGTGGTGGTCGATCCGAAAACGGCCCTCTATGTCACCGGCAGCCAGTTAGACTATGCCGACAAGTTGGAGGATGGCGGGTTCAAGGTGAATAACCCAAACGCTGCTAGCACCTGTTCCTGCGGCGAAAGTTTTAGTGCCTGATCGGTGCGGCCAAGTGTTCCGCCGATGACCGATTGCTTTGCATTGTTGAATTTCCCCCGACGCCCTTGGCTTGACGCCGACGCGTTGAAGCAGCGTTTTCATGAGTTGTCCACGGAGGTGCATCCCGACCGGGCGCATGACGCGACGGACGAGGCCAAGGCGGAGTTGCAGCGGCGATTCGCCGAGGTGAACGCCGCACATCAATGCCTGCGCGAGGTCAAGTCGCGCGTGCGGCATTTGCTCGAGCTCGAGCTAGGGCGAGCGCCGGGCAACGTGAAATCGATTCCCGGCGAGATGACGGAATGGTTCATGGAGATCGGAGGGGTATGCCGCGAGGTGGACGCGTTCATCGTCAAAAAGGAGGAGCAGGATTCGCCACTGTTGCAGGCGGCGTTGATGGGCGAGGGCATGGCGTTGAACGACAAGGTCACGGAGTTGCACGGTCGATTGCAGTCGGAGTTGGCCAAGGTGGATGCCGAGTTGCAGTCCCTTGGCCAAGCTTGGGAGTCGCTAGACGGTCAGGCGGAGGAGCGGTGGGAGTCGCTGCCGCTTGCCCGGCTGGAGTCGCTTGGCCAACGGCTTGGTTTTTGGTCGAAGTGGAGCGACCAACTCGCGGAGCGCTCGAGCCGGCTAATGTTTTGAGATCCGGCTTGGAGCTTGGCTTGACCATCCGACAGCGTTTGAGCAATCTGCCTGCCGCTGATCATATTTTCACATGAAACAATTTTTGCATTTAGGAATGGCGATCGCCTTGACAGGTGTGATGACGACTTCGGTCTTGGCCGAGAAAAAAAAGAAGAGCGCCAAGCTGGGGAAGGGCTTTGTGGCGTTGTTCGACGGCTCATCGACCGATCAATGGATGAACGCCGGCAACGGCAAATTCCCGTCGAAAGGCTGGGTGATTGAGGATGGTTGTCTTAAGCACGCAGCCAAGGGCGGCGGCGGCGACATCATTACCAGGGGTACTTACGAGCAGTTCGATTTTCGTTTTGAATGGAAAGTGGCCAAGAGCGCGAACAGCGGCGTGAAGTATTTCATCATCCGCGAGCGCGGTTCGCTGGGGCATGAGTACCAGGTGCTCGACGATGCGAACCATCCTGACGGAGCGAAAGGGGCCAACCGTCAAACAGCGGCATTTTACGATGTCCTCGATCCCGCAAATGACAAGCCGTTAAAGCCGGTTGGCGAGTTCAACTCATCTCGCATTCTCGTGAAGGGAAACACCGTGAAGCACTTTTTGAATGGTAAAGTCGTGCTGACTTATAAACTCGGCAGTGACGAACTTAAGGCAGCCATAGCCAAGAGTAAGTTCAAAAATCTGAAAGTGTTCGGCCAACGCCTGCCGGGGCATATTTTGCTTCAAGACCACGGGGATGCTGTTTGGTACCGCAATATTCGCATCCGCGATTTGAGTAAGAAATAAATGCTGGTTTTTCCTGTCAGGAAAACCTCCATTTTCTGCTTCTGGTACTCATTGAGCTTGGCCAAGTTTTTCTTTTCAACCGGCACTACCAGTTGGATGCTCCCCGCGATGATCAACCGTGTTTTTGTTTTGATGCTGTTGGGGCTTGGATTAGCCAAGCTCCCGGCTGCTGAGTTGGAAATCTGGAAGCTTCTGGATATTTGGCCTGATAAAGTGCCTGGTGAAAAAGGGGATGTCCCTTCGGAAACCCTGACCACACACAAGCATCGCGGCGCTCCTATTCTCAAATATAACAATGTCACGAAGCCGACATTAACAGTATTTAAGCCAACCCAGGAGATGGATACAGGCGCGTCGGTGGTTATCTGTCCCGGTGGGGGGTATCAAATATTGGCGTGGGATTTGGAGGGAACAGAAGTGGCGAAGTGGCTTAACTCGATCGGCGTCACCGGCGTGGTGCTCAAGTATAGAGTGCCCCGTCGCAAAGGTCTCGAAAAACACTACGCCCCTTTACAGGATGTTCAGAGGGCGGTGAGCCTTGTCCGGTATCATGCAAAGGAGTGGGGGCTAGATCCCAAACGGATTGGTCTTCTCGGCTTTTCGGCGGGTGGCCATTTATCCGCGACAGCGATGACGAACTATGACAGGCGAAACTACAGCCCGATCGATGGTATTGACCAGGTGAGTTGTCGTCCGGATTTTGGTATATTAATCTATCCTGCCTATCTCGTTGATGGAGAAACCAAGATTGAGTTGTCGCCGGAGTTTCGTATTACAAAAAACACCCCTCCAGCTTTTTTTGCCCACGCAGGTGATGATTCTGTTCCAGCGGAAGGAAGCGTGCGATTTTGGCAGGAGCTTCGGCGCAAGGGCGTAAAGACGGAGATTCACGTGTTTCCAAGTGGAGGTCACGGTTATGGCCTTCGTCCGTCAAAGGATCCTGTCACAGCCTGGCCAAAACTTTGCAGTGCTTGGTTGAACAGCATGGGTTTCTTGAAGCGTTAAACCCGCCTGGCAAGCACTTGGTTGGATAGTTCTTAGCCAGGGCTTTTAACTTCGCCAGCGGGGCGAGCGTCGGCCTTCAGGGATTTGTCGAAAGCCAAGCCCCTTTTGTAGAGCCGTTGGACAATCTTCTGATTCGCTGCTGCGACATCCGTCGTTTCGCCGATGTCTTCGGCCAAGTTGTAAAGTGTTAGAGTCGGTTTGGTTCCTTCTTTTTTCTGTTTCTTGTTTCCGCCGCCAATATGGAGTTTCCAATCGCCGCTGCGGACGGCGCGCAGGCCGGCGCCCCGGTAGTAGTAGAATTGTTTGTGAGGGCTCTTGGCGTCTTTTTTGCCGGACATCAGCCGCCAAATGTTTTTGCCGTCGATTTTGCGCTTGGGCAGCTCGGCTTTGGCGAGCTTGGCAAAGGTCGGGAGGATGTCGCATGCGGCGGCAACTTCGCTGCAGACGGAGCCTGCCGGGATTTTGTCGGGCCAGCGCATGATGGTCGGCACGCGCATGCCTCCCTCCCAAGTGCTGAATTTTGCACCACGTAACGGCAACGCCGAGCCGCCGTGGTGACGGAGCTTGAGATGCCACGGGCCATTGTCGCTCGTGAAGATGACGACCGTATTGTCATCGACCCCAGTCTGTCTCAGCGTTTTTAGAACTTGGCCGATCGAGTAGTCAATCTCTTCGATCGTGCGGATGTACGCTTTCTTTGGATCCTTCGTGTAAAACTTGTCCGACACAAAAAGAGGGATGTGCGGCATGG
>DBNL01000128.1 GCA_002299785.1 Verrucomicrobia bacterium UBA673
CTCCCAAGCCTCGCGATCAATGCCTGTGGATTTGGCCTGCACCGAACCTTGGATTAGCAGACCGTCGCGGTTGCGGCGCTGGGCGGCCCCAGCGATTTTTTGACCAATAAAAAGAAGGTCGCACTTTTCCGCGCCAACGAAGCATTGCCCGGGCCCGGTCGCCCGCGTTTCAGGGCAAAGCTCGGTCGCCACACCACAAACCTCAAACGCATGACTAACCCATTCGTGCACACATCGGTAACTCTCTTCGGCTTTCAGCTGCCATACCGGATGAGTCGGCGGGAAAGTCAGGCTGTAAGTCCACTCAGCCTCGTCATGCAGCACAACCCCACCGCCAGTCGGCCGACGGATGAGCGGTCGCAACCCTGTCAACGCCTCCACATCGGCGTATCGTTGAAAATACCCGAACGACGCCGATGGCTGATCCCACGAATAAAACCGCAGCACCGCTTGGCCAAGCGCAGCGGCGTGTTGCAGAAGCAACTCGTCTGCAGCCATATTCCAAGCCGGCGAACTAGCTTGTTCGCGCCAAATCCGGAGCGTTTGGCCGCCGGTGTTCATTCGCGATATTCGCCGTCTTTTTCCGACGGACAAAGGGGGGCGATCTCGCACTCGCCGCACTCTGGCTTCCTCGCGGAGCAGCGGCGACGCCCATGAAAAATCAGCCAGTGGCTGAGCATCATCCAATCAGCGCGAGGCACAATTTTTTGCAGCGCGACCTCGGTTTTTTCCGGCGTCTTTTCCGCCGTCAAACCAAGCCGCCGGGCCAGTCGCCCCACGTGCGTATCGACGACGATGCCCTCGTTGATGCCAAACGCGTTGCCGAGCACGACGTTGGCCGTCTTGCGCCCCACTCCAGCCAGGGCGACGAGCGCATCCATCGTCTCCGGCACCTTGCCTTCATGCGAATCGACGAGCATGCGGCAGCAGTTCTGAATGTTCTTAGCCTTGTTGCGGAACAGACCGATCCGCTTGATGTCCTCTTGCAATTCATCCAGCGGCACTGCGGCGTAGTCAGGGGCGCAACGATATTTTTCGAACAAGTCCGCAGTGACGATATTAACCTGCTTGTCTGTGCATTGAGCGGAGAGAATCGTCGCAATCAACAACTCGAGAGGATTGCGGTGGTCGAGTTCGCAATGCGCATCTGGATATGTCGCACGCAAGCCGCCGATGATTTCCGCCGTGCGTTCGACCTTGGCCCTGTTGGATTCTCGGGGCATTAAAATCAGTTTTGCAGAAACGCCGCCGGAGCTGGCATTGTCGACTCCGGCTTGAACAAGACCAGCCGCCGGTCCAATGAGTCGAGTTGGCGCACGGCCTCATCGACCATCGACGCGAGCCTTGGCCGCGCCTGGCCACGACGCGGTTTGAACGACTCGATCCGCTGCCGAGTTGCGACATAATTATGCAGAATCCGCCCATACTCATTGACGAACGGCAGTAGTTGCCGCGGCATCTTCATGCGTGCGATCAACAGTTGGTTGATCTTCATCTCAAGCGTTTTTTTCTGCACCGCGAAGTCCCAGCCGCGAATCGCCTGCTGCAGCGTAACCTCCGCCTCGAGAGGCGAGTCGGCATCGTTCAAGCGCACCTCGGCCGGCAGTTTCAACAGGTGTTCAAACTTCTCAACCGCCTCGCTCAATGTCCAGTTTCGGTATTGGCTTTGACCTGTCAACTGCACGATCGTCACCGCCCACCACTTTTCCACCCCAAGCATGTCGGTAAAAAAGTCGCTGTACACCTTCAAGAAGCTGGTCTGCCAATTCATGTTGTCCGGCAGTTGTCGTATCATGTTTTGCAGGCGCAAACCACCGGCCTTCACCGCCAGCAAACGATCCACTAACAGGTGCGAACAGGCCTGAAAATCCTTCCAGTTTTCCCCGCGCAAATGGGCCGGCGACGGCATCGCAATCTCGCTGAAGTCAAACGCGCGCCGGCTGCGCAATCGCGCCCGCACACCGACCAGAGAGTCGTTTCGGCGCAAATTTTTGACGACCTCCTCCATCGCCATTTCATTCCCACCCTGTTCCGGTTGACTCAGAACGAGCACTAAGCCCGGCTGAGCCAACAAGACCTGCGTAAAGCCGACCGTCATCCAGAGGGGAATCTCCGTGTCTCGTAACTGCGGCTTCCGGTTGGCGAAGTCCAGTAGCGTCACCTGCACCAGTGCCCGGACGAGTTTGGCCGAATCAATCTCGCTCGGCAACGTCAACTCGTAAGTGTAACCGTTGATGTGCCGATCCGTCACCACTGGCACTATCGCCCGGTGCGACATTGCGGGGTTGAGGCGCATCATTAATTTGCTGCCTAGCATCGCTGGCAAACCCAGTTGGCCGAGTAGCGCATTGCGAACCCGCTCAGCCGTCACGACCACGTGATCCGGCGCGATCAAAATAGTGTCGGCCTTGGCATCGAGAATCCCGCCACGGCGCTTCGGCGAGATCGGCCCGTAAGCCATGAACTGCCCCGACAAACTGCGGGCCGTCTTGTACCCCGCTCTCGATTCAAGGATTCGATTGATGTCCACCGGCAACCGCTTTGGCACCGTCGACCCATTGCCCAGCGGCTTGGGCTGAACCTTGCGCGGCGGCAACACCGGCTTAGGCGGCTTGGGCACTGTCTCCGGCTTGGTCGGCTCAGCGCCTAGTTGCGGCTTGGGCACGATCGGCTGAGCTTGGCCAAGCGCAGTCGGGACCCAGACCAAGCCAAAGACAACCGTCAACAACCAAGCGCAGCGACCCGGCCGCGGTATGCAAACAATCCTGTCGAAAGGCAAATCCATCCAGCGCGAACAGTGTGGCCATTTTCACGAACGGCTTAAAGCCCGTATTTCAGAGCCGAAGGGATT
The DNA here is from genome assembly GCA_002299785.1 of Verrucomicrobia bacterium UBA673. Taxonomy (GTDB): domain Bacteria; phylum Verrucomicrobiota; class Verrucomicrobiia; order Limisphaerales; family UBA1096; genus UBA1096. Next base: position 2,852 of record DBNL01000128.1, read on the forward strand.
GGCTTAAGCGGTAGAGACGACCGAACTGCAAGACAGTCTCGAGATATTACATCCCCGAAAAATCACATCATACTGCAATTGCCATTTAAAAATACTCGTTACTTGCTCGGAGACGGTTTGCTTTTGTCCTTGGTCGACTTAGGTTTATCGGTTTTCGCTTTGCTGTCGCTCTTGGTTGAGGATTTCATCGACTCGGATTCCTTCTTGGCGCCGGCATTGTAGCTTTCGCTGCGGTAATCGGTCTCGTAGAAACCGCTGCCCTTGAAGATAATCCCTGCTCCAGTGCCGATGGCGCGGCGCACGTTGCCTTTAGACCAGCGTTTTTTTGGGCAAACCTCTTTCGGGCAGGTCTCCAGCGCATCGACCTTGATGGATTGAAACAACTCAAACTCGTGGTCGCACTTTTCACAAACGTACTCGTAGGTCGGCATAAATATT
>DBNL01000135.1 GCA_002299785.1 Verrucomicrobia bacterium UBA673
TCGAGTCCCGTCGGTCACCCCATCCCTTCTTTTCCAATCCGCTAGCCTCTTAGTCGCCGACCATGTCCAGCTCCGATCCAGTCGCATTCTTGAATGGTGATTTTTTTCTGACGTCGATGGCCCAAATACCGGCGGGCGACCGCGGTTTTCTTTATGGCGACGGGTTGTACGAGACGATTCGTGTTCATGACGCTCGGCCGTTTCTTTGGGAGTGGCATATGATGCGGTTCACGGATGGCGCGGTGTCACTTGGCATTACCCAGCCACAAACCACTGAATCGCTGCTCGGCAACGTTAATGAGTTGATCCGTCGAAACAGCATGAGTGAGAGTGTTATCCGTATCGCGCTTTCGCGCGGCGTTGGCGAGCGTGGCTACGGCGTAACCGGCGAGGAGCAACCGACTCTGCTCATCACACAGCATTCTCCGCCGACCACTCCAGCCAAGCCGCTTTCATTGGTAAACACCTCGGCAAGAGTTGCCATTGGCGACCCCTTGGCCAAGGTGAAATCGGCGAACAAACTTGGCTCCATTCTGGCCAAGCGCGATGCCGTCGACCAAGGCGCTGACGATGGGTTAATCCTCAACTCCGACGGCAACGTCACCGAGACATCCTCAGCGAACTTGTTTTGGATGGAGGGCGGCACGCTTCACACGCCGCCGGTGTCAGATTCTGTTTTGCCGGGAGTCACTCGGCGACTGGTGATCGAATTGGCATCCGCTCTTGGTCAAACGGTGCGCGAAGAGTCGGTTGCCTCCGACCGCCTGCAACAAGCCGATGCCGTCTTCGTCACTTCGGCGGCGACTGGGGTTATCGCGGTTGGCCAAGTGAACGGCTGTGCGATTGGCACACACCCTCTCGTTTACCAATTGCAGAACGCCTACGATGCTGAGTTGGCACAGCACGCTGCGGTCGGTGACTGAGCGTCGCTCAAGAAGCTTTTTTGCGTGGGCCGCGCTTGGGCTTCGGCTTGTTTATGCCGGCGCTGAGATAGTCGAGGTAATTAATCAGCGACTCTCGCATTTGGTTGCGCGTCACAATCGCGTCGATCATACCGCGATCGAGCAGAAACTCGGTGGTCTGGAAGCCCGGCGGTAACTCCGCCTGTGTTGTATCCTTGATAACTCGCGGTCCGGCAAAGCCGATCATCGCCCCTGGCTCGGCGACAATCAGATCCCCAACGCTGGCGTAGCTTGCCATCACGCCAGCGGTGGTCGGGTGAGTGAGCACGCTAATGTATGGCAGCCCAGCCTCGGAATGGTAAGCCAAAGCGCCGCAAGTCTTGGCCATTTGCATCAAGCTGAACATCCCCTCGTACATTCGGGCTCCGCCGCTAGCGGAAACAATAATCACCGACAGTTTTTCCCTGGTGCCGACCTCAATCAAACGAGTGAGTTTTTCGCCGACAACCGACCCCATCGAGCCGCCGAGGAATGAAAAGTTCATGATACCCAACGCAACCTTGTGCGGCCCCATCTTGCAGAGACCGGTGATGACCGCGTCGTTTTCACCGGTGCTTTTTTTATAACGCTCCAGCTTGGACGGGTACGACGCCACACCGGTGAACTTGAGAACATCCACGCTGCTCAATCCAGCGTCCATCTCCTTGAACGACTTTTCGTCCACGAGCGAAGCCAGCCGCGCCCGCGCCGCGATCGGGAAATGATAACCACACGATGGACAGGTCTTGAGATTCTCCTCAAGGTCCTTGTCGTAAATCAGCTCCGAGCACTTGCCGCACTTTGTCCACAACCCCTTGGGGATATTTTTTTTGCGGGACGCCACTTCTCCGAACTTCATTCTACCGGAACCGCTTCCAGGCTCGATGCCGGCCGGGATGGACTGGGCGTCCACCGTCTCAAGTTGCGGGGTAGTCTTTGAAAAATCAGATAAATCAGACATATAGAGTCAGTGTCATGGCGAACCAAGGCCACGGGCAAGGGTCCACACACACACCTCTGCAGCACCCGCTTTTTTGCAAGCACGCGCGCAGTCGCTCGTGGTGGCTCCGGTCGTCAAAACATCATCGACAAGCACAACACGCTTGCCGTTCAAATTCACTTTATCCTGCTCGAAGGCCCCGCGCATGTTGGCTAGGCGCTCGCCTCGTGAAAGCAGTGTTTGGGTTTGGGTCACTCGGGTGCGTTTTACCGCACGGTTCTCCAACTTCAAACCAGTCACCCTGCTCAGGTTTCTGCACAATTGCTCGGCTTGATTGAATCCCCGCTCGCGCAACCGTACCGGATGAAGTGGCACCGGCACAAGGCAATCGCCACTCCAATCGCGGATTTGTTCTACCGCGCCATCTCTGAACAGTCGGTCGAACAGCGGCTCCAACCAGAGCGCCTGCTGATATTTGAAACGGTGAATTGCATCGAGCATCTCCGCGTTGGCCTGCATCACGGCGCGCGCGAATTCGAAACGCAACGCTGTCTCGACACAGTTCGTGCACTCAAAATTGCCGCTGATCTCCCCCGGAAACAGCTGGCCACACCGCCGACAAAACGGCGGTTCAACCGGCTTAAGCTTGGCCAAACAACCGTCGCCGATATAACCGTCCCCTGGCTTGGCCGACTCGTCGCGGCACAACTGGCAAAACTCGGGAAAAACTAAACCCCATCCGCCCTTGCCCAAGCCAGCCAGCGTTGCATTCCATAGGTTCACCGACGCAGCCTGTCGCAACTACCCCATCACTGCAACGGCAAATTGGTCAGGCCAAAAATGACAATACCCAGTGGCGGCAACTCGATGACCAGCGACTGCTCAAAACCATCCGCCGGTTGCCTCACCGTTTCGCGACTACCGTCGTTGCCAAGGTTGGTCCCACCATACGCTGCGGCATCGCTGTTGAGCAACTCCTCCCACCGACCCGTCGCAGGCACGCCGACGCGATAGCCGTTTCGCGGAACCGGCGTGAAGTTGATGACGATCAGTAGCACCACCGTACCGGACTTGTCACGGCGCAAGAATGACAGCACGGTGGTGTTACGGTCGTTACAGTTCACCCACTCAAAACCGGCCTCGACAAAATCAGCATTCCACAACGCAGGCTCGCTCCGATACAATCGGTTGAGGTCGCGCACCCACGACTGGACACCCCGTCCCGGCGAGTCGTCATCAGCCAACTGCCAGTTGATTTGTCGATCTTCGTTCCACTCCTCCGCTTGGCCAAGCTCGCCGCCCATAAATAGCAACTGTTTGCCTGGAAATGTCCACTGGTAGCCCAGCAGCAAGCGGAGATTGGCCATCCGCTGCCAGTCGTCTCCGGGCATTTTAGCGAGCAGCGACCCTTTCAAATGTACCACCTCGTCGTGCGAGAGCGGCAGTACAAAATTCTCACCGTAATGGTAAGTCATCGCAAAGGTGATCTTGTCAAAACAGCATTTGCGATGAATCGGTTCCTCAGATAAAAATTCCAAGTTGTCGTGCATCCAGCCCATGTTCCACTTGAACGAAAAACCCAGTCCACCGTCAACCGGGGGACGAGACACCTTGGGCCAAGCGGTCGATTCTTCGGCTATGGTGACCACGCCGGGATGCCGCGTCAAAATATGATGATTGATGTGTCTCAAAAATGAAATTGCCTCCAGGTTTTCCCTGCCACCGTGCTCGTTGGGCAGCCATTCGCCCGCTTTCCGCGAGTAATCCAGGTAGAGCATCGAAGCAACAGCATCCACCCTCAGGCCATCGATGTGAAAGCGATCACACCAATACAAAGCGTTTGCGGTGAGAAAATTGCGAACCTCAGACCGGCCAAAATTAAAAACGAGAGTCCCCCAGTCAGGATGCTCCCCTCGGCGCGAGTCGGCGTGCTCGTAGAGCGCCGTGCCGTCGAACTGCGCCAGCGCAAAGTCGTCCCTCGGGAAGTGCGCCGGCACCCAGTCAAGAATCACGCCGATGCCCGCCGCGTGCAGCGCATCAACCAATGCCGCAAAATCATCCGGGGTTCCGTACCGGCTTGTCGGCGCGTAAAAACCCGTAACCTGATAACCCCATGACGGATAGTAGGCGTGCTCAGCCACCGGCATAAACTCGACGTGCGTAAAACCTATCTCCCGCACGTAGTCTACCAGTTCGTCAGCAAGTTCGCAGTACGAGTATGACTCAGCGTCGTTATGCTTGCGCCACGAGCCAAGATGCACTTCATAAATGCTCATCGGCAACTCAAGCGCATTTTGTTTTGCACGCTGCTCGAGCCACGCTTGGTCACTCCAAGAAAAATGGCTCGTGTCCCAGACGATCGCCGCGCTCTTAGGCGCCTTCTCAAAGAAGCGCCCCATCGGGTCGGTTTTCAGCAGCAGCCGGTCCTGCGCGTTGATCAACTCGAACTTGTAATGAGCCCCCTGCGTTACCCCCGGCACGAACACCTCCCACACACCCGAGTCACCCAAACGTCGCATCTCGTGCCGCCGACCGTCCCAGTCGTTGAAGTCGCCGACCACACTCAATCGCTTGGCGTTCGGCGCCCAAACGGCAAACGCCGTGCCAAGGACGCCTTCGACCTCGCGAAGCTGCGCCCCCAGCTTGTCGTAAAGCCTCAATTCATTCCCCTCGCCGATCAGGTGCAGTTCGGCGTCGGAAAGTGTCGAGGCAGGTTGTTGGTCATTCGAGCGCACGGCGTCCATGCTGTTGATATCACCCCACCGCTGGCAAGGCTTGAAATGAACTTTCGCATTTACCCCGCATGGCAAAGCGGCAACACTCGCTTGCTCTTCAATGAGCATCACGACCAAAACAGGCGATGACGGTGAGACAGGCCTGCTGTTTTCGCGGCGAACTGGCAAGGACAGCCCTCGAATTGCTGCCTGCGGCGATGTCGATGAGCTCAACGCCGCAATCGGCTTGACCAAGGCTCATCTGCAAAATACCGAATTTGCTGAAAAACTAACCACCATCCAACAGGCACTGATCGCCCTCATGGGAGAATTGGCCACATTGCCGGAGGATGCCGGGCAATATGCCAAGGCCCAGTTTAATAAATTAACCGCCGCCGATACAGCTAAGCTGGACGAACTAATCAGTAACCTTGAGGGAGGTGGACTGAGTTTCAAGGGCTGGGCGCTGCCCGGCGAGTCGGTGCCATCGGCTCACCTGGACTTCACCCGAACCGTCTGCCGCCGCGCTGAGCGTAGAGTTGTGACCGTGTTGAGGATAGGGGGGTTGGCCGACTCGCAGGCAGTCGTGTACCTAAACCGCCTCTCCGACCTACTGTGGCTCATGGCTCGGGCGGTTGCCCAAACACCCCCAACGAACAACTGACATAGCCCGGCTTCCTCAGGAGAGAAGTAAAAAGGGACGAGTAAAGGACTGCCAAAAACTTCTATTTTTTGTTTTAAAAGCTGAAATTTAGGTAATTCAATTGTCCTAACGTACGTCACATGACAAGTGATATCATCTCCGATAAAACCCTCCTCCGTATAGGTGCTTTCTTTGTCGGAATAATTCTTTGTCGGGACAACCGACGAGCAAGTTGCCATTCACCTGGGTCAGAATACGGTTGAAGACGACAGCGATCATTTGCCTCGACCATTTATCGTTCGCTAGCGTTTTCTCCGCGATTATTTAAGGTTATAATTGCTCCTCGGTTTTTTGCGCGTTGGCGCCGGTGTTGCACAGATGCACCTCTTAGCCTTTCGGTACAACGATCTTGAGCGTCGCGAGCAGATCGATGCCACTGCCTCCCTTGGCATAGATCCTTGCACCAGCCCGCAGTTTTAAATCCCGGCAGGTGCCCGGGCTGAACAGGTAACTGCGCGGGCCGCGAACTCTCAGCTCCAAGCTGCCTCCCACTCTCCATGCGCCGGGATCGAACGTCATCTAGTCGCTCAAGACCTTGCCGTTAAACTTGCACAAACCTAACGTTGACACCGGGCATGCCCGGCACCGGCTTCCCGAAAAAAGTCTGCGCTCGCCCCGTGCTGCCGTCGATTGCCAGCAGAAAAAACAGGATCAAACTATACCTCCGGAACGCCATTTCGTTGCACAGGACAGCCTGCGACTATAAAAAGAACGGCCTTTGCATGACAACTGTCATTATGACATTTGCTACTTTAGATTAAATCGAGCTTGAAACTACATCGCACATCTGGCGGCGTCCTCTGCGAAATCGGCATTTACCGCGATCCGTGCAAATTGGTCGTGCTGGTACCGACGATGGGCAACCTGCACGAGGGTCATCTGAGTCTGATTCGCCGCGCCCGCAAAATCGCCAGTGCCAAGGGCACGGTGGTCGTCAGTATTTTCGTAAACAAAACCCAGTTCGGGCCGAACGAGGATTTCGACAGCTACCCCCGCACCCTCGAGCGCGACATGGTGCTTTGCCGCGAAGCCGGCGTGGACATCCTGTTCGCGCCAAGAGACAAGACGATCTACGCCGCCGGGCACAGTACGTTCGTTGTCGAGTCGCGCTTGGCCAATCGGATGGAGGGGGCATCGCGACCAACGCACTTCCGCGGCGTGACAACAGTCGTGGCCAAGCTGTTCAACTTGGTGCAACCGAATGTGGCTGTATTCGGAGCGAAGGACTGGCAGCAAGCCGCTGTAATCCGGCAAATGACCGACGACTTGATCTTCCCCGTTAGCATTGTCGTCGCCCCGACAGTTCGGGAGAAGGACGGCTTGGCTATGAGTTCGCGAAACGCCCATCTCTCTCCTGCCGAGCGCAAACAGGCAACGGTGCTCCGCGAGGTCATCCGTGTCGCCCGGGCATTCGTGAAAAAGGCAACCACCCCACTGCCCTCTGCAGCGCTGCACCGCAAGCTGGCGCGGCTCGTCGGCGAACAGAGCTTGGCCAAGCTGGACTATATCGAGTTCTTTGACTCCAAGTCGCTCGAACCGGCCAAGCGCGTAAGTCGAGGCACTCATATTGCTTTGGCTGTCTCCTTCGGTACAACACGGCTTATTGACAACGGTCGGTTGTGACAGAACACTTTTCCTCAACAGATGGCAGATTCCCCAAGGCAGTTTGATTTTTTGGTACTAGGCAGTGGCATCGCCGGTCTGACGTTTGCGCTCAAGGTCGCCCACGCCGGCTCCGTCGCGATCATCACCAAAAAGAACCGCGCTGAGTCCAACACCAACTACGCTCAGGGCGGAATCGCCGCCGTCACGAGCGAGAAGGACTCGTTCGAGAGCCACGTGCGCGATACGCTCGACGCCGGTGGCGAGCTTTGCAACGAGGCAGTTGTGCGTGGCATTGTGGAGGAGGGCCCTGCCCGCATCGAGGAACTGATCCAGCTCGGCATGAAGTTCTCCGAGCGGGAGAATCGCGGCCACCTCGAGCTCGACCTTGGACGTGAGGGTGGCCACTCGAACCGCCGCATCCTTCATGCCAAGGATGTCACCGGCCGCGAGATTGAACGGGCGCTGCTGGCCGCCATCGCCGCGCATGAAAACATCACCGTCCTTGAGAACCACCTCGCCATCGACCTCATCACGACGGCCAAACTTGGCCAGTCGCAGGAAAACCGCTGCGTCGGCGTTTACGTGCTGAACAACCAAACGGGCGAGGTCGAGACATTCTCCGCGCCGAGGATCACACTGGCCACCGGCGGTTGCGGAAAAGTTTATCTCTACACGTCGAACCCAGACATCGCCACCGGCGATGGCGTCGCAATGGCATACCGAGCAGGGGCGACTATCGCCAACATGGAGTTCATCCAGTTTCACCCGACCTGCCTCTACCACCCTGAAGCCAAGTCGTTCCTCATCAGCGAGGCGGTGCGGGGTGAGGGTGGTGTGCTGGCGAACCTGCTTGGGGAACGGTTCATGGAGGGAGTGCATCCGCTCGAGTCGCTCGCGCCGCGCGATGTCGTAGCCCGTGCGATTGACCGCGAGATGAAACGCAGCGGCGATGACCACGCGCTGCTCGACATCACACACAAGCCAGCTCGATTCCTGATGGACCGTTTCCCAAACATTTACAAAACCTGCCTGAGCTACGGGGTGGACATCACCAAGGAGCCGATTCCGGTCGTGCCGGCGGCACATTACCAGTGCGGCGGCGTGCGGGTTGGCCGACACGGTGAAACGGATCTCGCCGGCCTGTACGCAATAGGCGAGGTCGCCTGCACTGGATTGCACGGTGCGAACCGACTCGCCAGCAACTCGCTGCTCGAAGCGCTCGTTTACGCTCGCCGCGCAGCTGGGCACGAGCTCCAGCATCCGCTGGAGCCGGTGGCTGTTGAACTGCCCAAATGGCACTCCGGCATCGCCACCGACCCGGATGAAATGGTCGTCGTCTCGCATAACTGGGAGGAGCTTCGGCGCCTCATGTGGGACTATGTCGGCGTCGTCCGCACCGATAAGCGACTAAAACGCGCGCTGGCCCGTGTGATGAATCTGCAGGAAGAAATCCAGGCCTATTATTGGGACTTCACCGTGACGAGTGACCTACTAGAGCTGCGAAACCTCGCCACAGTAGCCGAATTGATCGTGCGCTCGGCACTCGAGCGCCGGGAGAGCCGTGGCCTCCATTACACGCTCGATTACCCCGAACCGGCTGATGAACTAGCCCAACAGGACACCCTCCTGCGCAGCGAATAGTGCCTTGCGAGATAGAAAAATCCGACCTGTCCAAGTTTTGACTTAAATCTCCACCTCCGTTGCGCTAGTTTCCACGCCTCTCCGGATAAACCACCGGTAACCCTCCAACAATGGAACCTTCGAACATGGATTTGGTGATTATCTGCGGCGTCGCCTTCGCCGCCGTGTTGACGATTTTGTCGCTGCTTGCCGCTACGATCTCCGGTATCTGCCGCGCATTCCCGGTGAACGCCACCGACCTGCCGGACCCCGGCGCCGAAGAGGCGATCCGCCAAGCGGCGGCCAAGGCGTTTCCCGATTGTCGGGTCGCAGAAATCCGCGAAATAAAACCATAAACCTTTACCGAAACTTACTTAATTTCGAATGATATTCTCTGAGTTAAAAAAAGAAATCCGGGTGATGTTCACCCCGTTTCGCGACGGGCTCCAAAGCGTGTTTGGAGGCAAGACACGCCTCAACGACATCCTGCCCGCGATCGAGGCCTCCGCAGCAGCCGGTATCCGCCACTTTGAGTTTGGCGGCGGCGCGCGATTTCAAGCGCCGTTTTTTTACGTCGGCGAAGATCCTTTCCAGTGCATGTCAACAATCCGCAAAACGGTCGGCCCCGATGCCGACCTGCAGATTCTTACCCGCTCAGTCTCCGGCGTCACGCTGACTACACAGCGCACCTCCGCCCTCGCGCTGCAGGCTAAACTAATGAAGAAGCACGGCACGACGATCGACCGCAATTTCGACTTCATGAACGACGTCGGCAATCTGGTCAATACCGGTCAACCGATCGTCGATTCCGGAATGCACCACCAGATTTGCGTCGCGATGATGGGTCTGCCGTTCCAGTCTGACCAGGCGCACACGCCGGAATTTTACATCAACATCGTCCGCGAACTGCTCAAGCGCGGCATCCGCTTCGACTCCGTCTGCCTCAAGGATGCCTCCGGCACGACCGACCCGCGCACCTGTTACGAGACGGCCAAGGGCATTAAGGCAATTTTGCCGCCGGAGATTCCGCTCATCCAGCACACTCACGACACCGCCTCCACGGCTGTCGCCTGTTATATGGCCGGCATCGACGGGGGTGTCGATGGAATCGACCTCGCCGTGCGGCCTCTGGCTTCCGGCACATCGCAGCCGGACGTCCGCTCGATGGCCCACGCGCTCAAGGGCACCGGCTACAGCCTCGACATCGACCACACGAAGATGGACGAAATCGAGTCACTGCTGAACGAGGGCTTGAGCGAGTACGAGTTTAACCCGGTCACCACCTCAGCTGACGCCCGCGTGGTCGGCTTCCCGATGCCGGGCGGCGCGATCGGCCCAAACGTCCACATGATGCAGTCGGCCGGCATCCTCGACAAATACAGCGCCGTACTTGCCGAGTTCCCCGAAGTCGTGCGCGCCGGCGGCGGCTGGACGAGCGTCACTCCCGGCAGCCAACAATATTGGCTGCAGGCGTTCAACAACGTGCTACACGGCCGCTGGGAGAAGATTGACGCCGGTTTTGGCAAGTCGGTTCTCGGCTATTTTGGCAGCCCACCGCTGTCCCCCGACCCGGAGGTCGTAAAAATCGCTGCCGACCAACTCAAGTTGCCGCCGTTCGACGGCGACCCGCTCGAAGCCGCTCCCGACACACTCGCCGAAGCCGAGGCTGCACTGAAGGAACGTGGCATCGAGGTCACGGACGAAAATAAATTCCTCGTCGCCGCTGCGATTGTCCCTGGCAAAAAAATGGAATTGAACGAGGGTATTCGACTGCTCGAGGGCCGCTCCAAGATCACCCTGCCGCTGAAGAAAGAGCCGATCGCCGAAGCCGCAACGCTGACTGCGCCCACCAAGACAAAAGTCACCGTGAACCAAGGCGGCAACACGCGCACATACGAGGTCATCATCGAACCGCCGGCATCAGCCGCCGCTCCTGCGCTTGGCCAAACACAGCCAAGCGGTGGCCAAGCGACCGATGTGTTCTCGCCGTTCGATGGCAATGTCGAGTTGGTCGAGATCAATGTCAAAGTCGGCGACACCGTCACTCAAGGCCAAGTCGTTGCCGCCGTCGAGGCGATGAAAGCCAAGCACGACGTGAAGGCCCCGTGCGCTGGTCGCGTCTCGGCAGTTCACGCAGCCATCGGCAATGAGGTTTCCGCCGGCAAACCAATCCTGAGCATCGAGGCCTGACATGGAGATCCTCCAAGAACTGTTCAAGAGTTCCGGCTTCGGCGGTGAAGCCAGCCTCGTCTGGCAGAACCTCGTTATGTTCGTCATCGGAGGCGTGCTCATCACGCTTGCCGTCAAAAAAAACTACGAGCCTTTGCTGCTGGTTCCTATCGGTTTCGGTGCCATTTTAGCAAACATCCCCGGAGCCGAAATGGTCGCCAACGACAAGGACTTAATCCCAGACCCGGGGGATCCAAATGACAAATGGCCGCTATTTGCGTTCATTTACAATTACGCGGTCAGCAAAGCTGAACTACTCCCGCCGATTATTTTCATGGGCGTCGGAGCCTTGACCGACTTCCGCCCGCTGCTTGGCCGACCAATCACTTTCTTGCTTGGGGCTGCCGCTCAGATCGGCATTTTCATCGCCGCGCTAGGGGCGTTTTACATTTTTGGTTTCTCTATGGAACAGGCGGCCTCCATCGGCATCATCGGCGGCGCGGACGGCCCGACCACAATTTACCTCACCGCCAAACTCGCACCTGACCTGCTCGGTGCAGTGGCCGTCGCCGCATATAGTTACATGGCGCTCGTGCCGGTGATTCAGCCGCCGATTATCAAACTGCTCACCACGCAAAAGGAACGCGAGATCGAGATGCCACAGGCGCGAGCTGTCTCGAAAACCGCCGTCGTAGTTTTCCCGATTGCCACTTGCGTTCTCACCGTGCTTTTCATCCCAGCGAGCGGCCCACTCATCGGCATGCTTATGTTCGGCAACTTGATTCGCGAGTCCGGCGTCACCCAGCGCTTAAGCAGCACAGCGAGCGGCCCGCTAATCAACATCGTCACGATCTTCCTCGGCTTAATCGTCGGCGCTACAATGGAAGGTGAGAAATTTTTAAAAGGCGATACACTCGCAATCCTCGCGTTGGGAATGGTTGCTTTTTGTTTCAGTACCGCCGGCGGCGTGGTCTTCGCTAAGGTGCTGAACCTGTTCCTCGGCAAAGGTAAAAAAATCAACCCATGCATCGGCGCGGCCGGTGTCTCCGCGGTACCGATGGCCTCGCGGGTCGTACAAAACTTCGTCTCGAAGCATACCGACGGACGAGTCAACCCGCTCATGGCCGCCATGGGGCCAAACGTCGCTGGCGTGATCGGCTCCGCCGTTTCAGCCGGAGTGTTCCTGTCGCTAATCAAAGTCCTGCAATGAGCCACGGGCAAATTCACGCTTGGAACATCCTCGACCGGAAGCCGGTTCTGGCCAAGTGGGAGGAAGGCCTCTTCACCGAAATCACCCCCACCGACGAGCCTCCCGCCAAGGCCAAGTGGATCGGCCCGCCGCTGCTCGATCTTCAAGTCAACGGCTTCGCTGGGATCGACTTTCAGCAGGACGATCTCTCCGAAGCCGATCTGCTCCATGCCGTCGGGCAGCTTGGCCAAGCGTGCTGCGGGCAGATTCTTTTCACACTTGTCACCGACGACTGGGAGGCGATGACCCGGCGCTTGGCCAGGGCCAGAGAACTCCGCGACGCCCACCCGGCGCTTGGTCGGGCAATCGCCGGCTGGCACATTGAGGGGCCGTTCCTCTCCGCCGAGACAGGCTACTGCGGCGCGCATCCCGCCGACAAAATGCTCAGGCCCACGCCGGAGCGCGTCGCCGAGTTGCGCGAACTCACTGGCGACGATCCCCTGCTCCTCACGATGGCTCCCGAGGTCAACGGAGGACTGAAGGGCTTTGCCACTGCGCGCGAACTAGGCATTCGCATCTCCATCGGTCACACCAATGCCCCGGGGCACATTCTTCGACGGGTAACTGCCGCCGGCCCGGCCGGCTTCACGCATCTCGGCAACGGCTGCCCCGCCACACTCGACCGCGCCGACAACATCCTGTGGCGTGCCCTCGACACCCCCGGACTGACCTACGGCCTCATCCCGGATCGATGGCACGTATCGCCAACACTGTTCCGGCTGATTCACCGGCTCGTCAATCCCAACTCCTTCTACTACACCACCGATGCGATGGCCGCGGCCGGTGCGCCCCCCGGAAAATACCGGCTTGGCCAACTGGAACTCGAGGTCGGCCCGGAGCAAATCGTCCGGCTTCCCGGCACACCGAACCTCGCCGGCTCCGCCCTTACGCCGATTGAGGGCGTCCGCCGCGCCGCTGAGATGCTCGACTGTGACTGGCAGGACGTCTGGCCCAAGTTCAGCCAGGCACCGGCTCGGTTCATGGGGCTGGTGGAAGGATTCAGCGTCGGTGCGCCCTCAAACTTCGCGCTTATCGAAACCGGATCAGCCAACCGGATCGTATCTCACAGTCTGCAACTGGGGCACTAAAACTGTTCCAACTCCAGGGCGTTGATGCCTTTCAACACCGTTTCGAGTGTGAGTTCGGCGAGTTCGCTGTGTTGGTTCAGCACACTGACTTTTTCACCAAGGGGGCGCCAGATTTTCTCGTCGCTCTTCCCCCACAAAACCAGTGTGGGTAGGCCAAGCGCCGAAGCCAGGTGCGTGACTCCGGTGTCGTGGCCGACATACCCGGCGCACTCGGCCAGTCGCGGTGCCAATTCTGGCAGCGGGATGTGTTGAGCAATTTCAAGGCGATTCGCCGGCATGCCGTTGGCCAAGCGCTGGAGCCGGTCGCCCTCCGCCTCTCCACCGATGAGCAACAGGTTTAGTGGCGAGTGATCTAGCAGATGAGCCACCAGCTTGCGCCAGTTTTGTTCCGGCCAGTTTTTGCTTTCGCTGCCACTGCCGGGATGCAGCGCCAGCCAGTTTTTGCGCTTCCCCAAGTCAGGCAACTCGAGCTGTGCCACGCGGTCGCCATCGAATATTGTCAACTGCTCCAGCGGCTTGAGAAACACGTCGCTGGCGTGGATTGACTTGGCCTCGTCGGGGCGATGTTGCGCGGCGATAAACTGGCAGGAGCCGCACGATTTGACGTTGGTTTCGAAAATCTTGTCGGGATCGAAGAGGTACGAAATGACGATGGCGAACTGCCCGAAGAACTCGCGCCACTCTAGGTCGAGCGGACCGCCACGGGCAAAAAACATCGCCAACCCGGGCGACTCAATCGCGTGCACTGCCTTGGCCAAGCCACACGAAAGCGCCAGCGAGGCGATGCGTGGATAACCCAGCACCTCGATTTCCACGTCCGGAAACCGCTCCCGCAGTGCCGCCAGCACCGGCAGCGTCAAGATGAAGTCGCCGATCGCCCCGCCACGGATGACAAGGATGCGCGGAGCCTTGACGAATGTGGGCTCGATCATGGCGCAAGCTGATTTGCCATGGCGATGACACCCGCCACGGCGACCACTGAGCCGATTATCGAACGCAGCGTCGGCCGTTCACCCTCGAATTTCATCGCGAGCGGAATAATCATTATCGGCGACAACGCGATGACCGACAAAACGATCCCCGCTGGCAGACCGTTCAGCGCACATTGGTACGCTCCCACGCCCAATGTCGGCCCGCAAAGCGCATTGGCCACGACCAGCGCGGCGACCAGTTTCACGGTTGCCGGAGTCAGCGCCACCTCGGTTTGAACCGGACCATTATTGCGGATTCTTATTTTTCGAAACACGAGCAACACAGCCATCACCGTCAAGCCACCAAGAATGCGTTGATACGCCTGGGACAGCCCGTCCACGATGACACCGGCCTCGACCACCGATACCGCCTTGCGACTCAGCACCGCACCGAAGCCCTGCCCAAAAGCGGACATCAGCCCCCACATGATTCCAGCCTTCCAATGTTTCTTGTCGACTTGAGACGTTTCGCTGGGAGCCAAGGCCAAACCGACACCCACCAGGATCGCCGTGCCAGCCAGCACTTGGCCAAGTGACAACCTCTCGCCCAGCCAAAGCCACTCAATGGTCGCCGCAAACGGCGCGGCTAGGCATTGCGTCATCACCATCGTCAGTCGCGACCCAAGGATCGGGAAAGCCCGGAACAAGCCGTAGTCCCCCATGCCGAAACCAACGATGCCGCTAATGAAGAATACTCCTAACGCGCCGCCGCCCAGCCCAGCCCCCATCGAGTGCGCATAGATTCCAAGCAGCGCCGCAGCCAGTAGAAACCGCCAAAAGTTCGCCTCGACACCGGAGAGGTGATGCGACAACCGCTTACCGGATACGGCCGATAGGGAAAACAAAAAAGTGGCCAGAACCGCTGCGATCATTTGTCGGTGGAATCAATCATCCAAAAACCCGGCGCTGCGCCAGCCATCCAGTATCGTTTGCAACTCGCCTCGCTCCGCCTCGGCTACCTCGACTAACGGCGGTCGCACGATGCCACCTCTCAGGCCCAGCATGTCGAGCATCGCCTTCATGGCCGACACCTCGTAGCCCTTGCGTTTGGTTCGAAGCGCGTAGAGCGGCACTACGTGGTCGTTGACCAGTTGATTGAGCGACGCCGACTCGCCGGCTGCACCAAGTTCGTGGAGTGTGACCGACAACTTGGGCGCCACCGCCGAGATGCTCGACGTGTAAGCTCGGATGCCGATCGTGTAGTAGCCCGGCACCATGTCGTCGCCCGCACCGCCAATCCAGTGCAGTCTGTCGCCGAGTCGTTCGCGAATCATTTGGTATCGGCGAATGTCCGCCGTGCCATCCTTCCACGCGACGACATTTGGGATTTCAGCCAAGCGCTCGGCCTGTGCCGGGGTGTAGTTCGCCCAGTCACGGCTGTAAACCAGAACACCCAAGCCGCTCGCCTCGCCGATACTCGAGTAGTAGTTCACCAGGCCGTCCATCTCGGCGTTCGGATAATACGGTGGAAATGCCAACACGCCGTCGGCTCCGCAGTCGGCTGCCTGGGAGGCCAAGCGCTTGGCCAAACCGCCGGCAAAACCCACCCCGGCGATCACCGGCATACGGCCAGCCACCTCCTCGATAGTGGCCTCTACGACTTGCCTCACTTCCTCCGGCGTGAGCGAGTACAACTCACCGGTGCCACCGGCGGCAACCAACGCGCACATTGGCTGCGCAAGCATGTAGCGTATGTTCTTCCGATGTCCGTCGAGGTCGAGCGAGTGGTCATCGTTGAACGGCGTCACCGGGAAGCCGATAACCCCCTCAAGTTTCGTACAAAGTTCCTGTGGATTCATTTTAAAAAAATTTGGTTACCAGCGCGGAAGTTTTCGGGTCCAGTTTGAGTCGACGTGTTTCTGCATCTCAGCCTCGTCGTCGCGTTTGCGGTACTGGCAGTTGAGGAAGCGTTCCTTGCCGCGCTCAAGTTGATCGGTGTCGAGCGTCACGCCCAAGCCAGGTTTGTCCGGAATCTCGACGCAGCCATCAACGATCGGCACCCGCCCCCCTTGGACGATCTCGTCAATTTCCGACTGCCACGGATAATGAGTATCGCAGGCGTAGGTGAGGTGCGTCGTCGACGATGCGACGTGCGCCATAGCCATGAGCGAAACCCCAAGGTGGCTGTTAGAGTGCATCGATAGGCCGATGCCGAATGTCTTGCAGACGCGCGCAAGTTGCTGCACGCGCCGCATGCCACCCCAGTAATGGTGATCGCATAGCACCACTTGAACTGCGTCGCGGCGCACGGCTTCCGGGATGTCGCCGAACGATGTCACGGCTACGTTGCTGGCGAGCGGCGTCTCAATGCCGTCGGCCAAGAGACGGCTGCGCACCTCGGCCATGCCGTCGAGTCCAACGCACGGATCCTCAAGGTAACCGCCACCGGAAAGTTCTCCAGCCAAGTCGCGACCGACCTTCACGGAGGTTTCGACCGACCAAGCACAGTTGGGATCTATCCGCAGCGGCACCAATTGACCAAGTGTCTGGCGGAGTTGGCGCAGCGTCTCGATCTCAATTTCTGGGTCTAGCACGCCACCCTTGAATTTGATGGAACCGAAACCGTACTTGGCCCGCATCTGCTCCACCTGTTTGACGAGAGACTCCGGCGAAAGTGACTCGCCATATTCGTCGTCGCGCAGATCGTCGCCCTCGCCACCACCGCCAGCGTGCTTGTAGAACGGATACGCGGAGAACGGCACCTTGTCGCGGACGCGGCCACCGATAAGATCACAAACCGGCTTGCCGACGGTTTTGCCGATCAAGTCGAGGCAGGCCGTCTCGATCGCTGAGTAGGTACGAGCGTCAGCGTCGAGGGGGTTTTCGCCAGGTACGTTGTAGGTTTGAGAGCGCTCCAATCCGCTGGTGCCGTCTTCGACCATCAGCGACAAGTCCCCGGTCAACCGATAAGGACACGCGCCGACAACCTTCCCTCGAATCGACTCGAGCGCCCGGGCCGGCTGATCGCCGCCGTACGTCTCGGCGATGCCAATGACGCCGTCGTCACTTACCAACTCGATGACATTTCGAAGGGCGTACGGTTGGTGTAGCCCGTAGCTGCTGCGCAGTGGCGGGTCAGCCATCGCGATGGAGTGAATCCTGAAGTCGCTGATTCGCATTAAAAAACGGACCCCATGTTGCCGCCCGTTTGCGATTGGTTCAATCCGGGAATGCGTCTGTCACTTTGTCAACTGAATCCACTCGCCAGCCCAGTCCTCCGGTGGGGGGTTCTCAGCGAAGTGTTCGCACTGCTCGATATAAGCCAAGCTGGGGCCGTCATCCGGAACGATCTTGAGGCAGTCCTCGAAACCGCGCTTGCCCTCGACAAAGCCACGCTTGGCATAGATCTCCCACGTCGACTCGAACTTGGTGACAAGATTGGTCATGGTCTCGTCGAGTTCACCTTTCTTGGACAAAAGCTCGTAGACGCCGACCGCCTGTTTCTTCCCCTTGGCCACGAGCAAACCAAGTTTACGAACCTCGATCTTGTCCTTGGCCATATCATAAGTACTTTGTCCAATCATGATCAATACAGTGAAAATTTTACAAGCCGGCTCGAATCGAGCGGCCTGATTAACGGCATCGCCCATAACGGTGTACTGCATCTTCTGGGTAGAACCCATGTTCCCGGCAGAGACAAAGCCAGTGTTGATACCCATGCGCGCCCCGATTTCAACATCGTATTTATCCTTCAACTCGAGACTCAACGACTTGAGTTTTACCTGCTGCTCAATGGCCGCCCAGCAGCATTTCCATGCGTGCGAGTGCGGATCGCCGTCACCCCAGATCGGCACACCGTAGTCGGCCATGATAGCGTCACCTTCGTATTTATCGATGTAACCGCCGTAGTTAATTATGATGTCGCTCATCGGCGTAAGGTACTCGTTGAGCACAGCGGCCAGCTGCTCGGCGTCTAGCTTCTCGGAGATAGTCGTGAAGCCGGCCACGTCGGAAAAAAACATCGTCGCCTCACGACGCTCGCCGGCCAATTTGAGCGAGCCGGATTCCTCTTGGATATACTTGAGCACCTCGGGACTAACCATGGTAGAAAACATACCGCTAATGGCCTTCTTCTGTCGCCCCTCGGTCAGGAACAGGTAAAACACCATTACCACTGCCGAGCCGAACATGGCCAGTGCCGGCGGGATGACCGGCAGCCAAAGTTGGTTGCTGTAAAACTGCCACGACGCGAAGGCCAACAAGCCAAAAAACATAATTGGCGCCAAAACCAACAGGCGTAGCCCAGGATTTTCACGCACTGCAAACCCGAGTAAAACACCCATAAAACTCCAGAAGCCAATCCACCATGACTCGCCCCTTCTTGTCCAATATTGAGTCACCTCGTCTCCGTTGTAGAAGGATCGCAGCAACTGGTCGGTCGCTAGGGCGTGTGTCGCAAGCAATCGTTCCCTGTCGTTATGTGGCATGGCATAATAGTCCTTCAAACTAGATGCCACCGCTCCGAAGAACACCAACTTCCCTTCGATGTCGCTGGGTTTAACGGAGCACCGGCATTCACCACTCTTACAGCAGGATGCCGATGCAACATCACCCTCTTTCGCTTTTTCATCCCCCATCAAGGCACGAACGGTGAACCTCGGAAATTGATGGGAACTCGCGCCTCGGTAATCCATGCTGTAAGTATAACCCCCGGAATCGGTTCCGGAATAAGGGCCTCGGTTACCATCAAATTTTGTAAAAAGGGCCTTGCCTATTTTCAGCTCGGACAGGTCATCCCGCACTGAACCAAAGGCAAAATCCGGCATCACGGTCTCGTTCGTAGCACTGTTTCCGCCAGCAGGACGGAATACAGTCCCGCTCTCCACATTCTCAGCTTCTCGAACCTTGCAAATCACTCGAGCCACCAAGTCCGCCCCCAAGCCATCGATACCGTCGGGTTTAAGGCCGGTTGAAGGATCGTTGTCTGTATCCAGTAGAATACTGAATTCGTACTCGCCCCCCATGGCTTCCGGATACCAATCAGAGGGAGGCAAAGCCACTCCTCTAACTCGAGTGTCAACGGCTAAAACGCCGTCGGCTGTTGTCACCTTGACCGATGAAATATCACCATTTAAATCAGCCACATCCTTGCCATCCGACAATTCAATAATGTTGGTACTCGGAATCACTTCCCCTGCCTCGCTGTATTGCAACGGATTGTCGGATGCGACGAACTTAATCACATCGGTGTTGTCAATCTCGACCGCTTGACCCCGGCTGGTTTTCTGCACCACCACCATAGAAATCGGCTGACCATTGGTCAGACCAAGTGTTTGGAAAGGCAACGATGGGATTTTCAAAACAGGACCCGGCGCAGGCACCAGCAACTCCCACCAGTTTTTTCCGATAAACCTGGCTGCCATCTGAATCGCCAGCGACGGGTGTATGCCGGCATCCGAGTAAAAATACAACATGCCCCGTCGAATTTTCAGATCGGGATCACTCGCGAAGGAGTTTTCACCCACCCGGACAGCATCGCCTTGTAGGACTGCTGGCGGCTTAATCGTAAGCTCCGACTCCTCGAGATCAACCTGAGAAATCGTAATAATGTTCGCGTTGTTGGTAAGAACCTCATTCAGATGATGTATGAGATCACCCCGTTTAGGCACTGGCATGTCGCGATAAAGATCCAGAGCAATGGCCGCCGGCTTGAAGGAGGCTATCTTACCGAGAATTTGTGCGACGGTGTCGTCCTGTAACGGCCATCCAAATCGTTGAATATCCCATTCATCGGCACCGATGATGACGACGTTGGTATGAGTGATCAATTTGGATCCGAAGTCCGGATCCTGCAGCAAGTGAAGAAAATCGTGGTGTTGCAACTCCTGCGTCACGATGTAGCCATTGGCCCGGAGATTTTTGATACCCCAAAAGATACCACCACCAACCACCAGTGCCACGAGCACCTCCACCCAGAATGCCCGCTTGGAAATTCGTTTCCTGAGAGCCGCCAGCCAATCTTGAATTATTGTCATTCTTTCGGGAAAACCAAGTATAGCATCACCGCTTTTTCAGCCAGCGAAAAACATCAGTAATCACAGCCAGTTACCAATCATAATGTACGGAGCCCAGTAACGGGGATGCCGAAAGCGGGGATCGTTGCGGAGAACCGTCTGCGCATGCTGCAAGGCCGTGGCCTTGGATGTACCCGGCTTAGCCAAGGCGCGATAAAACTCATCCACCATCAGCGCCGAGGCCTGATCGCTCACAAACCAAAGGCTAGCCAACGCCGCCCGGCACCCGGCCTTGATCGCCACGCCTGCTAGGCCAAGGGCAGCCTTGTCGTCGCCGGCCGCAGTCTGGCACGCGCTCAGTGTAAGCAACTCCACCGGTGCACCGCGATAGCTGCTTGGTCGAATGAGGTTTTCCAGGTCGTCCAACGTGAGGAAACCATCGTAAGTCAGCACAAAAGTACTATCCGCCCGTCCGCTAAACTGTCCGTGAGAAGCAATGTGAACATAGCGAAAGTCATTACGCAGGAATGTGTCCACGAGATCGCCCTTGAGGAACGTTCCGTCCATCAATGTTGTCGGGGCAAAACTCTTTGAGATCAGTTCCGACTCCTGGACAACCGCCGGCAGCCCAGGAAAACCGTGGCGTTCCACAGCGAGTCCACTGAACAAAAAGCGCGAGTTGGGCGAGGTTGCCTTCTGCGACTCGATCAAGCTCAGCCCCGGAGCGACGCCGACAGCATATTGCTCAAGCAAATATTCTTTGCCGTCGAAGAGCGCCGTCATCGGGACGTTGCGTAGCGCTCCGTCGGGAACAAACACCAGCGTGTCCACGCCGTCGGCTTCCAGGATTTTTTTAATCGGCTCAATGAGCCACGCGTACAGAGCTTCGCCGTGACCTTTAAAAAAGTAGGTTGTGCGTCGCTCGACATGATGGCGGAACAGGCGTGCCTGATCCATCAGGCGGCGACTCGACACATCCACCGTCACTTTCTTCAATCCGGACTTAGTCTCGACGAGCAACTCCACCCTGCTCTCAAGCGGGATGATATAAACGATCGCCGCCGTCGGAGACATTTGACCGATGCTCTTCGCACCGGCGTTGACCATGTTCGAGCAGTCATCCTGAAAGTAGTCAGATAACTCAGCCCCCTTTAGGGACTCAACGGTATCGCGGGCCTCGACAAGCAGCGCGTTCCGCGCCTTCTCATCATTCACCCCATCGGCCTTTGACAAGAGCAAGTCAGCTAACTCGTAGTACAACGGGCCCACTGAGTCGCGGAAAGTCGTCGGACTGTTGTCGTTGCCGTAAACGAT
Organism: Verrucomicrobia bacterium UBA673; assembly: GCA_002299785.1. GTDB lineage: Bacteria > Verrucomicrobiota > Verrucomicrobiia > Limisphaerales > UBA1096 > UBA1096. Next base: position 21,269 of record DBNL01000135.1, read on the forward strand.
GGCCAAGTCGCCTCGAATCGAAGTCAGGTTATCCAGCGCCGTCTTGTATGCGTCGATCGCTCGGTCGCGATCGCCGAGTTGATTGTGCAGACGTCCGACGAGCCACTGCCACTGATACATTGCGTCATAAAGTTTGTGTTTCTGCGCCAGCCGTAGCGCCTCCCGACTCAACTGCAGCGCCTCCGCGTAACGCCCCTCCGTCTCGTACAAGCCAGCGAGAAAACCAATTGAGTAAGTCTGACTTTCCTCGTCGCCGACCTTACGCGCCTCTAAAACGGATTTGTGGTATTGCACGCCACCCTTGACTAAGTAGGCACCGCGCTGCGCGCGATCAGAGGCGTTATCCATCATCCGGCTGTATACATCGCCCAGCTTGATGTAAAGTAACGCCTTGTCGCGTCCATTTTTGGCCTTGGCAATGTTCATCTCGGCGCCCCCGGCGTACTCTTCCGCCAAGCTCATCGAACCGTGAAAGGCCGCCGCCGTGCCCATGCCGATACGACAACGGGCGGCCAGCTCCTGGTTGCCGTCCTTTTCAGCCTGATCGACCGCCTGCTTGAAATTCCAAACCGCATCCTCGTAGTTGCCCATGCCGACCAGCAGATTTCCGAGGTTGGCACGAATCCCCGACTCGAGAGACTTATCGCCCAATCCCTCAGCGATCTTCAGGCTCTCGAGCAGGTAAATGTCCGGCTCTTCCGTCGGGGCGCGGTATTTGCGGCTGGCCAGGATCCAGAGGCTGGCGAGGTTATTCTTCACTTGAGCCTCGGTCCGCAGGTCTCCGGCAGCCTGCGCCTGGACAAGTGCCTGTTTGAGGACATTCTGGGCCAGATTCACCTGTCCCTTGGCCTGGTATGCGGCCGCCTGCTTGAGTCGTTCGAAGCTGTCCGCGCTCGACCCTGCCGCCTGAACAAATGCAGGCAACATCAATCCGACCAAGGCACAGCGAATGAGCAACGGGAGAGCGTGGTTGGTGATTTGAGTGTTTATGGTCATTGTTGCGGTCCGATGTATTGAGTCGGATCCCAAAAGTCAGCGCCGATCCGAATTTGAAAGTGGACGCCGTAATCCTGCAGGTCACCGTCGTTGGGGATGTCGAAATCCTTGAACGCATGCCCCCAGTAGACGGCCATGTTGATGTAATCACTTGGACTGTATGTGGCCCCCAGCCCAGCGCTGTAAATCGTCTCACGGTTCCTCGGCCCATCAGTATTCCAACCGGTGCCGTAGTCGAAAAACGGAACTAGGTAAACCAGCGCCTTCCCGTAACTATCCTTGTAAACCGGGATGCGAAGCTCCGGAGAAAAAACCACCGCGTTGTCGCGGATCAACTGGTTTTCGCGATAGCCGCGAATGGTGTTCATGCCGCCTAAGCTGAATTGCTCCATCGAGACCACTCTTTGATCGGTGTGTTGGTGCATCAGCTTCACGATCAACAGTGTGTCATTGCTGGACACCGATTCAACCCACGAGGCCTGTGTGAGCCATGTAAAGTATTTCCGGTCAAAGTCTGGTGTCATGATCGGGTCGAGCTTGTCCAATCCGAAACTTAATGTCGTGCGGGCCGCGATCACCCGTTCCTGAGACCGGTAAACGTATTCCGGAGT
>DBNL01000168.1 GCA_002299785.1 Verrucomicrobia bacterium UBA673
ATTATCATTATTGCGGCTTTTCTCGGTTGGTTTTTTGGTGGGATGCATTTGGGCATCACGTCGCTCTCAATGGGCTCGGCAGCCAAGGATCTGCTGCGTGGCTCGGGTCAGTTCGAGGTGACGGTAGCGGATCGATTGGCGGCGGAGCAGCAGTTCGAGGAATCCGGCAAGAGTGATGTGGTGAGGCTGGCGCAGGCCAAGGCCTTTCAACGACTCGAGACAGCGAGCAGCAAGTGGTACGGATACTATATCTGCGCGCTGCTATTTGGCGGCGCGGCGGGAGGGCTGGTGTTTGGGCGGATCGGCGATCGCTTCGGTCGTGTGAAGGGCATGACGGCGGCGATCTGCTGCTACTCGGGTGTGTCCTTAGTTGCCTACTTTGCACGAACGCCGGAGCAGCTTTTGTTGGCTCGCTTCGTGGTGTGCATGGGAGTGGGTGGGATGTGGCCCAACGGTGTGGCGCTGATGAGCGAAGCATGGGCCGGTGCCTCCCGGCCATTACTCGCCGGAGTGATCGGCATGGCGGCGAACATCGGGATCTTCATGGTGGGTGTCGCGGGAAAATTCCGCGAGGTGACAGTCGATGATTGGCGCTGGGTGATGCTCATGGGCGCGGCGCCGATTGTGCTGGGCTTGCTGGTGCCATTGATAGTGCCGGAGTCGCCCCGCTGGCTGGCTCAACAAACCAGACGCAGTTCCCTTGGAACTCAAGAGAAAACGAGAACCAAGCCTGAGGCAAGCACCGGTGAGATTTTCCGGCCGGGCATGTTTGCTATCACATTGGTTGGTATTTTGTTGGCGACGGTGCCGCTCTTCGGTTCGTGGGGCAGTTCAAACTGGGCAGTGAAATGGGCGGAGGATGCCGGGTCGGATGGCCTGAAGGCGCAGGTAATCATGGCGCGATCTTTGCCTGGAATCTTCGGCAGTTTCATGGGTGGTTGGATCGCTAGTCTCGTGGGTCGACGGCGCAGCTATTTTTTTAACAGCCTTATCTGTCTTGGCAGCGCGCAGTGCATGTTTTGGTTTTCGAGTCCGACAGAGCCGACCGTGTTCCTCGTGTGGACGGCTGTGCTAGGCTTTTTCAGCGGAATATTCTTCGGATGGCTGCCGTTATTTTTGCCAGAATTGTTCGTGACACGTGTGCGCTCAGTTGGTGCAGGAGTTTGCTTTAATTTCGGGCGCATCATCACTGCGATAACAGTGTTTGTGACCGCCGGACTTATCGCATATTTCGACAATGACTTCCGACAGGTTGGTCGGGTTACCAGTTTAATTTACCTGTTCGGCGCGGTGGGAATTCTCCTCATGCCCAAGGGCGTGGAGGGGAAAATCAAGGATTAGTGCAAAGCGGCCTAACCGGTTTTGGATTGAACGCGCTTTGACCCAAGGCTATTAACCGCCGCGTGAATCCGGATAACGAAACCCATTCGGGAGAATTTCAATTCAACGTCGGCGTGATCGGGGCCACCGGCTACATCGGCGCCCCGTACCGTGCGGAGATACGCCAGGCTGCCGGAGCAAATATTGTCGCATTGTGCGCCCGCCGCCGCGAACTGCTTGAGCGGGCAGGTGAAGAGGATGGCGCGGACTTGCTGACAGCCAACTGGCAGGAGGTGGTACATCACCCGCACGTCAACTTCGTCATCGTCGCAACGCCGGACGCGCTGCATCACGAGGCGGTGATGGCCTGTGCCGATGCTGGTAAACATCTGCTCTGCGAAAAACCGGTCGGTGTGAACGCCGCCGAAGCGTATGAAATGTGGGCGGCGTACCGGCATGCAGGGCTGGCGCATTACGTGCCGTTTTGGACGCGTTACTGCGAGCCGTTTGTGCGAACTCGAGAGGTGATTGAGTCTGGCTTGTTAGGTGACATTCGCGGCGTGGTTTATCGCTGGCACAATCCGCGCCCGGACGATATGCCTCTTACATGGCGCGATGACGCTGAATTGTCGGCAGCAGGCAGCATCGCCGACGTTGGCTCGCACGCTTACGACACGCTGCGTTGGTTGCTTGGCTGCGAGGCAAGGCGGGTGCAGTCGCATGCAGATACGATCACGCCTGCCAGGGCCGACCTGGGTGCGATAAATCTCACTGAGGCGTTGGTGCTTGGCCAGTCGGGTGGCCAAGCGGATGCATCAAAGCGCCGAGGATCGACGTTCGACTACGCGAGCGTGGCATGGGAATTTGACAATGGAGTCGTGGCGACGCTGGTGCTGTCGCACACGCCGTTTTTCCGGAAGGGCATCGCGCCCGAGCTGGAATTGCATGGCACCAAGGCGTCGCTTGGCCTGGATCGTGTGAGTGGAAACCTGACCCTGGCCAAGCCGGGCGAGCCGGTGGAGATCATCGCCAATGTACCGGACAACGGTTTCGGCAATCGTTTCGAGAAATATGTTTTCCCAAGCCTGCGCCAGGCAATCGCCGGAGAGAAAACCGACCATCCCGGCCTTCAGGACGGCTGGCGCGTGCAACTTTTTACCGACGCGGCCGCCCGCTCAGCCCGCTCTGGCTGCTGGGAAACTGTGGAGTAGTTACTTGCTGGAGACGTCGAGGCAGGTGAGGTCGCCGCGGGAGTTACGGCAATAAATTCGGCCGTTGGCCAGCACCGGCGTGGTCCAGCACTTGGGACCGGTCACTTGGGCTCGAGAAGTCTCCGTGAATTCATCGGCGTTGGCCTCCGCGACGATCAACTCGCCCTGATTGCTGATGATGAGTAGCTTTTTGCCGATTGCCTGAAGCGCACCGAAGCCACCGAAACTCTTCTCCTCCCACTGGACTTTACCGGTGGCCAACTCGATGCACTTGAGCGTGGCGCGGCCGGTGTTGCCGTCGAAGCCGTACAGATGGCCGTCGATGAGCACGCATGGATTGAAGTGGTTTCGCATGTTTTTGTTTTCCCAAAGCTTTGCCACTTTGTCGCCGTTGATTTGCAGCAGTGCGCAGCCGCGGTCATAGCCGGAGGAGATGAACACCTTGTCGCCGATGAGAATGGGGTCGGCGGCGTTGGTGTTGTGCTTGGTTTCCCACGGGTAACTCCAGAGTTTGCTGCCGGTTTTTGGATCCACCGCGACGACTGCCTTGTAGGCAAACATCACTAACTCTTGCCGCCCGTCCCGGATGTGGGGCACGATGGACGAGTAACTGGCCGCGTCGCGGCCGGTGCTCCAGAGAATCTTACCGGTCTTTTTGTCGAGCGCCGTTCCGTGCCCGCCGACGTTGACGAACACCGTTCCTCCGATAACCAGCGGCGAGCCTGCGAAGCCCCAGGTTGGCCGCTTGCCATTGATTTCCGTGGCGACATTTTTCTGCCAGACAACGTGGCCGTCGGCTGCGCCGAAACAGATCAGCTGTCCGCGCTTGCCCAGCGTGAACACACGGTCGCCATCGACAGTGGGTGTGCCGCTTGGCCCTCCATCGTAATACTTCGGGTCGAGCTTGGCCTCGTAGGCGTGGGACCAGATCGCCTTGCCACTTGCAGCGTCGAAACAAAACACGGTGTCCTTCTCCTCGCCCTTGCCGCGGCCGGAGTTGCCTAGTGTGTAGACTTTGCCGTTGGCGACAGACAACGATGAGAAGCCGGTGCCGACCTTGGCTTTCCAAAGGCGTTTGGGACCGTCGTCGGGCCACTTGACTAGCCAGTCGGTCTCGGAGGAGATGCCGTTGAGGTCGGGGCCCCGCCAGCGAGTCCAGTCCCCGGCAGCGGGCTTGGCCAAGCCGGCGAACAAGCCAAGTGCAACAATGCCCAGCGATAAGAGGCGAATGAAAGAAAACGTCATGACGGCGATGGGTAAACAATGGCCGCCGGGCAGTCAAACCACAAAGGCAACTTGAGAGTGCTTGGCCAAGGGCATAAAAAAAGTTAGCTTAGGCTAACATTTTAGTTGACCTCGCCTCGAGGGTGAAATATAGCTAAGACTAACTTTTGACGGTGTCGCTTTTTTTTTTAAGGGTTTTTTTCCCATTA
>DBNL01000021.1 GCA_002299785.1 Verrucomicrobia bacterium UBA673
GGTGTTTTGGACAGGCACAAGACGTTTGTCGAGGGCTTGAACATCGTGACATCGCTTGCCCACGGGCGTGGCGGCGTGTGGTTGCTCAATCCGCCGTACCTGCTTTTTTATCCGGACAAAAACCGCGACGACATCCCGGACAGCGACCCGGTGGTGCACCTTGCCGGCTTCGGGTTGGAGGACACGCACTCGGTGGTGAACAGCCTGCGCTGGGGGCCGGACGGCTGGCTCTACGCCGCGCAGGGCAGCACGGTTTCTGCGAAAGTGCGGCGGCCCGGTTTCGATGAAAAAGAGATTCTATCGATGGGCCAAAACATCTGGCGCTACCATCCCGGGACGCGCCGCTACGAGGTGTTTGCCGAGGGCGGCGGCAACGCGTTTGGGGTGGAGTTCGACGCGCAGGGCCGGGTGTTCTCCGGGCACAACGGCGGTGATACGCGGGGCTTCCACTACGTGCAGGGAGGTTACTTGCGCAAGGGCTTCACCAAGCACGGGGCGCTCAGCAATCCGTATGCGTTTGGTTACTTCAATTCGATGCCGCACAATAAGGTACCGCGTTTCACTCACAACTTCATCGTTTACGAGGGAGTTGGTTTACCGGAAAAGTTTCTCGGCAAAATCCTCGGCGTTGAGCCGTTGCAAGGCCGCGTGGTGATGAGCGACCGCACGGTGATTGGCTCGTCGTTCAAGACGCTCGACACGGGGCATCCGATCAAAAGCAGTGACAGTTGGTTCCGTCCGGTGGACATCAAGGCCGGGCCGGACGGCGCGATTTACGTGTGCGACTGGTACGACGATCAGGTGAACCACTACCGCAATCACGAGGGCCGAATTGATCCGCAAAACGGCCGCGTTTACCGGCTGCGAGCCAAGAGCAGCCAGCCGGTGCAGCCGTTCGACTTGGCCAGGCGCACGACGGCGGAGATAGTCGGGTTGCTGCTTCACGATGACAAGTGGCACCGTCAAACGGCGCTGCGGCTGTTGGCCGATCGTGTGGATGCTATCGCGCTCCCGCTACTAAAAACCATGTTGCGCGACGAGCTTGGTCAAGCGGCGCTCGAGGCGCTATGGGCGATCAACCTGTGCGGCGGGTTCAACCCGGATTTCGCTAGAGAGACGCTTAAGCACGCCAATCCGCATGTGCGCTCCTGGACGGTTCGTCTGCTTGGCGACGAAAAAATCGTTTCTGAGGCGACGGCTGTTGCGTTGGCCGGCTTGGCCAAGCGCGAGCCACACGTCGAGGTGCGCGGGCAACTCGCCGCCACAGCCAAGCGGCTGCCGGTCGGTCACGCGCTGCCGATTATCCGTGAGTTGCTCGGACACGATGTGGATGCGGGCGATATTTATCAGCCGCTGATGGTTTGGTGGGCGCTGGAGTCGAAGGTCGCCGCACATCCGGACGCGGTGCTGGAACTGTTTGACGACGAGCCGCTTTGGCAAACGTCGCTCGTGCGTGAGCATGTTTTGAGCAGGCTCATACGGCGCTTCACCAAGGCCGGCACTCGCGCGGATCTACTCGCGTCCGCTCGGTTGTTCGAGATGGCTCCCAACGCCGAGGCGGCAAAAATCGTGATGGCCGGCTTCGAGCAGTCGTACAAGGGGCGGTCGATGGCCGCGTTGCCGGAGCGGCTGCTGGCGGCGATGGCGCGTCATGGGGGAGTCTCGCTTGCGTTGGGTCTGCGTCGCGGCGAAGCGAAGGCGATTGATGATGCTTTACGGGTCATCGCCGACGTTAAGGCGGACAAGGTCATGCGTTTGCAGTACACGGAAATTTTCGGCGAAGTGCCGAATGCGAAAGCGCTCCCGATTTTACTCGGTATCGTGAAAAGCGAGCCGGGCAGTGACTTAAAGCGGGCTGCGCTTGGTTCGCTCAAGCCTTACAACGACGAGCGAGTTCCTGCGGCAGTGCTGGCTGTATACGGCGAATTGCCGGACAGCTTGCGGAAAGTCGCCGGGACACTTCTGGCCGGTCGTCCTGCGTCGGCTGCTGCAATGCTGCAGGCTGTCGATGACGGCAAGCTGGCAGCCGGCTTGGTTTCGGCGGAAGTGATCAGCCTGCTGCGCTCGCACCGTGACGAGGGCGTTGGCCAATTGTTGACCAAGCATTTCGCTGATTCAGAAGTGGATGCAGCCGAGTTGGAGCAGGAAATTCAGCGCTTAGCCAAGGTGGTGACGACCGAACCAGGGAGTCCGTATGAGGGGAAGAAGTTGTATGCTGAAAGCTGCGCCGCGTGCCATCGGCTGTTTGAGCATGGCGGGCAAATCGGCCCGGACTTGACGGCGTACCAGCGGGATGACCTAGACACGATGCTGCTGAACATTATCAACCCAAGCGCGGAGATTCGTGAAGGGTACGAAAATTTTTTATTAACCACGAAAGACGGCCGACTGGCCAGCGGGTTCCTAGTCGAGCAGGACAGCCGATCGGTGGTTTTGCGCGGGCTGGACGGACAGGACGTAACCGTTGCGCGGAAGGCGATTCACGAGTTGAAAGCGCAGGGCTTGTCGCTGATGCCAGGAGGGTTGCTGGCAGGCTACAACGACGTGCAAATACGCGATTTAATGGCCTATTTGCGCAGTTCTCAGCCGTTGAATAATTAACAATTTTAAGGCTGTTTACTGTTTGTTTTCACTATTTTTCGTTAGTTTATCCCCATGGAGGAATTCGAGGCGCAGTTGGATCGTTTTTCTGACTTGGATCAGCTCGTCGTTCCAGACTTGTGGCAGCAGGAAGCGGTTCAACATCTGCGGGCTGGCAAGGATGTTGTCGTCCACGCGGCGACCGGCGCAGGCAAAACGTTCATTTTTGAACTTTGGTCCAACGAGGGTCGCAATCCCGGCCAGGCGATTTACACCGTACCGACTCGCGCTTTGGCCAACGACAAACTCGCCGAGTGGCGCGCGCGCGGCTGGAATGTTGGTATCGCCACGGGAGATCTTTCGGAAAACCTGGACGCGCCGGTCATCGTTGCTACGCTTGAGACGCAGAAAAACCGCCTCATCAATGGCGACGGCCCGAGGCTATTGGTGATCGACGAGTACCAAATGCTCGGCGACGCCGATCGCGGTCTCAACTACGAGTTGGCCATCGCCATGGCGCCACCCCAGACACAGCTCCTGATGCTCAGCGGCAGCGTGGCTAACCCCAAGCACGTCGTCGCTTGGCTTCAACGCCGCCTAGGCCGGGATGCCGAGTGGGTTTGGCACGACGACAGACCGGTACCGCTCGAGGAGGTATACGCCGGGATGCTCAACTACTACGTCCCTCCGGAGATTCGAGGCTATTGGCCAAGGTTCGCCGCCAAGGCGCTGGCGGAGGGGCTTGGTCCGGTTTTGATTTTTGCGCCACGCCGCCGAGCCACCGAGGCGCTCGCCGCCGAGATCGCCCGCAACTTGCCGACCCCCGACCCCCTCCGGTTGACCGCCGAGCAAAAAGATCTCGTCGGCGTTCGCTACGCAAGAATGCTGCAGGCGCGCGTCGCGTTCCACCACAGCGGGTTGAGCTACGGCGCGCGCGCTGGAGTGATCGAGCCCTTGGCCAAGGCCGGCCAACTGCGAGTCGTTGTGGCCACGATGGGCTTGGCCGCCGGCATAAACTTTTCTTTGCGTAGCGTGGCATTGGCCGCCGACTCGTATCGTCGCGACCATTTGGAGGTGCCGATTCGGGCGGATGAGATTCACCAAATGTTCGGACGCGCTGGCCGGCGCGGCATCGACGAGATCGGTTACGGCTTGGTTTCGCGAAATGAAATTCGTATTCGCGATGGCCATCCCTGTTTTCTTTCTCGGAACGGCATGGTCGATTGGGCGTCACTGTTGGGTCTGATGCACGGGGCGTCGGAGCAGGGGCGTGATCCGTACACAGAGGCAGTGCGAGTGCAGGAGCGGTTGTTCAGCACCCAGCCGATTCCGCTTGGCATGGAGTTTGCGATGAAACATCCGGACGTGCCGTGCGGTCTGGGTACCGACTCGGAGCGCGCCCGAAAATCCCGCAGGCGAGTTCGCGAAATGCTCAACAGCCGAGGCGGGTGGGAAGCCTGGCCCAAGGCTGTGCCGGTGCAGCTCGCCGAGGTTTTCGTCCCGAAAAAAACAAGCGGCGACGGGGCGGAGGAAGATCAACACCCGCTTGGCGAAGCGCCGGTTCTTCGGTCGGCGTTGATGGAGCCGGAAGTGCTGCGTCGAACTGGGGCCGGTGAGTTGGCCCTGCTGCCGTCCCAGGAGGCGTATGGCCGGGAGCAGAAGGTGGCAAACCAACTCAACAACGAGCGGCTTGACTTGGCTAAGTGGGTGCGCCGGCTGACCGGTTGGCGAATGCGCGTGGTGCCGCTGAGGCTCTGGCAAAAGAAAATACAGCCACTCCTCGAAGAGAAACTGGCGGCAAACCAGACGCCGGTGGAGCAGTTTCGTTGGGAGGACAACTGGCTGCTTGTCCAGTTGCGGTTGGGGCAACAGGTCGTTCCGGCCCATGTCGATTCGCATGGCGTGGCACTTTGGCGGCCGCTGGAGCGGCAGGTAGTCAATCCAACCTGCGCCGGTTGCGGCCTGTACGGCGAGTGCCGTGAACTCAAGCCGGCCACCGGCGTGGCGCTGCTTTGGAAACGGCTCAATCTGGTTGATGAAAAAGGTAGGCCGACTCAACGCGGCAGGATTGTCAGTTTTTTTTCGCAGAGTTATGGCCTGGGCATCGCGGCGGCGCTGGAGGATGAGTCGCTGCCGATCGGCGAGTTGGTTTACGAGTTGGCCAACCTCGATGCAGGCTACCGTTTTGGCGGCGATGCAAATCGCTGGGACGGGCGCATTCCTGTCGCCTGCCGCGAGTGCTATGGGGATGTGACGGTGCCGGGCTATTTAGACGCCGGCCTGCCGTTGCGTTACGGCGCGGGTGCCGGGCAGGTGGTGGCGGCGATGCATGCGAATCCCGCCGACAAGGGCAACTGGGTGACAGATCTGCTGGGCGCCGGCGATATCGATCGCGCGCTGATAGAGTGGCGCAGTTTGTTGCGGCAGATCACGCACTCACCGGAACTAGACTGGGAACGCTGGGTGGAGTTACAAAAACACGCCGGAACTATTCTTAACGAGACCGAGTCGCCGACGCTCTCCAGATTGCCGACTCTTGAGCATCACCAGCAGGGCAGGGTGAATCACTATTTGCGGTTGAAATCGTATTGAACGCCGTCTAGTCGCAGGCTTTTTTCTCACAAACGCCGTTCTTTTTCAGTTTGTCACAAGTGGCGGAGAGTTGCAGTTTCTGCGATTTCACGGTGAATCCCAGCTTTTGCCCAATCTGGTTCTCGATTGAGTCGATCTTTTCACTGTCGAACTCCACGATCTTTTCGCAGTCCTCACAGATTAGATGATTGTGGTTGGGGTGGTCGGAGTAGTTAGGATCGTAAAACTTGTATGGCTTCCCGAAGTCCATCTCGTGTACGAGATGGCTCTCGGTGAGCAGAGGCAGGGTGCGATAGACCGTGGCGCGGGAGACGGAGCGATCTTTCTGTCGCGCCCACTCTAGCAGTTGATCGGCAGTGAAATGCTCTTCGGTATCGAACACGGTGTCGATGATAATGCGCCGCTGATCAGTGATGCGAAGATTCTTCTCTTCCAGGAAATCGATAAATTTCCTTTTGGCTTTTTTTCTCGCTTCCGACTGCACGCGTTAAATTGTTACCCAGTTTCTTGGCCGAGTCAATGAGACTGATCTCAAAACTTAACAACAATCGCCGATTGTCGCATCGCCGCCTTTCGGGCATCGTGAGCCGAACGGCTTGGCAAAGTTTGGCCAAGTTCGACTTATGACCGGGCAACAGACCAGCGATTCATACGAAGTCAGTGTGGTGATGCCGTGCCTTAACGAGGCCGAGACGCTCGCAGTCTGCATCCAAAAAGCCAGCGTCTGTCTCGCCGACAACGGCGTCTCCTACGAGATCATCATTGCCGACAACGGCAGCTCCGATGGTTCGCAATCCATCGCTGAGGCCGAGGGCGCGCGCGTTGTGACGGTCGAGGCCAAGGGCTATGGCAGCGCGCTCATGGGAGGTATCGCGGCGGCGCGCGGGCGGTTCGTCATTATGGCCGATGCCGACGACAGCTACGACTTCTCCGCGCTCATGCCGTTCATCGAAAAGTTGCGAGACGGTTGCGACTTCGTTATCGGCAATCGCTTTAAGGGAGGGATCGCGCCCGGGGCCATGCCGCCGCTGCATCGCTACCTCGGCAATCCCGTGCTGAGCGGCTTGGGGCGACTTTTTTTCGGCTCCCCGGCCCGAGATTTCCATTGTGGGCTGCGATGCTTTTCACGCGATGCATTCGATCGCATGAATCTACAGACGACCGGTATGGAGTTTGCCAGCGAGATGGTTGTCAAGGCAACGCTGCTTGGCTTGCGCATCGCCGAAGTGCCGACGACGCTCTCCTTGGATGGTCGCAGTCGGCCGCCGCACTTGCGAAGCTGGCGCGATGGCTGGCGGCACTTGCGCTTTATGCTGCTGTTCAGTCCGCGCTGGCTATTTTTGTATCCCGGGCTTTTCCTGATGTTCGCCGGCTTGGGTGTTGGGGGTTGGCTGTTGCCGGAGGCACGGCAGCTTGGCCATGCGACGCTCAACGTGCACACGCTGGTATACGCGGCGTTGTCGGTTTTGCTCGGTTTTCAGGCTGTCCTCTTCGCGCTGTTCACGCGGACGTTTGCGATCACGCAGGGGCTGATGCCGCCGAGCCGACTGCTGAACCGGCTGTACCGTTTCGTCACGCTTGAGACCGGCTTGGTGGTTGGGGGACTGCTGGTATTGAGCGGATTCGGTGGCTCATTGGCGGCGACGCTTGGCTGGCAAAAAATCGACTTCGGCGAACTCGAGCCATCGGTTGTGCTGCGCCAAGTCATCCCGTCGATCGTGGCGCTGGTGCTTGGTTTTCAAGTCGTTCTGGGCAGTTTTTTTCTCAGTGTTCTTGGGCTGAAACGCAAGGGAGGCGAGGGGTGAAGTGGCTCGATCAAGTCCTTCGAAACTGGCGTATTCGCAAGGCACTCCCCCACACGGCACCGGCGGAGCGGTTGCTCGATGTCGGCTGTGGCGACGGCGAATTGTTGCGGCAACTTGACCGGAACGGCATGGGGATCGACCCGCGCTTGGGTAAGCTGGTTGACGTGCCCGGCGTGCAGTTCGTGCGCGGGAATTTCCCCGATGACCTTCCTGTCACTGGGCCATTCGACGCCATCACGATGTTGGCTGTGCTCGAGCATGTGCCGGAGCCAGCCAAGCCGGCTTGGCCAAGTGCGTGCCACCGGTTGCTCGCCGCCGATGGCCGTGTAGTGCTGACAGTGCCATCGCCGCGAATCGATGCCATCTTGGCCGTATTGCGGTTTTTTCGATTGGTTGACGGGATGGCGCTGGAAGAGCATCACGGCTTCAATCCGAGCGTGGTGAAGCCGCTGTTTGAGTCGGCCGGTTTTCGATTGGCCATCCATAAAAAATTTCAGCTTGGTTTGAACAATCTGTTCGTCTTCACGAAAATCGTCTAGTTCATTTTGGTGCCTCAAAAAACAGAGAGAGCCGGCAAGTTGTTCGAGTCGAAATTGCGCTTTTGGCTACGGATGGCCTTGGTGGTGGCGTATTCGCTAATGCTGAATTCGATGCTGAATAATA
>DBNL01000066.1:0-9250 GCA_002299785.1 Verrucomicrobia bacterium UBA673
CACCGCCGAGAGAACCTTGAGAAACTCAGCCATGAATCATCGCTTGGCCAAGCTAGGCGAGGATGGTTTGCGTGAACGTCTCAAACTCGATGCGCTGGACGTGCTGCAAAAGCCCGATCTCGGACGGGTTGCCGTAGCGCACCGCCGCCCCGACGGCATCCACAAAAGCGAACGGATCCCAGTGACCGCCCGGGGCCAGGCGATTGGCCAAAGCCTCGTCGCCAACAGCGTCCAGGTATTCGGTCACATCGCTGGCCAGAGCGGGGAAACAGGGGTGATCGCCTACACGGCTGAACCAGTACTTTGCGTTCGGGTAATCCGGTTCGCGACGATGCATCATGGCGTGTAGGAAACTACCGTCAATCGATCCGATATTCTGCGAAACGGTATGCGACTCGTCGAGATGATCATGCCACAGAAGCGCCGCCGCCTTGGCCAATCCCGCCGACTCCACGCTCAAGTCAAGTGCCTCCACCGCTTGCCCAAGCGCCACTCTTGGCCGCGTGGACGAACGCACTTCCGGGCCAAGCCCCGGTAGGTCTCCAGTGTCGATCGCCTGCATGAACGCAGTGAAAGCCGGGTTAATTGGCTGGCTCACTTTGTGATTTCTTAGGCTCGGCGCTTTCCGTGGCAGCTTCGTTCTCTGTGAAAAGTTTGTCGACCTCCTCCACCGCCTTGTACACCCCGATGAACATCATGCAGGAGGCGGCCAGCACCAGAAACCCCTTCCAAACAAGGCCCGGATGTAGCCGCCTATCCACCCGCGTCAGCAATAAGTAAATGGACGCCAAGGCCAAAAACGGCAGCAACGCTCCCTGCGCAAACGCTCCCATGAACACCAGCGTGACCGGTTTGCCGAATAGGGCGAAAATCACAAACGACAGCACCAGCAACACCACACATCCGACTTTCACCATCGCGTGGCGTTCGTCGTCGGATGCGTACTGCCGGATGCCGAAGACCGGCACTGCATCGGCAAAAAGCCGGGCGTTGGCCGCCGTGGCACCGAACACGGTTGAAAACAAAACGCAGAAGCAACCGACTTTAAATAGCCCCGCGCCGGTAGGACCGAAAGCGCTCTCGTACATTTTCGACAGCGTGTCAACCATGCCCTTGTCACCGACCTCGAGGCCGGCGCTGTGCAGCGTCGCCGCACCGAGCAGGTAGAATGCCACTGTCGCGCTCGTATAAATGGCACACGACACCCACGCGTCCCAACTCATCACGTTGAGCCAGCCCTGCGCGCGGTCAAGCCAGCCGACGGTGTTGTCGTTGTTCCCGGTGAACCTGGCGTAGCCTTTCTCAAGGCACCAGTACGGATAATAAATCAACTCTGATGTGCCGACGCCGATGATGGCAAACGCGCCGAAGGCGGTAGAAAAATCTTCCGGCAGCGAAAACTTTAGTCCGCTTACTATGTCGCGGCCGCTGATGGCAAATTCCGTGAACTGCAGCGAACCCAGTGCCACAACGGTAAAGACCGCAAACAGCACCACCATGCCGATGCACACACCCTCCACCAGCCGGTACCTGCCCGAGAGCAGCAGCGCGATGCAGGCCAACGCCACCGCGGCAATCAGCGCGAGATGCCAGCCGGAGTCGGCACTCACCATCAGGCTGGCGATGCCCCCCATCATTCCGGCCACCTGCATCGTCGAGCCGATATACATGACCACCCAAAACCAAACCATCCATGAGACGCGCATTCGCGGCCCGGGCACGCTGTCCATCGCCTCGAGCGTTGTCTTGCCGTTGGTCACCGTGTAGCGACCCAGCTCGATTTGAACAAATACCTTGATCAAACAGCCGAGGATGATGAACCACAGCATGGTGAAGCCGACCTCGGAAGCCAGCGCCGGCGTGGCGATTAGTTCGCCAGAGCCGACGATAGTCGCGGTGATGATTAACCCCGGGCCAAGGTGCCTTATAATGCCCGAGAGTGTGGTGGGTGCAGCTTTGGGTTCCATGGAAGTGGGTGGTGTTTAATCTTGGCCTTGCGGTTCAGTCCAGCTTGACCGGTTTCAAAACAATTTTGCGAATGGCCACCGGGCCGTGGTCGCCCTGGAGCATCAACGGGCCGGTGGGTTTTTCGTCGTTGAAACCGGCGGAGCGCGTCGGGCCGGTCACCTCGACGTTATGGTGGATCAACTGACCATTGTGGATCACTTTGACAAACCTAGCGTTCTCGATTTTTTTGCCGCTTTTATCAAAGCGCGGCGCGCGGAACGTAACGATAAATTTTTGCCACTCGCCCGGCGGCTTGCTGGCGTTCGTCATCGGCGCAGCGCCCTCGAAGCCCTTGCCCTTGGCCCAACGCTGGTAGATGCCGCCATTGTCGCCGTGGGTCAACTTAGCCTTCCCGTGGCTGTCGAGAATCTGGATCTCGTATCGGCCCTGAAAATAAATCCCAGAGTTCGAGCCCCGCGGCACCATGAACTCAACAGCCGCCATCACATCGCCGTGCTCGTGTTTGCTGAACACGTTGCCCGTGCGGCCATTGTTGCCGTTGACGAGCAAGCCCTTGCCCTCGGCCAGCGTGAACGCCTTTGGGTTGTCCGGTGACGGAGTGGCGCCCCTCACTAGCTTCCAGTCGCCAAGCGGTGCGCGCCAACCATCCAGCGAATTGCCGTTGCTGACCGTGATGCTCGTCCTGGCGGGAGGCGGTGGCGGGGCCAGTTGAGCCCGTGCCTGGCCCAGAACAAGCAAGCCAACTAAAAGCAGCAGGCCGCTCCTGGCCCAGTGCTTCGGTTCGCTTGTGATGTCAAAAAAAATCATGAGGCTTCGTGGCGGGATGGTATCGGGACAGCCGCCCGGCCGCAAAGCTATTCCCCGTGCCAAGCGTTGTAACGGGTCTTTTGGCATCACTTTTGCTTTTTGTTTTTAAAAAAATTTGGCTTGCAAAGCTGGTGTCAAAAAATAGCCTCTGCTCCAGCCTCGTCCGGTGACAGGCAATTTACTATAGTCTATATGATAAACCACAGCATCGGGGGCACGCTTTGAGTCGCCCCAAAGGCGGAAGGCGCCCCTACAGGGAACCACGGACGCGAGTAAACGGCAGGATTCGAGCCAGGGAGGTTCGGCTCCTGATGGATGATGGACAACAACTGGGGGTGTTTGCCATTCAGGACGCCATGCGGAAGGCCAAGGAAATGCAGCTGGACTTAGTGGAAATTTCACCCAACGCCAGCCCGCCCGTATGCCGGATAACGGACTACGGTAAATATTCCTACGAGCAGAAGAAACTTCGCAAGGAGCAGAAAAAAACCACCGTTACGGTCAAGATCAAGGAGATCCAGCTGCGCCCAAACATCGATCCGCACGATTTCACCTTCAAGCTGAACCACGCGATCGACTTCCTCTGCGAAGGCATGAAAGTCAAAGTGATCCTACGTTTCCGCGGCAAGGAACTTCGCACGAAACACATCGGCGTGCAGACCATCGAGGCGTTCATCGAGAAGATCAAGCCGTGGGGAAGTTGTGACACTAAACCGCGCGAAGCCGGGCGAAGTGTCATCGTCCTCATCAACCCGCAACCCAAGGACCAGCGGGCACCTCACCCGAATCCTGAGGAACGCGCCGTGGAGGTGGACTACGACGAAATCCGGCACGTCGAGGGCGCAGACATCAAAAAGCCCAACAACGGTTTTCGCAAACAGGCGATCGACAGTACCAAGCTCCCGGCGAAACCCTAACCCGGCAACACGCCGCGTTTCTTGAGCATCTCGGCCATCACGCGGTCCATCATCAACTCAGCCAACGGCTGGGTGGCTTCGTCGAGAGTGCCGTTGGCTTCCTTAAACTCAGCAGCCGTCACGGCTTCGTCCCTCCCCAACTTGGCTAATAGCGACTCCACCACAGCCAAAGCCGCCTCAATCGCCCCGCGCTGATCATCCGCCAACTCGCCGCCGAACGACTGCAGCCCCTTGCGAGTGGCGGCTTTCGTCTGCTCGGCGCGTAGCTTGGCCTCAATCCACCGCCGTTCCTCGATGTCATCGAACGCGTGCTCTACCGATTCCTCGATCATTTGCTGCACCTCGGCGTCATCGACCTCCACAGCGGAAGCCATTTCAACGACCTTCTCGTTGCCGGTTTTGATATCGCGCGCGAGTACATTCAAAATGCCGTCTGCGTCGATCTCAAACTGCACGCCAACCTTAGCCACGCCCTTGGGCTGCGGCTCGAACCCCAGTGTGAACCGTCCCAGGCTCCAGTTGTCCGTCGCCTTTTCACGCTCACCCTGCAGCACGTGGATGAGCACTTCCTTTTGGTAGTCGGCTACCGTCGTGAACACCTCACCGCGCTTCACTGGAATCGTCGTATTGCGTGGGATGATCACGTTCATCAACCCACCGAACGTCTCAATGCCCAGCGAGAGTGGTGTCACATCAAGCAACAGCATACCGCTGTAGTCGCCGGACAAAATCCCTGCCTGAATCGCCGCGCCTATCGCAATTGCATCGTCAGGATTCTGCGACGTGTTCAACTTCGGCCCACTGTCGCCGCATCCGAACACCTCCGAGGCAAACTCACGCACGAGCGGCATCCGCGTCTGTCCGCCAACGAGGATCACTTGATCGAGATCGCCGCTAGCCAAGCCGGCGTCGGCGAGCGCCTTGAGGCAATACTCGCGCGTGCGCACCACGATTGGCTTGGCCAAGCTCTCGAGCTGTTCGCGGGTCAACGTGTATTCAAAACTAAACTCCGAAGCCAAAAACGGTAGCGAGATGGCAACCTCGTTTTCCGTGGACAACCGCGCCTTGGCTTCCTCCGCTGCCTCGGCCACCCGCGCCCAAATCGCAGGTTCCGTGGCGGCGCTTGGCCCGCCACCTTGGCTAATCTGCTCGGCCAAATGCTCGATCACCACGTGATCGATGTCGTCGCCGCCCAACCGCGTGTTGCCACAGGTGGCCAACACTTGAAACACGCCTTCGTTCAACTCTAGAATCGAGAGGTCGAACGTCCCGCCGCCAAAATCGTACACGGCTACTTTCGATTTTTCCTTCAGAGAGCCCAGCCCGTAGGCCAGCGCGGCGGCTGTCGGCTCGTTGATGATGCGCTCAACCCGCAGCCCGGCCAACTCGCCGGCATTGCGCGTGGCGTTGCGCTGGGCGTCGTTGAAATAGGCCGGCACCGTGATCACCGCCGCCTCGGGCCGGTCGATCATCCCCTCGGCAGCAATCGTCCGGAGCGCCTTGAGAATCTCAGCAGACAACTCCTCCGGTGACCAGTCCCGACCGTGCAACGGCACTGCCACCGGTCCTCTGCCCTCGGAGCGAATAGTGTACACCGACGCGGCGGCGGTTGAATCCACCTCATCGCCCCGGCGTCCAATGAACCGCTTGATGGACGTTACCGTTGTCTCCGGGTGAGCCACCCGCCCGCGCTTGGCCTCCCAGCCGACCACCGTTTCGCCTGCCGCAGAGACGCGCACCACCGACGGCGTCAGCCGCCGCCCCTGGCCGTCCGCCAGCACCAGCGGAATGCCGGACTCCACAATCGCCACCAGCGAGTTGGTCGTGCCAAGGTCAATACCAATAATCTTACCCACCGCCCAAAACCTGCCACGCCGCCACCGCCCCGGCACGCCAATTCACGCGCCTACGCTCCGGCGTTGGCTTGCGCTTGGCCAAGCGTTAACGTTGCTGCCGATGCGTTGGGGTTGTCATTTGGGTTTTGTGCTGCTGCTGACTGGGTGTGCCAGTTACGAGAGCCAGACCGGGTCGTTTCGCGGGGCGTGGAACAGTGGCAGTACCGGCCAAGCCGCGCAGATCGCCAGCCGGGAAGCCGGAAAACGTAGCGACTCGCGGGATTCAGTGGTGTGGTTTCTCGAGCAAGGCGCTGCGCTCCGGGCCGCCGGCCAGTTCGCGGCCAGCAACCACGCATTCGAGCAGGCGGAAAAACGGATTGCGTTTTACGACCGGCAGGCCAAGTTGCGGCTATCGAGGGAGGCCACCGGACTGCTGACCAACCTGGCTGCATTGCCGTACGAGGGGCGCGGCTACGATCGAGTGATGCTAAACACTTACCAAGCGCTGAATTATTTGCAGCTTGGTCAAACAGAGACCGCGCTTGTCGAGCTGCGCCAGGCGCACGCCGAGCAGGATGCCGAAGTCGTCCGCAACGCCCGCCGCATCGTCGCCGCCCGCAAGTCCGCCGGGGAATTCGAGCAGGCCATCCGCGGCGCGAAGCTTGACGAGCTTAAGCCGGACATCGCGCTGGACTACGGTGCGTTCGTCAACCCTTTCACCGATTTTTTGCACGCGCTCTGCCTGTGGAGCCTTGCCGGCGACGACCGGGAGAATGCGCTCGTCTCGCTTCGGCGGATTCACTCGACGCTGGGCGGGCCGGGGTTTCTCGCTGACGAGATCGGGATGGTTGACCGCATTCTCGGCGGCGCGAAGCATCCCGAACTGACGTACGTCATCTTCGAGACTGGCGTGGCGCCGATCCGCCGCGAGGTCCGGCTCGACGTGCCGTTGTACGACAAAAACGTGCCGTACGTCGCGGCGGCGTTCCCCCGGCTAAAGCGTAGAGGTCGCTCCACTAACGCTCACGTTGCCATCGGCGGGACCAAGCGCGAAGCCACGCTGATCTGCGACATGGACGTCGTGGTCGCCCGCGACTTTCGCACCGGGCTGCCGGCGGTGATTTTCCGCACGCTGGCCGCCTCCGCCGCCAAGGCTGCCGTGGCAAAAAAAGCCCGGGAGGAAGCCGGCGATCTCGGGGTCATCGCTGGTTTTTTGTACCAAGCCGCTGGCGCGCAGGCCGATCTCCGCACGTGGACAACGCTACCAAAGGAGTTCCATGTTTGCCGTGTCGAGACGCCGGGCGACCGCAAGCTGGCGATGCTCGTTGGCCCTCAAAAAAGCGAGGTCAAAGTGAATACCGGCCGAGTGAACGTGGTCTATGTCAAGAGCTTCGCGCCGGGAGCGCCCTTGAAGATTCAGCAATTTCGGCTAAAATAAACCTCAGACATGAAACCGTTTGTCAAACTCATCACCGCCGCCGTACTGCCAGCGCTCGCGCTGGGCTGTGCCACTGCCAAGTACGTCGATCACAATGGACGCGACAGCATCGTCAACGTGGGCCAAATCAACACGCAGGACTGGATTCGCGTGGCCGACGAACTGACACAGTCGTTGCTGCTCTCCGGCGCGATTCAGTCAGTCGCCGGCAAGCCCAAGGTGATGATGATCGGCCGCATCAAAAACAACACTAAGCAGCACATCGACACCGACAGTTTGATGAAAAAAATACGCGTGACACTGAACAAGGGAGGCCGCGTGCTAACAACCACGGCCATCGGCCTCGACGGCCCTGAGGACGAGTCTTCCAAGGCGGTGCGTGAGTTGCGAGCCGACGACGAATTCAACCAAGCGACCATCCCCGGCAAGGGCAACCTCGTCTCGCCAGACTACAGCCTGTCCGGCAAGATCATCCAAAACGACGCACGCGCCAGGCGTCGTTTGCTACCAACAATCCGGCAGTCCGAGTTTGCCTTTCAACTTTCGCTGACCGACCTCAAAACTGGCCTGGCCGTCTGGGAGGAGGAAAAGCTCATCGTCAAGCAGGGTTCCCGCGCCGCCATCGGCTGGTAGGCCAGGCGTTTGGCCAAGCGCAAAAAACTTTCCGAAACCCCAGCTCGCGGTGATACTCCGCGTGCCTTCGAGGCATCATTATGGATTGGCATTTCCGTTCACGCTCACACCACTGCGACGACTGCGAAGCGGCGTTCGAGGACAAACAACCGTACCACACGATTCTCTTTCGCGGCATGGAGAGCCTCGAGCGGCGAGATATCTGTCCTGGTTGCTGGGAGCAAAAACACAAGACTGAGCCCGGGGCGATGGGCGGCTATATCTCCCATTGGCAGGGCGTATACGAGGTGCCGCCTCCACCTCCGCCCGAGGCCATTCAAAAGGACAACGCCGAGACGCTGCTCAAAAAGCTGATCGAGCTAAACGACCCCGGGCACACGGAGGCTTGTTTCATTCTCGCCGTGATGCTCGAGCGCAAGCGCGTCATCAAAAACAAGGATCAGGTTCGCAACGAGGAAGGCGGCCGCATGTTGATCTACGAGCATACAAAGTCTGGCGACGTTTTCACCATCCTTGATCCCGCGCTGAAACTGGCCGCGCTTGGCGACGTACAGGCCAAAGTCGCCGAGTTGCTCGAGTTCGGTCTCAACCCACCCGCAGCTGACGAAACCACCGAGGACCCCGAACCGGTCGCCGCAGCCGTGGACAAATCGTGAACCCAAAGCGTGGCTGACTTGCAGGCAATACAGCAGACTCTCGGTCACGAGTTTCGTGATGTGAGCCTGTTGCAGCTTGCCATCACGCATCCCTCGGCGTCCGGCAACCAATCGAAGCCATCTGATGACAACCAACGGATGGAATTTCTCGGCGACGCTATTTTGCAAGCGGTGATCTCCGAGGCGCTTTACCGGCTTCATCCTGAAAAAGACGAAGGCCACCTGACCAAGGCTCGCGCCGGATTGGTTAACGGCACTTCGCTGGCGGCCAAGGCCGATGCGCTTAGCCTCGGGCAGTACCTCGTCCTGGGCCGGGGCCAACAATCCGACTTTGCTAGGGGAAAGGACTCCGCGCTGGAGGATGTCTTTGAAGCACTGGTAGCCGCGCTCTATCTAGACGGCGGGCTGGACGCTGCGAGTGGCTTTGTCCGGCGGGTTTTTGAGGATGAACTCGCCAACCCCAACAGCATCGCCGTAATCGAAAATCCCAAGGGCGAATTGCAGGAATATTTCCAGGGTATCACAGGCGTATCGCCGACATATGAGCTGCTCAGCACTTCCGGCCCGGCTCACGCCCGGGAGTTCGAGGTCACCGTCCTTCAAGCAGGAAAAGAACTGGGCCGCGGCACCGGCGGGAGCAAAAAGGAAGCCGAGTCACAGGCCGCCTCGGCCGCCTTGCTAAAGCTGGCGCAGAAGTAGCCGCTGTCAGGCGATCTGGTCGAAGTCGAGCGCAATATCGACCGACGGCGCGGAGTGAGTCAGCGCGCCGACCGAAATAAAGTTCACTCCCGTCTCGGCGATTTCGCGGACCGTCTCCAGCGTCACGCCGCCGCTGGCCTCGGTCTCGGAACGACCATCAATCAGCTCGATGGCTTCCCGGATTTGGAAGCAGCTCATGTTGTCAAGCAGGACGATATCCGCGCCGGCTTCCGCCGCCGCCTGGACCTGCTCGAGCGTGTCAGCCTCGACCTCAATTTTCAATTTGGGGGACGCCTC
>DBNL01000066.1:9661-31406 GCA_002299785.1 Verrucomicrobia bacterium UBA673
ACCCTGTGATTCGTGCCACCGCCGCAGGCCACGGCGTATTTCTCCAGCGCGCGCCAACCGGGAGTCGTCTTTCGTGTGTCGAGAATCTGTACCCCAGTGCCGGCGACCTGCTCGACAAACCGCGCGGTAAGTGTGGCTACGCCAGCTAAGCGCTGGACGAAATTGAGGGCAGTTCGCTCCGCTGTGAGCAATGCTCGAGTCGGCCCCTGCACGCGCAGCAACGCTTGACCAAGCCCGCCCAGTTGGCCATCGAAAATCTCGATTCCAAACTCGACGCGTTCATCAACCTCTTGAAATGCGGCCAGTGCGAGATCGACCCCGGCCATGACCAGCGGATCGCGAGCGACCATCACCGCCATCGCGAACGAGTCACTGGGTACCAAGGCCAAGGTGGTCGCGTCGCCGCTGCCGATGTCCTCGGCCAGGGCGGCCTTAACCATCGGTAGGTAATCGTCTGGCTTGAGCGAATCCAGCATCGGCAAAAGTCTTGGCCAAGTGAGCACCGGATTGAAGCTTAAACCGTTTTTTCTTCCCAAGCGGCAAGCGTTGCCTGAGAGTTCTCATATGCCCTTGGTTCAAAAAACTTTCACCCAACTGACACTTGTCTGTGGGATGTCGCTGAGCGCTGCTATTGCGGCGGATCACGACTCGTCGCGATGGGAAAAGTATATCGCCCGTTTCGAGGTCACTGACAAAAAAAAGATGCCCGAGCCGGGCGGTGTCCTGTTCATCGGCAGCTCGAGCATCCGAATGTGGAAAACACTCAAACAAGATTTCTCTGGTTTTTCGGTTATCAACCGGGGCTTCGGCGGCTCGCAGATTGCCGACTCAACCCACTTCGCCGAACGCATCTTACATCCTTATAAACCAAGGCAGATCGTCCTCTACGCCGGTGATAACGACGTGAACGCCGGCAAGTCGCCTGAGACGGTGCTGGCTGATTTTCAGCAATTCGTGAAGACGGTGCACGCCAAGTTGCCTGAGGCGCGCATCTCGTTCATCGCCATCAAGCCCAGCCTCAGCCGCTGGAAGCTCTCTGAGAAGATGGTCAAGGCCAACGCGCTAGTGAGCAGCGACTGCGCCAAGAGCAAGCGGCTCGATTACATCGACATTTGGCAACCAATGCTTGGTGGCGACGGCAAGCCCATGCCAGATCTGTTCCTTGGAGATGGCCTACACCTCAACGCCAAGGGCTATGCGCTGTGGACTTCCCTCGTGAAGCCGCGCTTGGCCAAGCGCGAGTAGTTTTCGCCGTTTGGCAAGGTGGGGCGCTCCTGCTATATTGGCTGTGATGCCGAGTGAGCATTCGATAACCACCGCCTCTACGATCCCACTGCACGACGCGCAAAACACGCCAGACACCAGAGAGCTGCCGATTGACAAGGTCGGCGTCCGCGGCCTGCGCTTTCCGATCCAGGTACGGGATCGCGCCCACGTGGCGCAGAACACGATCGCCACGGTCGGCTTGTTCGTGGATTTGCCGATGGAGTTCAAGGGTACGCACATGAGCCGTTTCATCGAGGTGCTTCATTCGCACGGCGGAATGATCCACGTCGAGAACATCCCCGACCTGCTGGCCCGGATGCAGGAGCGGCTCAAGGCCAATACCTCGCACCTTGAGATGGAGTTTCCGTACTTCATCACCAAGAAAGCCCCGGCGACCGGGCATGAGGGGCTGATGGACTACACCGTGCGATTCGAGGCCAAAGCCAGTGGCAGTGACATTGATTTTGTGATGTCCCTGCGCGTGGCGGTGACAACTCTTTGCCCCTGCTCGAAGGCGATCAGCCAGTACGGCGCGCACAACCAGCGCGGCGAAGTCACGGTGGCAATCCGCTCTTCAGAGACGGTGTGGATCGAAGATTTAATCGCACTCATTGAGCAGTCAGCCAGCAGCGAACTGTTCTCACTGCTCAAGCGCCCCGACGAAAAGGCCGTAACGGAGCGGGCCTACGAAAACCCCGTTTTCGTCGAGGACCTCGTCCGCAATGTGGTGCTCAAGCTCAAGGCGCACGAGCACGTCACGTGGTACAAGGTCGAGGCTGAAAACTTCGAGAGCATCCACAACCACAACGCCTACGCCAGCATCGAGAAGGGCTGAGATGCTGAAACGATTTTTCATTGTGCTGGCCATCGGCTTGGCCGTCCCTCATTTGTCGGCTCAGGTCAACGTCCAGCTTGAGGCGCTCAAGCGGCTCAAAGGCATCGACCTCGACGCCACCCCGGCGATCAAAAAAGTGGTGCTCGACCTCCTCGAGGCGTCGAGTGGCCAGGCGGCGTTTGTCGAGATTGTCCGCGATTTCAAGCTGCGCGGCCACGAGGCGGAGCTGCTCCGATACGCGCAGGGGCATCCCAACGACTCGACTGGTGTTGAGGCGATCCGCCTGTTGCTGAACGACGAAGGATTGAAGCTGATCCGCGCCGCCATCGACGGGGAGCATGCCGCCGACACCGTCGCCGTGCTGGCCAACGCGTTGGCACCCGAGGCAGGGCCGGTGTTGCTGCGCCTAGCCAGGGACCAAAAAAAGCCACTGGCTCTCCGCGCGATCGCAGTCAGCGGGCTGGCCAAGACCAAGACCGGCGCAAAAGAACTTTTGACCGCGGCCAAGGCTGGGCGACTCCCGGCCGATCTCAATTTCGCTGCCGGCAACGCACTGCGCGGCGCCCGCTGGAAAAACCTGCGCTCACAGGCGGCCAAGCTCTTTCCGCCGCCGCAGGGTCTTGGCCAGGCGCTGCCCCCCTTGGCCAAGCTCGTCGCGATGAAAGGAGACATGGCCAACGGTGAAAAGATTTTTTTTCGCCCGCAAAGCACCTGTGCTACCTGCCACCAGGTCAACGGCAGGGGCATCGACTTCGGCCCAAAACTTTCCGGCATCGGTACCAAGCTCGGCCGCGAGGCGTTGCTGCTCTCCATCCTCGACCCCAACGCCGGCATCCCGTTTGGCTATGAGGCGTGGCTGCTGAAAACGAAAAACGGCGCTGAGGCGTTGGGTATCATCACCAGCCAAACCGACGACGAGTTGACCCTCAAGTTGCCCGGCGGAATTTCCATCGCCTACAAAACGTCTGAAATCGCCAAGCGGACGCAATTGCCGATCAGCATCATGCCGCCGGGCCTTCAGGCGACTATGACGCCGCAAGAATTGGTGGACATGATCACCTATCTGCACAGCCTCAAGCAAGCCAAGCCGTAGTCGGCGTCTTTACAAACGGCCGGCTCATGGCCAAGCTCCTCTCATGAAAATCATTCGCCTCGCTCTGGCCGTATTGGTCACTTTTTTTTTCGCTGACATGGCTCACTCCGCCCCTCTCACTTTCAAGTCACGCTCGCAGTCGCTCTCGGCAACCGGCGGCGGCAAATACAAACCGGTCGAGACTGAGGTCACTTGGGAGGCCTCCAAGACGGCCGTGGTGATCGTGGACATGTGGGACGATCACTGGTGCCCAAATGCCGCCAAGCGCGTTGCCGAAATGGCAAAGCCGATGAACGAACTGCTCCGCTTGGCCCGCGAGAAGGGCCTGCTCATCATCCACGCGCCCAGCTCGACGGTTGATTTTTACAAGGACACACCGGCGCGTAAAAGGGCCAAGGGCGCCCCGACCGCCAAGCCGCCGGTGTCGCTCTCGAAGGACGTCCGCTGGGGCACCAACTGGTGCTGGCCAAACAAATCCCGCGAGCCGGATCTCCCGATCGACGATACCGACATGGGTTGCGACTGCGAAGAGGAGTACCCGATTCGCGAGGCGTGGACGCGGCAGATCGACCTCATCGAAATCGACGACGAACGTGACGCAATCACAGACAACGGACAGGAGGCATACAACCTACTCGCGCAGCACGGCATCGACAACATCATCCTCATGGGCGTACACCTCAACATGTGCGTGCTCGGCCGCCCAGTCGGCATCCGCCAAATGGTCACCATCGGCAAAAACGTCGTCCTCATGCGAGACATGACCGATACGATGTACAACCCAAAAAAGCGGCCTTTCGTAAGCCACTTCGCCGGCACCGACCTGGTCGTGCAACACGTCGAGAAATTCTGGTGCCCCTCCATCACCAGCACCGCACTAACCGGCAAATCCCCGTTCCGTTTTAAGAACGACCCGCGCAAGTAACCGGTTGCGACTTGAAAATCAGGGCTTGAAATCAAGCCCGGGTTCGTTACTTTCGCGCCCCGTTTATTGAAAAAACGGTACCCAAATCATGCCTTCAGGAAATGATCTTCGCAAAGGAATGGCCGTCAAGCATAAGGGCGAGGTGGCCATCGTGCTGGAGTGCCACCACCGCACTCCCCCAAAGACGCGTGCGTTTGTCCAGGCCACGCTGCGCAGTATTCGTACGGGCAAATCGTTAGACACTCGATTCAGTTCCACAGAGAAAGTCGACGTAATTCCGCTCGACCGCCGCAAGATGGAGTACAGCTATCGCGCCGGCGACGACTTCGTTTTCACCGATCCGGAAACATACGAACCTGAGACAATAATCCCGGAGCTGGTCGGTGATGCGGTGGATTACATGGTCGAGAACTGCGAGGTCGAGATCACGTTCATCGAGGGCAACCCGGCCATGCTGGAATTGCCGTCGAGCGTAGTGCTCACCGTGACCGATGCACCGGAAGGGGTGAAAGGCGACTCCACAACGAACGTGATGAAAACCGTCACCCTCGAGACTGGGAAGAAAATTCAGGCGCCACTCTTCATCAAGAACGGCGAGCGGCTTAAAATAGACACGCGTGAAGGAAAATACATGGAGCGTGTGAATAAATAGTTCACCTCTAAACGTTATTATCTAGTGATCGCCCCGCTTGATCAAGCGGGGTATTTTTTCAAAACTCAGGCTCGAGCCTTGGCCGGAATTTATATTTTTTAGCCAAAGCCTGCACGCTGCGGAGCGATTTCATGCCACCGGTGCAGGATGGCTCGGAGAAACAGGCGGCGGCGGCGCAGACCGCCGTCTCGAGGCACTTAGCCAGATCCCATTCCTCGTGCAGGCCAAGCAGCATGCCGGTGCAGAAGGCATCCCCCGCCCCGGCCGCACCCACGATGTCCCTTGCTGGGATACGCAGTGAGGATTGTAGCACGTCCTCCCCCTTTCGTGTGCGCACGAATCCGCCCTCGGGAAAGTGGATCACCACCAGTTCGCCGACACCCATCTGCAACAATGCGCCGGAGGCATGCCGCAGCGCCACGGTGTCCAGTTTGCCATCGTCTTGCCGAATCTTAAAACCAGTCGTCTTGCCGGCTTCGATTTCGTTCAGGATGCAGTAGTCGGTGTACTGCAGTGCAGGAGTGATAATCTTGGCAAAGCGATCGCTGTCCTCGCTCACGGCATCAATGCTCGTCCGCAGCCCAGCCGTCTGCGCGGCCGCGAGAAGCTTGGCCGCCTTGGTGCCATGATTTTTGTCTGCGCTATCCATCCCGTCGAGCAGAAGCAAGTAGCCCAAGTGAAAAAAACGGGCCTTGGTTTTTTTGAAATCAATATCGGTGCCGCCCCAGAGCGCGTTGGCGCCGCGGTTGTGAAAAAACGTTCGGTTGCCGCCCTTAGTCTCGGTCATGACATCGGTGTAGGAGGTCGGGGCATCGGCGGTGGCCTTGAGGAGCTTGGTATCGATCTTGTGACTGGCGCAGTCCGCAAGGATCAAGTCGCCGAAAGCGTCTTTGCCGACTAGGCCGGCGGCAGCGAGCGGGATGTCCACCCCGAGCTTGGCCAGATTGATGAGCAGGTTGTAAGGCGAACCGCCGGTGCCGGTGACCGTGGCCCCGGTGATGTTGGCCAATTGCTCTCGCTGGGGGTAAACATCGATCATCTTCACCTGATCGATGATCCAGTTTCCACCAGCCAGAATCCCCGATCGCTTGGGAGCTTTTTTTGCAGCGGACATTGGAAACGCGAACTCTGCCTAAAACACCTCTTAAAGGCGAGTCTGGAATTTCGGTTAAATCAGCTCTAGAATCGAAGCATCGACCTTGATCGCGGCGGCTTGCCCAATGAAATCAAGTCGCAGCAGCACGGTAGTCATCCCGAACCGATCTTCCACCCAGCCCTCCTGACCCTGGAGCGAGCCGGACTTAATTATTACTCGGTTTCCCTTCCCAATCATTGGCTCGACTCGGATATCCACATTTTGCTCGAGCGCAAATATGATGTCGCTCAGCTGCTCCTTGAACTCCTCCTGATTATGGACTTCTAGCATATTAGCGACGTAGTTGCTCTGAATCGCCACTTCTCTTGTTTTTCGGTTTAACTGCAGAAAAACGTAGCCGGGGAAAAGCGGCTTTTGGAACGTCACCACCTTCCCGCGATATTTCTTGGTGCTGGAGTAAATAGGAAGGGTGGTTGAGAAGTTGTAGATTTTGCCGTGCTCAACGAGCTTTTTTTCGCAGCGCGGCCGCACGTGGGCCACGTACCAATCCAACCCCACGTCCTGCGGTGCCAGAGCGTCATCCGTGATCTCCGTGAGTTGCTCCATCTCGCGCTAACTTTATCGAAACTCCCCGGCCAAAACAACGGCGTAATTGCGCTTACCCCGGCGCAACAGAAGGTACTTGCCAAACAACAAGTCGCCGGTCTTCAGCTTGTGCTGGTCGTCGTCGATTCGACTGCTGTTCACGTACACACCGCCACCCTTGATGTCCTTGCGCGACTGGCCACGCGACTGGGCCAAGCCGGCCTCGTGCAGCAACTCAGGCAGCCAAAGCCCATCGCCAGCAAAACGATCCAACGCCACTTCGTGCGTCGGCACCTCACCGGCAATCTCCCGGAACGTCGCCTCCGTGATCCCGTCCAGCGCACCACCGAAAAGAATCTCGCTGGCGCGGATGGCCTCGCTGGCGGCCTCTTCGCCGTGGACAAGCGCAGTGGCCTCCCTGGCCAAGGCCTTGTGCGCGAAGCGAGCATGGGGCTCCTCCATGTGCTGCCTAGCCAAGACCTCGATCTCGTCGCGAGGGAGGAAGGTGAAAAAATTAAGGTACCGAACCACGTCACGATCATCGACGCGCACCCAGTATTGGTAAAACTGGTAGATACTCGTGCGAGCCACATCCAGCCATACGGCGCCGGCCTCCGTCTTCCCAAACTTGGTCCCATCCGAATTGGTAATCAGAGGCATGGTCAAGCCGTAAGCCTGACGGTTCTGCCGGCGGTGGATGAGGTCGATGCCAGCGGTGATGTTCCCCCACTGGTCACTGCCGCCGATCTGTAGTTCGCACTCGTTCTTCTTGTATAGATGATCGAAGTCGAGCGCCTGCAGGATCATGTAGCTAAACTCGGTGAAACTAATGCCGACGTCTCGATTCGCCATCCGCGCACGCACGCTCTCTTTGGCCATCATGGCGTTAACCTTGAAATGCTTGCCGACGTCGCGCAGCACGTCAAGGAACGAAAGTGGAGCAGTCCAGTCGGCGTTATCAACGAGCAATGCCGCGTTAGCCTCACTGTCAAAATCCAGAAAACTGGCCAACTGTTTCTTGACCCCCTCAATGTTAGCCTTGAGCTGATCGTGGGTGAGCAACTGACGCTCGGCGCTCTTGCCGCTGGGGTCACCGATCGCGCCGGTCGCACCGCCAGCGACGACGATCGGCTTATGGCCAAACTGCTGAAAGCGGCGCAGCGCCAGTAAGGGCACAAGGCTGCCGACGTGCAAACTGTCGGCTGTGGGATCGAACCCGCAGTACAGCGTCACGGCCCCTTTAGCCAGGTGCTGTGCAAGCCCCTCCCGATCCGTGCAGTCGGAGATTAGTCCACGCCATTCCAGTTCCTCGATGATGCCCATAAAACGCGGCTTGTTATGGCCACTTGTCCATTGAAAGTCGAGAGCCGACCACTTGTCCAAAAAAAAACCGGGTAGGAAAACCTACCCGGTTGCAAAACAATTTAAAGCGTCACCTTACTCGCTCGGTTTGGCTTCGTCGCCCTTGGCTTCCGTTTCGGCGGAAGCTTCCTCGCGCTCGGTCAGTGGCTCAGTCTCTAAAGGAGCCTCAAGCTCTTCGACGGCGCTGACTTCCTCTTTTGTCTTGGTACTCGCAGCCTTACTCTCTCCTTCGTCATCGCCGAAGGTGTCAAAGGCATGTTGCAACGCCACCAGGTCTTCGCCCGGCTTGAGGGCATCTAGTACGGCTTCCTCCTCCTTGAGCTGTTCCTGGGAGTAGTTGGCCGCCTTGATTGAAAGGCCAATTCGGCGATCCGACCGGTCGATCTTGATCACGCGGGCCGTTACTTCCTCCCCCACATTGAGGATGTCCTTGATCTTCTCGACCCGCTCCTCGCTGACTTGGCTGATATGCACCAAGCCGTCGATGTCGTGATCGAGCCCGACGAACGCTCCAAAGCTGGCGAGCTTGGAAACCTTACCCTCGACGAGGTCGCCGATCTTGTACAGTTCGTCGATCTTGTCCCACGGATCATCGTCAAGCTGCTTGATGCCAACGGAGATGCGCTGGTTTTCCCGATCGACCTCGAGCACCTGTGCCTCGACGTCCATTCCTTTTTTCAACACCTCGGACGGGTGGTTGACCCTGCGAGTCCATGATATGTCTGAGACGTGGATCATAGCATCGAGCCCTTCCTCCAGCCCCATAAAAGCGCCGTAACTGGTGAGGTTGCGAATCTTGCCGGACACCTTTGCCCCGACCTTGTATTTCTCCTCGGCCAAATCCCATGGGTTGGTGTCGAGTTGACGTATACCAAGGGAGATTTTCTGCTCGTCCTGATTAATGCCAAGCACGACGGCCTCGATGTCTTCGCCGGCCTTGAGCACCTCGGAGGGCTTGTTAATACGCTTGGTCCAGGACAATTCGCTGACGTGAACCAATCCCTCGACCCCGGGTTCCAACTCTATAAATGCACCGTAAGGCATGAGGTTGACCACCTTGCCGGACACCTTGCCTCCCGTGGGATATTTCTCCTCAATCTTGTCCCATGGATTGGCCTCTTTTTGTTTCAACCCGAGACTAACGCGCTCGCTTTCCTTGTTGACGTCGAGCACGACCACCTCGAGCTCCTGACCGGCCGCCAGCATCTGCGAGGGGTGCGTGATGCGGCCCCAGCTCATGTCAGTGATGTGCAGCAGGCCGTCGAGGCCGTTTAGGTCGATGAATGCGCCGAAGTCGGTGAGGTTTTTGACGGTGCCCTTGCGGACATCTCCCGGCATCATGTCATCTAGGAGCTTCGCGCGCTTGGCAGAGCGTTCCTCCTCAATCAACTCGCGGCGGCTGAGCACAATGTTCTGCCGCTCAAGGTTGAGCTTCATTACCTTAAAATCGTAGGTGTTACCGACGAAGACATCCAGATCCCGTGGGGTGATGATGTCGATCTGTGACGAGGGCAGGAAAGCCTCCACGCCAACGTTCACAATCAACCCACCTTTGACCGCTGCCTTGACACGTCCCTTGATGCAGCCGCCTTCCTCGCAGATGGTTTTAATGTTCTCCCAGTTCTGCTTGAAAATGGCCTGCTCGTGCGACAGCTCGACCATGCCTTCGCGATCCTCGAGGCGAACGATTTGAACGTCGACCTCGTCGCCCAGCTTTAATTCCTCCTCGTTGTGATCAGAAAACTCGTTCCTCGGCACCGAGCCTTCGCTCTTGTAGCCGATGTCGATCATGACTTCCTTCTGACGAATCTCAATGACCGTCCCTTTGACTATTTGGCCGGCGACATAGCTGATTTGGCTCTGCGCCATGGCCTCTTCCATGGTTAATGACACTATATTATTTATAAATGGGAGTAAGTTTCCCTGGAAAAACCGGTGGCTCATGAAAGGCGTCCAAAGACGGAGCGACCGGGTTAAAGGTTGGTTACTCGGTTAACAGTTGTTTCTCAGCTTCAAACGGGCTACCCGCAATTACGGAACCCAGCGGCGGGGCAACATACGCATGGCCTAGCCGATTGCAAGTGTGTTTTCTCAGGAAAACCCGGCTATTCGATCGACTCCAAAGCGCGGCGGGCCTCGCGACGAACAAAGTCATAGCTGTCTTTTTGCAGCTTGCGGAGTTCCTCCTCGGCTGGCTTGGCGTTTTTGCCAGCACGTCTCAACGCCTGACAGGCGAAAAAACGCACCAGAGGCTCCTCGTTGTTGAGAATAGAAATGTAGAGTTGCACGTCGCGCACACGGATTTTTCGCAACGCCTTCATCGTGACCTGCCGGTCGTCGGTCGTGTCAAACCGAGCGAAGAGTGCCGGACCGGCCTGCCGGGCATCTGAGCCAAGTTCCCCCAGTTCAAGAATGGCCGTGTGCCTAACCGAAGACGCCTTGTCGTCGAGCTTGGCCTGAAGTGCGTTGAGCAGCCTGCCCTTGTCAGACTCCACCTTGGCCAGCGCCTTCAACGCCGAGGTGCGGACCACTTCATTTTCATGATTCAGGGCTGAATTAAGGGCGGGTAGCGCCGGTTTTGCTGAAGAGCCCAGTTTGGCCAATGCGCCAAACACGGTTGACTTCGTTTCGGCGTCCTCAACTTCAAGTACGTCCACCAGGCTGTTCACGGCCGAATCGGGCAGCCTCCGAAACCCCCCAAGGGAGACGACCACAGCTAGGCGCGTCTCAGGGTTAGCACCGTCGAGAAACTTTACAAGCCGCTCGGCCAGGGCGGAGTCGTCGCTTTCCAACTTGCCGATCGCCCGGATGGCACTTAACTGAACTGCGGCGTCCTTATCGTCGAGGCTATTGACCAGAGCGGTGGTTGCGCCCTTCGCGCTTGAGCCGAGGCTGGCAAGTGCATCCATCGCCGCCTGCCGAACGAGTGAGTTGGAGTCACCCATGGCCGCCTGCAACCGGGGCATCAACGTGTTCGGTTTCGTCGATGAGGCAACGAGCGCCCTGAGTGCCGCCCCACGGAACACCGCCTGTTCGTGTTCCAGCCATGGGAGGATCCCCTGGCGTGTTGTGGGAGATTTGTCACCAATCTTTTGAAGTGCAACGAGCGACAACAACCCGGCTCCATTACCGGGATTTTCCTTCAACGAGTTCGTCAGACTCGACACCGCCTGGATGCCGATGCCACCAATGCAATCTGCCTGCCATGTCTCGCCCAACAACTTGGTCAGGGGAATTTCCATTGCCGAATTGAGGAGGCTCGGGATTGAGGCCGGCCCCATTTCGACGAGTGCATTTCGTATAGAGCGTTTTTCTTCCTCATCCGCTTTACCAAGCCTTATAATGAGCTTGGGTACGGCAACGGAGGCATCGTGGCCCATGCGGCCAAGCAGATCGATTGCCTGCTTTCGCTTGGAAGGGTCTTCCGCAACCAAGCGGTCAATCAGGTGTGGCACCGCAGACCTGCTGTTGGGGCGAAGGCTCAGGATGCCGCTGAGGGCTTCCTGCCGCAGCCTGGGCTCTTCCGAGTCCAGTGATGGCAGAAGCAGTCCGAGCAACCGTTCGCCATCAAATCCAATTCGGGTCAGGGCGTTCAGCCCGGCAACCTTGGTCTCGTTATCCGTCTCCTTCGCCAAGCGCTTGGCCAAGTGTATCGCGGGGCGCGAGTTCGCCGGGATCCAAACGACCGCGTGGGCTGCAGCCGTGCGAACCAAGGCGCTTTCAGCCGAAAGCCCCTGCATGATTTGCGGATAAGCCACATCGCCAATCCGGCCAAGCGCGGATCCAGCCGAGAAGCGGACGCTTTCGGAGTCATCAGCCAACAGGTCGAACAGCCGAGGTGCAGCCTCACGTGAGGCGAAGCCGAGGTTGCCCAGCACTCGGACGCCGCCTAGGCGAACCGATCTGTGCTCGGAACTAAGCGCCCCGATGAGTTCGTGTACGGCAGCGGTGCCGATTTGCGTGAGCGCATGGACGATCCGCACATGGACCTGGTCCTTGTAACGACGCTCGCTCCGCTTGAGTCGCTTGATGAGCTCCGGGGTGGCCTCATGGGCATCTGGCCCGATTTTCGCAAGCGCCGTGACGGACCAAAAGAAGACCTGTTCCTCTTCGTCGTCGAGCCCTTTGATGAGGGCAGGAACCGCGGCCCTGGCCGCAGGGCCAAGCAGGGCGAGCGACCGGGCTGCCTCACGGCGCTTGACCTTGTCATCGCTACCGAGTTCCCCGATCAAGTCCTCCACCTCGCCGGCATTTGCCAGTACGACGCCAAGGAGTATGGCGGAAACCGTCTTAAAAAACTTCATGCGCGAAAAAAATCCCGCCTTGGGCGGGATGTAAATTCGTTCTTCAAAACGCCAGGTTAGGACAAGAAAGGGAGGTGTCCCGTGCTGTCGTTGAAGGAGTCCGTCGTAGCGCCCATATGGTTGAGCATAGTCACGAACAGGTTGTTCAACGGCGTGTCCTCCGAGTACTGGATATGGCGCCCAGGACGAACCAACCCGCCGCCACGCCCGGCCAACAGGATGGGTAGGTTCTCGTTGTTGTGTTTGTTGCCGTCACTGATGCCACTACCGTAGACGATCATGGTATTATCAAGCAATGAGCCGTCGCCTTCAGGAATCGATTTCATCTTCTGAATGATATACGAGAGCTGTTGAACGTGGAACGTGTTGATCCGGGAAATCTTGTCCAGCTTGATAGGGTCATTTTGGTGATGCGAAAGCGAGTGATGACCTTCGTTGACGCCAATGTTGCGGTAGCTGCGGTTTGAGCCGGCGTTGGCCAGCATGAACGTCGAAACGCGAGTCACGTCAGTTTGAAATGCGAGAATCATCATTTCACCCATTAGGCGAATGTGCGCCTCGTAGCTGCTCGAGACGCCTTCTGGTTTCTCAAGACCGGCCAATACGTTGGGATGCATTGCACTTTCACCCTCAGCTCGCTCGATACGTTGCTCGATTTCGCGAACTGCCGTGAGGTATTCATCGAGCTTCATGCGGTCGTTGCCGCTGACTTTCCGCGTCAGGGTCTTCGCATCTTCCAGGACAAAATCGAGGATGCTCTTCCGGTAACGCTGGCGCCTAGCGAGACTTTCATTGCGCTCACCCTTGGAGTCGTTGCCAAATAGTCGCTCGAAAACCAGTCGGGGATTGGTTTCCTTTGTCATCGGGGTGGCTGCGTCGCGCCACGAAACGTTATTGGAGTAGGCGCAGCTATAGCCGGAGTCACATTTGCCGGATTGTCGGCCACGCTCGGTGCCCAGTTCCAGTGATGCGAACCTGGTCTTGTGCCCGATTTTCTTCGCTGCAAACTGGTCCACGGAAACCCCCGCGCGAATCTCCGAACCCTGACTCTTGAGTGGCTGTACGCCGGTCAGGAATACCCCAGCGCAGCGGGCGTGATCGCCGGCACCATCGCCATTGGCTCGGCCTTTGTCCTGTGTCAACCCGCTGATAACAGTAAGATCGCGCTTCACGGGCGAGAGTGGCTTAAGGATGCGTGTCAAATCATAGTGTACACCCGTGGCTGCCGGTTTCCATTCCTGTAGGTGGACTCCGTTTGGCACAAACATGAACGCCATGCGTACCGGCGGTTGGGCAGAGGAACTAGCCAGTGCCTTCACCGGGGACATACTTTCCAGCATCGGGAGTGACACAGCAGCCCCAAGGCCTTTCAAGAAGGTTCGCCTGTGAATATGATTTTTACTCATCTTCCTCTGCCTGCAAGTTGCTATACTTAAACGGTTTACTATTAACTACGCCGCCGAGCAGCGCGGAGAACCGGTAATTGTTCGCCTTCAATTCCCGACATATTTCATCTACCGCGCACTTGTCGAAATATTCTAGACCACGGCCAAGAGAAAAAGTTAGCAGATTTTCGCTCAGCGTACGAATAAAAGTTTCACGCGATTTTAGTACTTTTTTTAGTCCATCTGGTCCGCTGATCTGCTCACCAGTGGGTAGTTCGCCAGAGGGGTCGATCGGGAATTTGCCATCTACATCACGCCATGCACCGATGCCGTCGAAGTTCTCCAGCGCGAACCCGAGAGGGTCCATCTTGGAATGGCAGGTGGCGCATTCGGTTTTCTCGCGATGCTTCTCCAAGCGCTCACGAAGCGAGCCGCTGGTGATCGCCTCCTCGTCTTCCTCCAGTTCCTCGACATCGGGAGGTGGAGGCGGCGGAGGAGTGCCGAGAATCTGCTCCAGAATCCATTTGCCACGCAACACAGGGGAGGTGCGCGTGGAGTTGGAGGTGATAGTGAGAATGCTCGCATGGGTCAGGATGCCGCCTCGGCCGCTGCCCTTGGCTAAGCTCACCCGCTGAAAAGCCGACCCCTCAACACCGTCGATGCCGTAATGCTTTGCGAGCCGCTCGTTGAGGAAAGTGAAGTCGGAATCGATCAATTCCAGCACACTCCGATCCTCGCGCATCAGTGCGCCGAAGAACATTTCCGTCTCCCGCTTCATGGCTAGCCGGAGAGTGTCGTTGAACGTGGGAAAACTGCCCGGGTCCGGAGTAACGCCACTGAGGTTGCGAATCTGCAGCCACTGACCGGCAAAGTTCTCAATCAGCGCATCGGACTTCGGATCGGCGATCATCCTGCGAATCTGAGCCCGCATCACATCCGGTTCGGAAAGTTTCCCCCGTTTGGCTAAGCGACGAAGTTCGTCATCCGGCATGCTGCTCCAAATGAAGTAGGACAATCGCGATGCAAGCTCCCAGTCAGTCAACTCGCGGATCGGGTCGTCCCCGCTTGGCCGGGTGTCCAATTCCCATCGAAACAAAAAGTGGGGCGAAATTAGGATGGCCTGTACTGCCAATTGCATTCCCAGCTCAAACGAACCGCCATCGGCAAGGGCCATATCAACAAACGTCAGCAGCCGGTTGATCTCTTTTTCTGAAACCGGCCGGCGAAATGCCTTCCCTGCAAATAGAGTCAATGACTCCCGGGCGACATCTCGAACCTCGGTCAAGTTTGGTTGACGAACAATCACCCGCCGATGCGACTCCGGCAGCTTCGGTTGTGGAGCATCGAGAGGGCCAATTATTTTGGTTCCACGAATGAAGAGGTTGCGGTCGCCACGCAATGTGGGGTCGGGCGAGTCGTTGTTCACGTAATTGTTCATGTAGGCGATGGAAATACGGTGATTCCCCTTGCCCGGATTGAGTTTCACAATAAATTTACGCCGTTTTTCCTCGGTTTGGTTAACCTCAAATGTCTTCACCGGTTTGCCGGCGAGACTGATTTGCATCTTGGGAAGCTCCGGCCCAGCTAGTGTGGCGTACGCATTGATTTGCAGCAGGTATTCGCCATCATTACGGAACGGGTAGCGAATATCGATGCTTCCCTCACGGAACAATCCCCAAAGATTGTCATTCTCAATGCGCACCTCTCCGTTATTACTGCGCGTGCCCCATTTCTTGGTGCGGATGACATCCTCGGGCGGGTAAGCCGGGATGTCGGTGCGGATAGCCTGTGCCGTGATTTCCTCTGCCGCACGCAAATACTTTTCCATCAGGATCGGTGATATCGAGAGCACGTCGCCGATATTATCGAAGCCGTAACCAACTTCGTCGTTCGGGAAATCCGCTGCTGGCTGATAGTCCACGCCAAACAGGTCGCGAATCGTGTTGTTATACTCGTTGCGGTTGAGCCGACGCAGAGTGACACGGCCGGGATTGACCGGAACGGTCGGGTTAGAGCAGTCAAACTTGGCCAACTCCTTGTCTATGAATTCGATCAGCATGATTCGCTGATCTTCAGTCGGCTGCTTTTTGTTTTCCGGCGGCATCTCGCGGTGGCGCAGCATCTCGCTTACGTGCTCCCATGTACGACCGTCCTTAAAGAAATCCGGGCTGGCACTGAACAACTCAAGGTTCAGTTCCGCTTTGGCCCGCTTATTGCCATGGCAGCCAAAACAGATATCCTTCAAGATCGGGAGGATGTCTGGATTGAACTTCGCTTGGCTAGTCGGCACGACGGTGGGCTTGGTTTCCTCCGCCGCGCCAAGTGCTTGGCTAAAGAGTCCTACCAGTGCCAAAAAAGTGATTTTGTGCAATTTCGAAAACATTAAGCCGGCGAAAATTAGCCCAGAAAGAACGCCACCGCACGCCCGGATATTCAAAATCCTGAGCCTAGAATCAGTCTGTTTATCCCCTTAAATCAGCGTGGCAGCGTTTCCGGGAGGTCGGCGATGACGTAGGCCATCACGGCCATCGCGGCCACGCAGCGGTTAAACTCCGCCGGATCTAGCTTGTCGATCGTGTCTGCGTCTGTGTGGTGGTACCAAAAGTATTTCTCGCGATCGACCTCGAGATGCATGACTGGCACGCCACCACGCACGAGCTTGAGCACATCCGCCCCGCGGCAGCCCTTGGCAATCTTGCCCGCGCTGATGGGGTCGAGCAGTTTGCCAACGCTCTGGATAATTTCCATACCGCGTCCGCTGCCCAAAAAACCGAAGCCGGTAGGCTGGAACACACCGGCATCTGACTCGATCGCCAGCGTATGCTTGGCTAGGGTCGCCTCATGCCGCTTGGCATACTGTATGGCCCCACGTATGCCATTCTCCTCATTCGTCCACAGTACCACACGCACGGTGCGCCTTGGCTGCAGGCCAAGCCGAAGCATCAATCGCGCAGCCTCCCACGCGGCAAGACAGCCGCCACCGTCGTCCATCGCCCCCTGGCCAACATCCCATGAATCGATGTGGCCGCTGACGATGACGATCTCCTCCGGTTTCTCCGTTCCGGGGATCTCCGCAACGACGTTCCGTGAAATGCCATCGGCCAGCGTGCGTGCCCCCATCTTGAGCCTCACGCGGAGCGGCTCGCCGCGGGCCTGTATCCGCGAAAGCATGTTGGCGTCCTCCAGCGAGAGAGCGGCATGCGGGATTTTCTTTACGCCATCGGCATACGACATTCCCCCGGTATGAGGCGTCTGCATCGAAAACGGCCCAACCGACCTAATCAGACTCGCCACTGCCCCGGCCCTCGCCGCATGAATTGCCCCCTGCGTGCGGACGATCACCGTCTCTCGATACTCAGTGAAAGGTACGTTGAAGAGTACTATTTTCCCTTTGACCTCAGAGGCGCGATTCTTGAGATCGTCAAACCCGGAGACCACCAACACGTCCGCCATAATGCCTTCAGGTGGCGTGCCGATGCTGCCGCCCAAACCGAGCATTGGCATCTCGCGGCGGCGAGGTAGAAGCAACTCAATCGACTCGCTACCTCGAACCCAGCGAGGGACGGTAACTTCCTCTCCCCGAACGTTTAGGAAGCCGTCTTTTTTCATCTCAGCGAGACACCAGTCGATAGCTGCCTCAAGATTTTTCGAGCCAGTAAAGCGCGGACCAAAGGTGTCACACATCGTGGCCAAGCGCGAAAACCCAAACAAGCTGTTCGTCGCCGCCTGCGTCAAACGTTGTGCTTCCGGCTGATAATCCGCCGGTACACTCCCCGCCGCAAACCCCCTCGCCACCCAAAATCCAAGCAGAATAAAAAGGACTGTTCGTTTCACGTTCATGTAAGACAATTATTTCCTAGGGCGAACGGGTTGGAGCCAGGCGCGCTCGTGTTCCCCGATGGCGTAGGGATTGGCTTTCTTTCTAGACGACCTTATTTCAGCGCGGACGTATAGCTCGTCCCCGTTGAAAGTGTAGCTTGGCTCGAGCGACTGCGATTGGCCAAGGATCTCGCCGATCCCGGCCTCGCTTGGCTTGAGCGCGTTGCGCTTTGACAAGTCGGGGCTGCTCTTGAAGTTCTTTCGCGTGCCAATGAACTGAGTGGTGTATGTCACGCCTTTTTCAGGCTGGATGCGAAAGCTGTAAGTGCGACTGGCCAGATGGATGTCGCCTACGGCCACGCCGCTTGAGGCGTAAAAATCACCACGCTCCATCGCCGCAATAATCGACTCCGGCGTAAGCGCCTTTGCGCGGACCATCACCCAGCCCCGACCGGTGTTGCTCTGTCCGACGGCGAGATCGTGGTAGTTGTGTGCGTCGTCGGTTCCCAAACCGAACATCAACGGCAATTTGTGCACGCCAATCCGGTATGCGTTAATCACATCCCAAATCTGCCCGGTGCTGAGGTGCTTGCTGTCACCGTAGTTCCGTACCGCCGGGTGGCCGTTGTACACCTCAAAAAACTGTTCTCCTCGCAACTGGATCATGTCGGCCGGCTGAATCGCCCAGCCAAAATTAGGGTGGTTGATATGCGGGAACATCGGCTGCCCGGTGGCCTTGCGCTGCGCAAGCACAGCGTCGATATTTTTCTGCATGGTCGCCGCCACACCGGCTCCGCCCTGAGGCGGGATTTGTTTCTTGATGTTGGTAACGTTGATGTGAATCGGCCGGCCCTGGAACTGGTCGGAAAGTTCCTCGCTCTGTATCAGCAAAAAGCTCCCTGGCACGGACATCTTCGGGCGATACTCGGCGTAAGTCTTGAGCCGGACCTGCGGGACACCATTGACAACTTTGTGCTCAACCCAGTCATCGCCGAAACGTTTCATATATTTGTCAAATGCACGTTGGCCGCCGGCGTTTTTCTCACGGTGAATCCAGCGCTGGCCCTCGGCTAAAACGTTATGGTCGGAGATGCCGAGAAAGTGGTAGCCGTTGCTGCGGTACCAGTCGGCGATCATCTCGGGATAGTCGTCGCCATCGCTCCAGAGAGAGTGAGTGTGGAGGTTGCCCTTCCACCAGCGGGCGTCTTCGGCGGAGAGGGTTGAGGAGACCAGCGTAAAGGCTATCGTGAGAAGAATCTTGGTTTTCATACGTTGAAGTGGTGGAAAGTAAAGTTTTCAGTTTTCAGTTTCAAGTCGTGACGCGGATTTTCAGGATTCACAGTATTAATTTTTTGAATCCTGATGCCCTACGCTCATCTCAGTCCCATCTTTCCTCTCATTCTTTCCCTCCAGCTGCTCACTGTTCCTCGTCCAAGCGTTACTGCCTGGAATTGAAGACACTGGCGAGGATGGACTCCTTGATTTTCCACAGAAGCGACATGGTCATGGATACAGGAATCAGCACGAATGCCATGAACAGCCAAGGTCGCAAATTGGCCGCTAGGGCCACGACTCGAAAGAGGATTTCCGGCAAATCTTCCATAAAAGAAAACAGGTAAATAACGCCAAAGCCGATCGGCGTCATGGCCAACAACACACGGTTCATACGGGAGAAAAACCGGGCTTCAACCCGAAGCGTCTCATCCGGCATCATGGCAGCGAGGCGAGCCAGCATTTTGTTTAGTGACATCAAATAAAATACGAATCCCAACGCCAGCAGCCAAACAACGTAGGCGAAGTATAGCTCGTCCGGCACGCGGTGATGCCAGTGTAAAAACGGCGACAGGCCAAGGCTGAACAGGCCAATGATTTTCGCCTGGCCGAGTGCCGCTTGCCAGACGCGTTCCTGCGGCTGGAAACTGCCCAGCAACCACAGTCCGTACCACAGCATGCCGAACGCCACCGGGGCCATGAGCATGCCCATCGGCCAGGCAGCATCAGTCCAGTTTGAAATGGTGGCCATAACACTGATGACCATCGCGATCGGCAGCCCCCAGAATAAAATCGACGTGCCGCGCACCACTCGGGCCAGCGCCGGCAGCAGGTCCTTTTGCGTGTCAGGTTTGTCCGTTATCACAAGCTCAGGTAGGTCTGGTCGCGCAAGCATTTGATGTAGTCAGCGAGTAGCCGCACGCCCTAGGACGGCTTGAGTTGCTCTTGCCATCCCGAAAGGGAGGCGCACTATACGATCGCCCGAACCGATTTCAACCATGAAGAAAAAGCGGCGGGCTCATTTGTCCCGGGCTACGAACGTCGTCACCACCGGACGGTGATCAGAGCCGTGGCCCCAGTTCGCTACGACTGGAATCCACGAGTTGGTACGATCCAATTCCCTCTCCATACCGGGGCTAAGCAGGATGTAATCAATCCTGCTATATAAATCCTCCACACCGTAAAAATGCGTCCACGACACATTACGCGGAAACCATTTTGCATTGATCCGGTTCGAACCGCCGTCACCATTTTTTTCGCCGGGACGCGCATCCACCAGCTT
Source organism: Verrucomicrobia bacterium UBA673 (assembly GCA_002299785.1). GTDB lineage: Bacteria > Verrucomicrobiota > Verrucomicrobiia > Limisphaerales > UBA1096 > UBA1096. The sequence goes on from DBNL01000066.1 coordinate 29,538, forward strand.
CGATTTTCCGCGACCGACGAGCGCCTTGAGCGGCTTTGAATTATAGTAGTCGTTGAAGTCGCCGAGCACGGCTAAGTTCACTTCTGGATTGGCCTTGAGCCTGGCATCAATGATGCGCCGCAGCCGCAACGCCTCCTGCAAACGCATCTCCGCCTCGTCCGCTACCGACACTTTCCGCTTGGATTTCAGGTGCGCGGTGATCAGCGAAAACGAGTAGTCTCCCAGCGCAATCTCCACCTCCGCAAACCCGCGGCTCACGTGCAGCCGCCGACCGTTGAGCAGGAAGCTTTCGTTGTCATGCCGCGTGATTTTCTTGAACGGGAAACGGCTCAGGTACGCGACGTGAATCGCCGGGTCGAACGCTAACAGATGCTCCACGTGCGGCAGGTCAAGTCCCTTGGCCTTGAGCGCGGCCTGCAGTTTGATCAGCGCCGTTTTTTTGCCCATCTCCTGCAGCGCGATTACGTCCGGCTTGGCCGCGAGGATACTCTCGACAATCTTCGCCTGCGCGAACGGCTTCTTAAGCGGCCGATTCTGGATCGGCTCTAAGATGAAATTCTCCACGTTGTACGTCGCCACGCGAAAGGTCTGCTGCGCCAGGCCAAGTGGCCCCGACAAAATGACAACAGCGGCGGCGATGAAAAACTTTTGCAAGCTCACAATAAGTTACTTGGCATGAATGGTGAAAAACTGCGCCGCTCGGTCGGCCTTAGTGCTGAAGGAGCCCATGCTGTCATCGAACTTTAATTTATTCCCCGCCGGCGTGTACGGCCCAGCCACCGAATTGCTTGTCCGTACCGTGTAGTTTGCCGTAGGACTCGCTCTCCATCTCAAGTGGATCTCGCCATCGGCCAGATTGACGGTAATTTTGATCTCAGGAATCTCCACTGTCGGATCCTCCGTGAACGGAGCACCACTTGGCCAAACGCCAGCCGAGACGGACGCGTCGGCTACTGTGCTGTGATCCGTAAACGCCCCGTTTAGGCCGGAATCCCGCGTCATCGAGCCTTTGCTTGACGTTTTACTGAAATTAATCCGGTCAATCACGTGCTCGTCGGCGTTTCGCAGAGTGATTGTATCGCCGCTGTTGTTGAGGCCCAGCCCACTCGTGCCCTCTGTCGCCGGCAAAGCGAGTATTCCATCATCAAGCACCGGCTCCGAGCCGGACAACCGACCGCCATACACGATCACCGCGCCGCGCTTGGCCAGAACATCGCCCTCATAAAAGTTGCTCCTCAGCGCTACGGCGTCGGAGAGGCTCCAGCCGGCCATGTCCACATCCGCTTGGCCAAGGTTTGCGATCTCGATGAACTCATCCTCGACGCTGAGGAAGTTCGATTCGCTCGGCGTCTCACGGTGCAGCGGGTTGTAATGGCCAGCCGTCGTATTGCCGGTCGGGTTGGCCAAAAACTCGGTGATTGCCACGTGCTGCTCTGCCTCGCTTGGCACATAAACATCCCAAGCCAACGTATGCACGCCTTCACTGTTCTCTGCCTCAAGTGAAACGTCGAACGATTCCCCGAAATCTTCCTTATCGGCGGTCAGCACTAACCTAGCTGTGACTTCGCTGGCGGGATTCGCCGAGAGCACCCAGTCGCCAGTCTGGGTCACCGTGATCTCGCTGCCGGAGGGCGATTTCACCACGGCCTCAATTATCGCCGTCTCGCCATACAGCAGAAAATGATCCGTGCGCGAGCTCTCGAGCGGTCGCCCGGGGCGAATCAAGTTCTCGTACTTCAGCGTGAACTCGATCGTCGGCAGCTTCGGACCAGAGATGTCCTCAATACGCCTCGGCATCAACTGGTAGCCGCCCTCCCGCGGCTGATCGCGCATGTACTGCGAGAGCACGCCGGTGACGGTGACGGCCGT
>DBNL01000066.1:31781-32365 GCA_002299785.1 Verrucomicrobia bacterium UBA673
GTGAACGTCATCCCGTTGGCGTCGGTCAGTGTGTAGTTGGCTCCGCTGGAAAATTTCGAGTCGCCTCCCGTATCAACCTCCACCTCGGTGGCGACCACGAGCAAGCCCTCGAGTGCCTCCATCGCGGCGTAGTCATCCCACTTCATGAAATCGAGCTTGGTCGGCTCAGGCAAAGCATTGTCACTGCTCACAACCTTTACCAAATGCATGGCATTACCGGCATCTGGCACGAACTGAAGAAGGCCGTTATAATGGCCCAGCGGCCCGGAGACACGCACCTTGTCTCCAGCTTTTGGATGGCTCGATTTGCCGCTACGGAAGTAGACCGCGATCCCAGCCGTGTCGTCTTGAAAATAGAACATCGAGTGGCTGCCGCCTGTCATGTTCGTGTGGGTAGTGACGATGCCCTCGGCGGTGAAAATCGTCTTGGTGTCGGACGGCTCGCGGTTGTCATCCACCAACGAGCGCAGATACTTGATGGTGACCGCGTCGCCGCCGGGTGAGTCCTGCACCTCAAGCGTGGCCGTGTCGCTCGCCGCTGCACCATCGACGTTGCTGACAGTCACCACATAGTCGCCGGCATC
>DBNL01000066.1:32747-40208 GCA_002299785.1 Verrucomicrobia bacterium UBA673
CGCCGTCCTTACTCCACTGATACGCTAGCGGTTCCAGGCCGCTAGCCATGACGGAAAACGAGATCGTCTTGCCGGCGAGCACGGTCTGCGACACCGGATGCGAGAGGATAGCAAGGTCATTGCCGCCGGTGCTGTCCGTCACGTCGGCGAGGTTCGTCCCAACTTTCAGGTTGTCGATCAACATTACGCCGATGTTTTTGGCCTGCCGGAATGCAAAGCCCGTCACGTCCACAGCGGAGCCACTATCGGTGGTGGTGACGCCCCCGGCCAAATCGTCGTCCGGGTCGATCCATAGCGTCGTGCTGGCATCTACGAGGCTCATCGCGATAACCACCTTGTATACAGTATCGAGGTAAAGATCGTTCACCACCAGAGCCGTGGATTGCTTGCCCTTCGAGCTGACGCCGATCCGGAACGTGCCCTCTTCCGCGCCAGTGGTTTGGGCAATGATCCGCGCCCGATAGCCAAAGCCGTCGTCCGCGAAATGCCCAAAATAGCTCCCGCCGCCTATGGGCAGCTCCGTAAACTCCACATCGAACGACGCATACATCGTGCCGCCGCTGGATTTCTCATAAGGCCCGCCAGCAAGCTTCGCGTGAAAGTCTTCCGAGCCGGACTGTGTCAAGATGAGCTGCCCCTCATAAACCTCTGCCTGTGCGCTTGAGCCGCTGTGGTTTTTCCAAGTGTCCGCCGCCTGTTCGACAATCGGGCCGTCGTCGTAGGTGAAAGATTCCTCGAGCACCACCTCAGCCGTCGCCGTCACAAGGCCAATTACTGCCGGCAAAAGTATAAGTCCTTTTTTCATGGTACGATTTTGATCAAATTATTTTCGGAATGGCGCATTCCAGATCACGTCAGAGTTCGGTCCCTCGAATGTGCCCGCGCCGTTGGTGACCGAGTGCCGCGAAAAATAGGCCGCATGCCCGTCAATAAACGACAGCACACCGCCCTGCCCCTTATGTCGCTCTGGGAATGCCCGCCACCGCGCCGCCGGGTTTACCGAGTAGTACGGATTCCCCAGTCCCTCCGACGAACTGAAATACATGTCCATCGTGCCTACAGTCGCAGAGGGATTGGGCAGATCGGTCGCCTTGGGCATTTTTGGATACGGCATGTAGGAGTTCACCGTCCCGCGCTTGAGGTCGATGTTCATCGCGTAGCTGAAAAACCCATGCCGCCCGCCTCCCTTCAACTGCTTCAATTCCTCCGTCGTCATCCCAGCGTTCGGGCAGTGCCAAATCTTCCCCTGCTTGCCGGGGAACGGTAGATTTTTGACGTTGTCCTGATACACCACTGTCGGCCGTTTCCAATACTGTTCGAGCGTTCTCTCGCCCATGAACGGCGGCAACAGGTTAAACCAAGCGCTGGGATCCTTCGGCGCACCGGTCGGCGGCGGGGAGCCGGGATAACGCCCGTTGGCACCCATCCCGTCACGGGGCAACGAGTCCTCGTTATCCACAAGATACAACTGCATACCCAACCCCCACTGTCGCTGGTTCGATAGGCAATTGGTCAAGCGGGCCTGATCCTTCGCCTTGGCCAGGGCCGGCAACAGCAAAGCCGCTAAAATTGCAATAATGGCAATGACTACCAGCAACTCGATCAGCGTAAACGCCGCCCGCCACCGATTCTCAGAAAAAAAACATTTTGTTTTATAGAATAAAGAGCCCATGCAAGCCGACCCACGTGCAAAGAGGGAAGCTACAACCCCCCCTCAGCAACACAAGAAAAGTCGAACGTTCAAGCTATTCCGGGAATCGCTTGGCCAATGGCAAAATATAGAGGGCCCTGTCCCCAGTGCCCCGAAACGCTTCGTCCTCGTCATCCAAAAAGATCACACAGAGACGCGGCGAAAAGAGAGACGCAGATTTTAAGGATCGGAGAGGATTATTTCTGGGCAAAGATTTTACGGCTGGGCAAAGATAAATTGTTGTAAATCAGTGTCCTTGCCGCTCTCCCAGGCTATAGGGTTTTGCAGAAGTCCTCCAGACGTGCCATGCCAGCTTGGATGTTCTCCATGCTGGTGGCGTAGCTGATGCGGAAGTTGTTGTCCGCGCCGAAGGCGATGCCGGGGACAGCCGCTACCTTGGCCTGCTCGAGTAGGCGCTCACAAAACTCGGCGGACTTCAGACCGGTCCCGGACATATTCGGAAACAGGTAAAATGCGCCCTTGCTGTTGATGCAGCTGATGCCGGACATGTTGTTTAGTCGTCCGGCGGCGTAGCGGCGGCGTTCGTCGAACTTTGCCAGCCAGTCATCGAGGTGATCCTGCGGGCCGTTGAGCGCGGCGACGGCTCCCTTTTGGGCAAACGAAGTCGCGTTGCTGGTGCTGTGGCTTTGCACCGCATTTATGGCCTGTGCAATCGGCTTGGGTGCGGCGAGGAATCCGATTCGCCAGCCGGTCATCGAGTAGGCCTTGGCTAAGCCGTGCACGATAATGGTATGAGCCAGATGTTCGTCGGAGAAACCGGTGACGCTGGTGAACTTGGCTCCATCGTAAACCAGCTTTTCGTAAATGTCGTCGCTCATGATGAGCACGCCTTTCTCGACACAAACGTCGCCAAGCGCCTTAATTTCATCCCCCGAGTACACGGAGCCAGTGGGGTTGCTCGGCGAGTTGAGGATGAATAGCTTGGTCCTCGGCGTGATGGCTGCACGCAACTGCTCAGGCGTAACTTTGAATTCGGTTTCGTCGGTGGTGTCGAGAATCACCGGCTTAGCCCCGGCGAGCTTGGCCATCTCAGGGTAGCTAAGCCAATATGGCGCGGGGATGATCACTTCGTCGCCGGCCTCGCAAGTGGCGTAGATGACGTTGAAGCAGGAGTGTTTGCCGCCGCAGTTGACGATCACTTGGCTTGGCTCGTACTTGACGCCGTAGTCGCGCTGGAACTTGTCGGCGACAGCTTCGCGTAATTCCGGAATGCCGCTACTTGCCGTGTACTTGGTGAAGCCGTCGACCAACGCCTGCGCCGCTGCATCCTTAATGTGCTGCGGCGTGTCAAAATCCGGCTCTCCTGCACCAAAGCCGATGACATCCTCCCCCTTCGCACGTAATTCTTTAGCCTTGGCCGAAATGGCTAGTGTCATTGAAGGAGCAAGCGATGCCGCACGACTAGAAAGCGAATAGTCCATTCGGTTCTTTAGTTGTCTTAATGAAAAGCCAAAGCCGGATTAACTGCCCACCTGCGCGCGAGCTTCCTCAGCCAATGGTGTGCTTAAATATCGTTCCCCCGTTGAGCAAGCAATAGTGACAATCATTTTTCCTGAATTTTCAGGTCGACGTGCTACCTCTAGAGCGGCGTGAACATTTGCGCCGCTGGAGATGCCACAGAGGATGCCTTCCTCCTTGGCCAAGCGGCGGGCCATCACAAAGGAGTCGTCATTGCCGACTCGAATGCACTCGGTGATTTGATCACTGCCATCCTCGCTTTTAAGATGAAGATTACCCGGAATAAAGCCGGCTCCAGTGCCTTGAATCTTATGTGGCCCGGGCGTCAACTCATCGCCGGCAAGCGTCTGCGAGATCACCGGTGAGTCGGCCGGCTCCATCGCAATCGCCTGAAACGACGGCTTACGCGGTTTGATAACTTCACAGCAGCCGGAGAGTGTGCCGCCTGTACCAACCCCAGCCACAACGATATCAACTCCCCCATCGGTGTCGTTCCAGATCTCCTCGGCGGTTGTTTGGCGGTGAATTGCAGGGTTGGCTGGGTTCTCAAACTGTTGTGGTATCCAAGAGTTCGGCGTCTCAGCAGCCAGCTCGTTGGCTCGCTCGATAGCTCCCTTCATCCCCTTTGGGCCTTCGGTAAGGACGAGTTCGGCGCCGAGCATCGCAAGCAAAGTACGGCGCTCGAGCGACATGGTCTCCGGCATGGTAAGGATCAGTCGGTAGCCTTTGGCCGCCGCGACGAACGCCAGCGCAATGCCGGTGTTGCCGCTCGTCGGCTCGATGATGACAGTGTCCTTGGTTAGCGCGCCGCTCTTTTCGGCATCCTCGATCATCGCTGCACCAATGCGATCCTTCACGCTAGAGAGCGGGTTAAAGAATTCGCATTTGAGTAGCACGGTTGCGTCGATGCCCTCGGTCACCTTGTTGAGCCGCACCAACGGAGTACGGCCAACAGTCTCCACAATATCATTAAATATATTACCCATTTTTATAAAAACAGTCGGCGTATGACCTCTCCGGCCTTGGCCGTGTGGGGAGATTATTTCTTGGCGGTACTCTGCTTGCGCTTGAGGTAGGCCTTACGACGCTTGCGTTTGATTACTTTGTTGTGTTGTTTGCCCATGATGTATAATGGTTCCCTCTCCGGAGAGCGGCCGGGAAACATGATGGTTAGTATGAGAATTATCAATCACTATTTAATAGCAATTACCCTATGCGCTGCGCTTGGCTTGGGCTGCAAATCCATGGGAGAAAAGAAACCCGGGGAGAATTACAGTCTCATTATGCTCTATCTGGAGCAAAACAACGATGGCACAAAGTATTCGCGAGAAATGGCTGTTTACCGTGCAGATCCGATCATTTTTTACGTCAACAGCGAACCATTTCTGAGCACAGCTGACCTCGAGAAAGCCACGCTGATGGAAGCTATCGGCGGCTTTGCAATCCAACTTCAGTTCAACCGGCATGGCACCGCCGTTCTCGAAAGTTTTACCACTTCAAACAAAGGTAAGCGGATGGCGATCTTCTGCCAGTTCACTGAACCTCGTGTTCTTGCCGCACCGATGATCACCCGAGGGAATGCCACCGGTATCATTCGGTTCACCCCAGACTGCTCCCGCAAGGAAGCCGAACGCATACTCGCGGGCCTCAACACAGCGATTAAAGAAATTAAAGGTAAGAGTAAATGAAAGTCTGTCGGCAGGTATTGATGGCAATTGCGCTTGGCCAGGCCGCTGCTGCGCTTGCCCAGCCTTTCCATTTACCGACCCCCAACCAAGCGATCTTTGTTCCTGGAACGGAAGCCGACTACTTCACCCCAACAATTGGCCGCACTTGGCCAAGCGGCACCTTCGGCTGCGTCCGCTCTGAGGGCTGGCAAATGCACGAGGGCATTGACATCAAATGCACTCAACGCGATGCTAATGGTGAGCCTATTGATCCTGTTAGTGCCGCCGCCGATGGCACCATCACTTACATCAACGCCAAGGCTGGGCTCTCCAACTACGGCAACTACATCGTCATGCAGCACCAGGTGGACGGTCTGACGGTGTACACCCTTTACGCTCATCTGCGTGCCCTAGCGAGCGGCTTGAGTGTTGGCCAAGTCAAGAAATCTGGTGAAATCATTGCAACAATGGGCCGCACCAGCAACACACGCCAAGGCATCTCCCGTGAACGGGCACACCTGCATTTTGAGATTTGCCTGCTAGCTAATCAAAAATTTTCCGCATGGTACAAAAAAAATCTTGCCGGTCAGCGTAACCATCATGGCCTGTGGAACGGCCAAAACCTGATCGGCATCGACCCATGGAAACTGTTCATAGAGCAAAATAAAAAAAAGGCCAAGCGGCAGTTGTTTAGCCTGCGACAGTTCATCCACAGTCAACCGGTGCTTTGTCGCGTGCTCGTGAAGTCTCCGAACTTTCAGTGGGCCAAGCGCCACCCCGACTTGGTTAATTCCAATAAACCTAAAAAGTCCATTGCAGGCTATGAGATATCCCTCGATCCCAACGGCGTCCCCGTCACTAGCACCCCACGAGATGCGTCCTTCTTTAGCAACGATGAGCCGTTCAAATTGCTTCACGTTAATCCAGGAGTTTACAAAGAATTCCCTTGCAGAAAGCTGATTTTTAAAAAAGGCCAGCGTTGGATCCTCACAGCAAAAGGTATCCAACATCTAAATCTTCTAGCCTTCTAATGTAGTAATTTCATAGAGTTTTCAACGAAAACTCACTTAATCATTGGTTTTAATTTGATTTTATCAAATGTTTCGTAGAGACCAGTATTTTTACTATATTTATTTTTTTTATTATTTTAAACAATTTCTTTTAGGTCATGCGATAATGACTTTCGATATGGATAAAATTGGTATCATTGGTGGCAGTGGGCTATATGACATCGAAGGCTTCGAAAGTCATAAGTGGGTTCCTGTTGAAACCCCCTTCGGGGAGGCGTCGGACGAGTTTCTGACCGGCCAATTGAATGGCCGAGATGTTGTATTTTTGCCGAGACATGGTCGTGGGCATCTCCTGATGCCAAGCGAACTAAACCATCGAGCCAACATCTGGGCGATGAAACATCTGGGTGTCTCGTGGATCATCAGCGCGAGTGCTGTCGGCTCGCTTCAACCGGAGTATGTGCCGTGTGACATCGTTATAATTGACCAGTTCGTAGACCATACCAAGCAGTCAACCACGCACTCTTTTTTTGGAGACGGGATCGTGGGACATGTAGCTTTTGCTGAACCAATTTGTGAAGAGCTTCGGATGATCCTCATGGCTGCAGCCAATGAAGTTGGAATTAAGGCACACAACCGGGGAACCTACGTCAACATGAATGGGCCGGCGTTCAGCACCAGAGCAGAGTCACTGCGAAACCAAAAAATGGGTTTTGATGTGATCGGTATGACCAATTTGGGAGAGGCTCGATGTGCGCGTGAGGCAGAGATCTCCTACGCCACGCTGGCCCTGGTCACCGACTTCGATTGCTGGAAAGTAGAGGAAGAACCGGTCTCGGTGAAAACAGTAATTGCCAATCTCCAAAAAAACGCAGCCTCCGCAAAGGAAATCATACGCAAAGCAATTTTAAGGATTCCAAATGCCCCCTCTTGGCCAAGCCAAAATGCACTAGAGAATGCGATTATGACCGCAAGGAGTTCTTGGCCAAACGATACGGCTAAAAAGCTAAAGCCAATTATTGGTAGATTTCTGTGACAGACATGTTCCACGTGGAACATCACATGACCTTTAATTCGAATTTTCCTATTTAGGAACTTCGTCCGGGCACTCTGACCGACCTCTTTTGATCCAAACCATCAAAAGACTCACATCCGTTGGATTGATTCCTGATATTCTTGAGGCCAACCCGACAGTGGCCGGCTGTATCTCTTTCAGTTTCTGGCGTGATTCGTTCCGCAAACCGCTTATCCGGTCATAATCCAGCCAACTCGGAATTTCCCTGGATTCCATTTTTTTGAACTGTTCGATCTCGGTTTCTTGGCGCGCAATGTAGCCTGAGTATTTAACGGTGATCTCCACCTGTTCAGCTACATCAGGAGGAACGCCACCGCTTGGCTGTGGTAACTTTGCATGCGTAAAATCATTCCGCTTTAGTAACTTCTCTAGTGAAGAGTTATCATGAGAGGTTGTCTGGATGCGCTCCAACTCACTTTCAAACTTTGCTTTTTTGTTCTTAAAAATCGTATATTGTCGATCTGACAATAATCCAATCTCCCGGCTAGCCTCACATAAACGAAGATCAGCATTATCCTGCCTGAGCAACAATCGATACTC
>DBNL01000162.1 GCA_002299785.1 Verrucomicrobia bacterium UBA673
GTGGATAACCGCCTTATGAGTTTGCAACTTGTCCAGCATGGGATTGCTGATGCGACAATGTTTAAGGGAAATGGAGAAGTGGTTCAGCCGTCTGAGATGCTTTACAAGAGAGCAATCTTGATTTTGCGAGGTAGCTTTCGTCCGGTTACGAAAGTGCCTATCGACATGATTAAGTGCGCGCTGATCCGGTTCAATATGGAATATAATTTAAAGGGTGAAAAGCCTCTGGTTGTACTTGAAATGACACTCCAAAATCTGAATGAAAAGGGTAAGATAGATTATCAAGACTTTTTGGACCGAACTGCCTTACTGGGGACCCTGGGATACCCGGTTTTGATTTCTAATTATGATACTCACTACCGCTTGGCTTCTTTTCTTTTTCGTCACACACAAAAACCGATTGGTGTGCTTATGGGGGTGTCAGCACTTCGCAAAGTATTTGATGAAGAATATTACTCTCATTTGAAAGGCGGTATCCTAGAGTCTTTCGGAAGACTGTTTAAGAATGATCTGAAGCTTTTTATTTATCCGGTTTTAGATAAACGAAAAAATGATCCAATTACTATTGATCATGTTGAAGTTTTGCCGCATCTAGAGCAACTCTTTGCCTATCTTAGGGTAAATCGAAACATATTGGGAATTGAGGGGTATACTCGTCGGTACTTGTCTATATTTTCAAGGAATATTCTTAGTGAAATTAAAAAGGGAAAGAAGGGGTGGGAGAAAAATCTGCCCCCATCGGTTGCTAGTATGATAAAGCAAAAAAAATTATTTGGCTACAAGCCTCATTGATTAATAGATTGAGTGATGAACCTGAATTGTCGAATATATATTTAGATAAAAATTTGCATAAAACTTGACGGCCTATTCCGCAAACACGTCGGCAAAGTAGATGCAGAATTAAAACCTTTAGATAGATAGTTTATTTTTACAAACGAGAATGGACGCGGATCAACACAAACGGAGCAGGGGAACTCCTGATCCCTCCGGGATAAGGCGCTTGGCCTAGCGGCGCGCCGGGCTTAGTATTTTTAAACGTTTGATTTTCTCTTGGAATAACTCATTTTTGCGTCTGATGCCGCTTGCCGGATTGCTCCTGGCCAACTCGGTAGTTGCGCGGGAGCCGGTACCGTTCAATCGCGATGTTCGACCGATTCTTTCGGAGAACTGTTTCGAGTGTCATGGCCCGGATGCGGCCAAGCGCAAGGCCGACCTGCGTCTCGATACCGGCGCCCCCGGCCAGGAGATCATTACCGCCGGCAAGCCAAGCGGGAGTGAGTTGTTCAAGCGCATCACCCACTCCGATCCGGAGGAGCGGATGCCGCCGGTGGATTCCGGCCGGGCGTTGACGTCAAGCGACATCGAGACACTTCGCGCGTGGATTTCACAGGGCGCCAAGTGGGAGAAACACTGGGCGTTCATCCCGCCCAAGCTCCCAACAATTCCCACGGCGAAAAATTCTGCCTGGCCAAGCGGCGCGATTGACCGATTCGTCCTGGCCAAGTTGCAGCGGGCCGGACTGCAACCCTCGCCGCGTGCGGATAGGGAGATGCTGCTTCGGCGCGTGAGCTTCGACCTCACCGGGTTGCCGCCGACTCCGCGTGATATTGATGCCTTCCTCGCCGACGCCTCGCCGCGCGCGTACGAGAGCGTCGTGGACCAGTTGTTGGCGTCGCCTCGTTACGGCGAACGGATGGCGCTCGACTGGCTTGACGCCGCGCGCTACGCCGACTCTCACGGGTACAGTCTTGACCGCCGCCGTGTGATGTGGCCGTGGCGCGACTGGGTGATCCGCGCTCTCAACGACAACATGCCGTTCGACCGGTTCGCCCTCGAGCAACTCGCCGGCGACCTGTTGCCGGACGCGACGATCGCCCAGCGCGTGGCGACTGGCTTCAACCGCAACCATTCGATCCAGAGCGAGGGCGGCGTCATCAATGAGGAGTACCGCGTCGAGACCGTGGTCGATCGCGTCGAGACGACGACGGCGGTTTTTCTCGGGCTGACGTTTGGCTGCGCGAGGTGTCACGACCACAAATACGACCCGATTTCGCAGCGGGAGTTTTACGAGTTTTACGCGCTGTTCAACAACGTGCCGGAGACGGCGCACGTCGGCAACGCGGACAAGCTGGCGGACAAGCCGTTCGTTAAGGTGCCCAGCGCGGCGCAGCGGAAACAAATGGAGTGGCACCGCAGCGAGATTGCCGAGCTGGAAAAAAAGCCGGAGGCGGAGCAGCAACTCAATGCGGCACGGAAGGCGTTGGCAGCGCTTGGCCAAGCGGCACCGACGTCGATGGTGATGGGCGAACTGAGTCCGGCACGGAAGACGTTCGTGCTGAGCCGGGGGCAGTACGATCAGCCAAGCGACGTCGAGGTCAGCGCGAATCTGCCGGCCGCGCTTGGCCAATGGCCCGCCAGTGCGCCGCGCAACCGGCTCGGCTTGGCCAAGTGGATTGCTGGTGCGGAGAATCCCCTGACGGCGCGGGTGGTCGTGAACCGTTTTTGGCAGATGCACTTCGGCACCGGCATCGTGAAATCGTCGGAGGACTTTGGCTCGCAGGGCGAGTGGCCGACGCACCCGGCGTTGCTCGACTGGCTGGCGGCCGAGTTCGTGCGCAGCGGGTGGAACCGGAAGGCGATGCACAAGCTCATCGTGATGTCGGCGACGTATCAGCAGGTGTCGCGCGTGTCGCCGAAGCTGCTTGAGGTCGATCCGGTGAACCGGTTGTTCGCGCGTGGGCCGAGGTTTCGGCTGCCGGCGGAAATGATCCGCGACCACGCGCTGGCGTCGAGCGGGTTGCTCGTCGGCCGACTCGGCGGGGAGAGCGTCCGGCCGTATCAGCCGCCAGGGCTGTGGGACGATGTGGTTTACGAGAACGTGCCGCGTTTTGTACAGGATCACGGCGGGAAACTTTACCGACGCAGCCTTTACACATATTGGAAGCGCTCCGTGCCACCGCCGAACATGCAGGCGTTCGACGCGCCATCGCGCGAGGTGTGCGTGCTGACGCGTGCCAAGACGAACACACCGCTCGCCGCGCTGGTGCTGATGAACGACCCGACGTTTGTCGAGGCATCACGCAAGCTGGCCGGGCGGGTGTTGCGCGACGGCGGCGCGACGGAGGAGTCGCGGTTGACGCTGCTGCATCGCTTGGTTTGCGGCCGGCGACCGACGGAGCGTGAGCTGGGTTTGTTGAGCAGCGCGCTGGCGGAGCTGCAAACGAGCTTTCGCGTCGAGCCGGAGGCGGCACGGCGGTTGATGGCGGTTGGCGAGTCGCCGCACGATCCGGCGCTCGACGCGGTGGAGTTGGCTGCCTACGCATCGCTGGCCAGCGCCGTGCTCGGCACCGACGAAGCCATTACCCGGAACTGAAGTATGACTCCCGAACACGACAACGCGATGATGCAGACCCGGCGGCAGTTTCTCGGCCGAACGAGCGCGGGCATCGGCTCGGTGGCGTTAGCGTCGCTGCTCAACCCTAGACTGTTCGCCGGCTTGGCCGGTTTTCCGAGTTTTGCGCCAAAAGCTAAGCGGGTGATTTATCTGTTCCAGAGCGGCGCGCCGTCGCAGTTCGAGTTGCTAGACCACAAACCGGCGTTGGCCAAGGCGCACGGGCAGGTGTTAGGCAGCGAGTTTTTCGGCGGGCAACGCCTCACCGGGATGACGTCCGGGCAGAAGGAAAAAAAGATCTGCAAATCGATCTACAACTTTTCGCGGTACGGGCAGAGCGGCACGGAGTTGAGCGAGGTACTGCCGCACCTCGGCCAGGTGGCGGACGAGCTTTGCGTGGTGCGCTCGATGCAGACACAGGCGATTAACCACGATCCGGCGATCACGTTTTTCCAGACCGGCTTTCAGCAGGCAGGGCGTCCGAGCATGGGCGCCTGGGCGAGCTACGGCCTGGGCAGCGAGAGCGCCGATTTGCCGGCTTACGTGGTGATGATTTCGCAGGGCAGTGCCAAGCGCGATTCACAGGCGCTGTACGCGCGGCTTTGGGGCAGCGGTTTTTTGCCGTCGGAACATCAGGGTGTGAAGTTTCGTTCGTCGGGTGATCCGGTGCTGTACCTCTCCAACCCGGGCGGCATCACGGCCAAGCGACGCCGGCGGATGCTCGACCTTGGTCAGGCTCTGAACCGGGAGCATCACGAGCGGTTGGGTGATCCGGAAATCCTGACGCGTATTCAGCAGGCGGAAATGGCTTACCGCATGCAGACCTCTGTGCCTGAGTTGATGGACACTTCCAGCGAGCCGGAACACATTTTTGGTTTGTACGGTGCTAACGCGCGCAAGCCGGGTACGTACGCGGCGAATTGTCTGCTGGCCCGGCGTCTGGCCGAGCGCGGCGTGCGCTTCATCCAGTTGTACCATCGCGGCTGGGATCAGCACGGCGACCTGCCGCGCGATTTGCCGCTGCAATGCGGCGACGTGGACCAGTCGTCTGCCGCATTGATCGCCGACCTCAAGCAGCGCGGGATGCTCGACGATACCCTGGTGATTTGGGGCGGCGAATTTGGACGGACGGTTTACGCGCAGGGCGGTTTGAACATGGCCAAGTACGGGCGTGACCATCATCCGCGCTGCTTCAGCATGTGGATGGCTGGCGGCGGCATCCGGGGCGGAACAACCTACGGGACTACAGATGATTTTTCATTCAATGTTGTTGAAAACCCGGTGCATGTTTACGACTTGCACGCGACGATGCTGCACTGCCTCGGAGTCGATCACGAGAAACTGACATTCAAGTTTCAGGGCCGCCACTACCGGCTCACTGACGTCCACGGAGACGTCGTCAAAAGTCTCCTGGCCTAACGCTTGGCCAAGTGTCAAGGTAGTGGCTGATGCACCATAGTGATGCTATTTCTTCAGCGCCTTTGAGACCATCGCCTTCAAGTCCTTTTCTGTGGATTTGACGATAGCCTTTGGGCCGGTGGCTTTAATGAAAACGGCACCCTTTTTTCCCTCGACGATTGCACCGAGCAAGCCACTGTTCGGCACTGGAACTTTGTTGCCGCCAAACGGTGGACCTTTCATGAATGTACCCATGGCAGTGACATAGGTCACCTTGGTTCCGTTAATTGTTTCAACCACTGTCTTGGCGTTGAGTTGATCGGCCGGTTCCTTAAATTGCCCAAGCCAGCGCTTCACGTTTGCTGTTACTCCACCGGCTTCACCGGGGCCAAAGTGGAAGAAAACCACCTCAGCTGATTTGCCGTCCTTGTCCTTGATAGCGAATTGCGCTTTACGCATTGACGACGACGGTTTTTGCGTCTGCCAACTTTTGGGTCTCTCGAACGAAATGCCACCGGCTAAGAACTTCTCCGCCTGAACTTCGACAGTCGTCAAAGAAACCGCCACCAAACAAACCAAACGTATCACTATGTTTTTCATGTAATCTAAAGGTTCTTTTAAAGCGTGGGCTGTATTTCGGCGATGAGGGACTCGAGGCGGCGGCCGTACTCGACGTAGTTGTTGAACATGTCGTCTTCGCTGGCTTCGACGTTGCTGTCGTGGAAGACGACGGCCATGTGCGGCTCGATGGAGATGCCGGCATCGTAGGCGTTCGCCAAGGCGTCACGTAGGATGTCGCGGACACGACCTTCACCTTCACCGGGGAAGTTGTAGTCGGCGTCGCTTTTCTCCTCCACCCAGGTGCAGTCCTTAATGTGGATGTGTGCGGTGTGCTCGCGGACGTTTTGCCAATACTCCCACGGGTCTTGTTTGGGCCACGGCTGCGGCTTGGAGCGGTCGGCGTTGAAGATGGGGTTGGCGGTGTCGAACACCCACTTGAGGCCGGGGACTTTCTCTAGCAGCTCGACGCCGTGTTGCCAGCTCATGCCGCCGTGGTTCATGCAGTTTTCGTGAACAGGCTGCAGGCCTTCGTCGAGGAAGCGTTTGGTGACTTCGCGAAGTCGCTCGAAGACGAGCTCGGGCGTTTTGTCCGCGTCGTCGGCCGGTTTGAAACTCATGATGCGGACGAACTTGGTGCCGAGGCGTTGCATGCGCGGGATGGAGCGGTCGATCTCGGCGACGGTGACGTCCCACGGCGTGTCGACGGTTTTGGCCCAGTTGCATATGGTGGAGCCGAAAGCGTAGATGCCGACGCCGGCTTCCTCAAGCTTGGTGGCGACAATGTCGAACGCTGCGTCCGGGATGTCGTGGATGCTGCCTTTCTCGAAGCCGTCCACCTCGACGAAGCGGGCTTCGATCCATTTCCAGCCGAGTTCCTTTGTGGCACGGATTTGGCCGTCTATAGAGGGCGAAGCCTCGTCTGCGATTCCCATTAGTTCCATATCTTTATCTCCTGCAAACTATTTGCGAAAGCTGGCGCTAAAATCCTCGTTGCTGACCTCGACGACTTTCTTTTCGTGCGTTGAGCTGGCGATGAGTTCGTTTAGCTTGGCCTCCCATGCGGCGCCGTCCATCGGGAGGTCGATCGCTTGGCCGAGCAGGCCGGAGTACACCATCACGTTGGCCAACTCGACGGACCCGATGCCGCTTGCCCCGGGGGCGATGAGAGGTTCGCCGTCAAGGATGGCGTTGACGAAGTTGGTGACGAGTTTTGCGTGGGCATTTTCAGCGCCGGGGATGGGGATTTCCTCCACGGTCGTCTTCGGTTGCTGGAAGCCTATCTTCGAGGTGCGACTCCATTCGTCTGACGGTACGGCGTTGCGCGTTACGATTAACTTGTCGTTCTCCAGCAACACGCGTCCCCTGGTGCCGGCAATTTCAAACCGGTTGCTGCCCGGTGTCTCGCCGGTGGAGGTGATGAACACACCGCTTGCGCTGTTGGCATATTCGAGGTAGCAAGTCACGTCGTCTTCCACCTCGATGTCGTGATGTTTGCCGATGCCAATGTGGCCCTGCACACGGGACGGCATGCCGACGATCCATTGCAGTGCGTCGAGTTGGTGGAGGCATTGGTTGAGTAGCACGCCGCCACCCTCGCCCTTCCATGTGGCGCGCCAGTCGCTGCTTTGATAATACGCCTCGGCCCGGAACCAGTCGGTCATGATCCAAATTACACGAATCAAGTCGCCCAGTTCACCGCCCTGTAACAGTTCACGAATCTTTTGGTAGCGCGGCTCGACGCGCATTTGGAACATGCCGGAGAACGTCAGCTCCGGCCGTGCTTCGGCTGCGGCGATAAGGCGCTCGGCATCGGCCTTGTGCGCAGAGATAGGTTTTTCCACCATCACATGCAAGCCGGCCTCGAGCGCGGCTATGCCGAGTGTGGTATGTTGAAAATGCGGCGTGGCAATCATTAGCGCATCGACCTCGCCGGAGGAGATCAGGGCTTCGCCGCTGTCAAATGTCTTCAGCCCCTTGGCGTCGTACTCTGGCAGTTTGTCCGGGAAGGCATCCGCAACCGCCGTCAAGGTACCGCGTTGCACTTTGCCCTCGAGCAGGTTGTTTACGTGAATCTGCCCTATGTTTCCCAAGCCGACTATGCCGATGCGTACGTTGTCCATGCGATTGTTGATGTAATCCGTGCTAATGACGAAACGAGGGGTCAGTGTGCCATCTCAGGCCATCGTCGCACAGGAAAATGTCCGCTTGGCTAAGCATGACAATTCCGGATTGACTTGGCCAAGGGATGTGCCAGTTTTCGCGCTACGGAGATTCACCCTCAATAAAAGCCATGAAAATCGAAATACTCAATGAATCTCATGACTGCCTGCCGACGATGGATCGGAGGGGTTTTGTGAAAAGGGCTGCACTTGGCACCGCCGCCCTGACCGCGGCGCCGCTTGGCCAAGCGGCGAAAAAGAAGGCCAACACCGAGACACTGGTGGCCCAGCTATTCGGCAGTCTCAACGACAGCCAAAAGAAAGTGGTGGCCTTTCCTTTCGAGCACCCGTTGCGCGAAAAAGTCGATAACAACTGGCATATCACCAAAAAGAGCATCGGCGAGATTTTTACCGGTGAACAGCAGTCACTGGTGAAGGAGATTTTCTTGAAATTGCACAGTGAGCAATACGCCGAGACTGTACTTGGCCAAGTGCGGCATGATTCCGAGGATGAAGGGTTCGAGAGCACGTCGGTGGCTTTGTTTGGCCAGCCGAACACCGGCAAGTTCGAGTTTGTGCTGACCGGCCGGCACTGCACCCGGCGCTGCGACGGCGAATCAGTGGAGGGAGAGGCGTTTGGCGGGCCGATATTTTACGGGCACGCCGCGCTGGCCTTCAACGAAGCGGCGGATCATCCCGGCAATGTCTATTGGTATCAGGCCAAGCAGGCCAACAAAGTGTTTGCGATGATGGACGGCAAGCAGCGGAAAATGGCCCTCTTAGGCAAAAGCCGGGGCGAGCAGGGAACCAAGACGGTGGCGTTGAGCGGTAAAAAGCATGGTTTGCCGGGAATTCCAGTGTCGGAATTAAGCAGCGATCAAAAGGGCCAAGTGCGCAAAACGATGGCTGATTTGCTGGCGATGTTCCGGGAAAAAGACGCCAAAGAGGCGTTGAAGATGGTTGACGCAGGTGGTTTTGACCTCTTGCACTTGGCTTTTTATAAGAATCACGACGTTGGAAACGACAAAATATGGGATGTTTGGCAGATAGAGGGGCCGAACTGCCTGTGGTTTTTCCGGGGCGACCCGCATGTTCACGCTTGGGTGAACATAAAAAGCCCCGCTTAAGTGTTTTTTTGAGCTAAAACAAAAAAATCGTTGACTAGGGCCAGCAGAGCAACTAAATTCCCTTCCCTTTTGGGGCGTAAGTCAATCGCTAAGTCATTTTATTTCAGTCACTTAAGGTGTGAACGCTGAAGTAAATGATTTTTGATTTTGCAGGCGGGCTTGAAAGGCTGACGGTCAAGTAGCTCGATGCCCATGTAGCTCAGTTGGTAGAGCACATCCTTGGTAAGGATGAGGTCACCAGTTCAAACCTGGTCATGGGCTCCACTAAGAATTTGTTCTTAAGTAAGTATAACGAACTAACCAACAAGAAATAATCGAATGGCAAAAGAAGAGTTCCAACGCGGAAAACCCCACGTAAATATCGGTACCATTGGTCATGTTGACCATGGGAAATCGACCCTCACGGCAGCTATCGTAGAGGTGCAGGCAAAAAAGGGAATGGCGACCCCTATCTCCTATGCGGATATCACCAAGGGTGGTACTGTTCGTGATGATTCCAAGACGGTGACCATTGCGGTGTCGCATGTGGAGTACGAGAGCGAAAAGCGTCATTATGCTCACGTTGACTGCCCTGGTCATGCTGACTATGTAAAGAACATGATCACGGGTGCCGCCCAGATGGACGGAGCCATTCTCGTGGTGGATGCATCACAAGGCCCGATGCCGCAGACCAAAGAGCACGTTTTGCTAGCCAAGCAGGTGGGTGTTCCTGCTATCGTGGTTTGCTTAAACAAGTGTGATCTCGTTGACGACGAGGAAATGTTGATGCTCGTCGAGGAGGAGATCAAGGATCTGCTTGAGAAATACGATTTCGACAAGGAAACCCCGATCATTCAGGCCAGTTCTCAAGGTGCTTTAGACGGCGAGGAGAAGTGGGTGAACGCCATTGGCGAGTTGCTGGAAGCTTGCGACAAGGGCGTTCCCGATCCTGTTCGTGAAGAGGACAAGCCGTTTTTGATGTGCATTGAGGATGTGTTCAGCATTGAGGGCCGCGGCACCGTGGTGACCGGTCGTGTTGAGCGTGGCATCATTAAGAAGATGGAGGAGGTTGAGATTGTGGGTTTGAAGGATGTTCAAAAGACCGTCGCAACTGACCTCGAGATGTTCCGGAAATTGCTGGATGAAGCACGCGCGGGCGAGAATGTGGGTGTGCTTTTACGCGGTATCAAGAAGGATGAAGTGGAGCGCGGTCAGGTCTTAGCCAAGCCTGGCACGATCAATCCGCACACCAAGTTTAAGGGCGAGGTCTATGTCTTGACTAAGGAGGAAGGTGGAAGACACACGCCGTTCTTTACTAATTACCGTCCGCAGTTCTACTTTCGGACAACGGATGTGACCGGTTCCTTGACGTTGGAAGGTGACATTGAGATGGTGATGCCTGGAGATCGTGTGACGGTGTCTGTGGAACTCGGCAAGCCGGTCGCGATGGAGCAGGGGCTTACTTTCGCTATTCGCGAGGGTGGCCGTACAATAGGGTCGGGCCGTGTGGCCGAGGTCGTCGAGTAATCCGTTTTTACGCGGGCGATATGGAGTCGCGCGCGGGAAGGATACAAACCCT
>DBNL01000165.1:0-2859 GCA_002299785.1 Verrucomicrobia bacterium UBA673
CTAAGGCCAACGCCGCGCTATTTTATCCCATCCTCCCCGGCCAAGAAGAGGCGTCTTGGGAGCGTTTGCACGGCGAGGCGCTCGAGCGCTTTTTCGCCGGCACGTTCGCCGGCGACTACGAGGCAAAATTGTTCGCCGAATTTGACGCTAGCCTACCGGAGCACCCAAACTGGTAGTTTCTTGACAGTGCCCGGCTCTGCGCGGACTTTACCCCAAGTGAACGGGGAGTCTCTTACGTTCCCACAGAGTAAAATGATCGCATCAACCGATTCCTTCGAGCCATCAAGCCAGGACCAGTTACCCAACTCAAAACGGGTTTACGTCAACGGCATAATACATCCCGACGTCCGCGTGGGGTTTCGAGAAATCTCCCAAAGCCCCACCAAGTCGCTGAGTGGCGACGTCAAAGATAACTCACCAGTGCGCGTGTACGACACCAGCGGCCCATGGGGCGACCCAGACTTTGACGGCGACGTCGCGAAGGGCCTCCCTGCCCTGCGCGAAAAATGGATCCGAGATCGAGCCGACGTCGAGGAATACGAGGGCCGCAAGGCCAAGCCGCTCGACAACGGCTACCTCTCAAGCGTACACGCTGACCATGCCACCCAGCGCGACAAGGCCAACCGGTTGAAAGAGTTTCCTAGGCTGAAGCACAAGCCCCTTCGGGCCTCCAACGGCCATCCTGTTACCCAGTTTTGGTATGCCAAAAAAGGCATCATCACGCCGGAGATGGAGTACATTGCCATCCGTGAAAACATGGGATTAGCCAAGCTACGCGAGGGCGCCCAATCACCGGTCAATTCACTGGCCCACCAGCATCCCGGCAACCCGTGGGGCGCAAACATCCCAGACGAGATAACGCCGGAGTTCGTCCGCGATGAGGTCGCCCGCGGCCGTGCCATTATCCCCTCCAACATCAACCACCCTGAAGCCGAGCCGATGATCATCGGCCGCAATTTCCTCGTGAAGATCAACGCAAACATCGGCAACTCCGCCGTCGCGTCGAGTATTGAAGAGGAGGTCGAGAAAATGCGATGGGCAACCAAGTGGGGTGCCGACAATGTCATGGATCTTTCCACCGGCAAAAACATCCACGCCACCCGTGAATGGATCATCCGCAACTCACCCGTCCCGATCGGCACAGTGCCTATTTACCAGGCGCTCGAAAAGGTGGACGGAAAAGCAGAGGATCTGACTTGGGAGATTTTTCGCGATACACTCATTGAGCAGGCCGAGCAGGGCGTCGACTACTTCACCATCCACGCCGGCGTTCTACTGCGCTTCGTGCCGCTAACGGCAAAGCGCCTTACCGGCATCGTCAGCCGCGGCGGCTCGATCATGGCCAAGTGGTGCCTTGCACATCACACCGAGAGCTTTCTCTACACACATTGGGA
Source organism: Verrucomicrobia bacterium UBA673 (assembly GCA_002299785.1). Classification (GTDB taxonomy): domain Bacteria; phylum Verrucomicrobiota; class Verrucomicrobiia; order Limisphaerales; family UBA1096; genus UBA1096. Next base: position 1,395 of record DBNL01000165.1, read on the forward strand.
TGACATCTGCAAAATCTGTGCTGCATATGACGTGAGCTTCAGTATAGGAGACGGACTACGCCCCGGATCCATCGCCGATGCCAACGACGAGGCACAGTTTGCCGAACTCAAGGTACAAGGTGATCTGACACGACGCGCCTGGGAGCTTGGCGTGCAAGTGATGAACGAAGGGCCCGGCCATGTACCGATGCACATGATACACGACAATATGACCAAGCAGCTCGAGTGGTGCGACGAGGCGCCATTCTACACACTAGGCCCGCTCACGACCGACATCGCCCCCGGCTACGATCACATCACCAGCGGCATCGGCGCAGCGATGATTGGCTGGTATGGCTGCGCGATGCTCTGCTACGTCACGCCCAAGGAACACCTTGGCCTGCCGAACAAACAAGACGTGAAGGAAGGCGTCATCACTTACAAAATCGCAGCGCATGCAGCCGACCTGGCCAAGGGCCACCCCGGCGCACAGTTCCGTGACAACGCCTTGAGCAAGGCGCGATTCGAGTTCCGCTGGGAGGACCAGTTCAACCTCGGCCTCGACCCGGAACGTTCACGGGAATTCCACGATGAAACCCTCCCTGCCGACGGCGCCAAGACCGCGCACTTTTGCAGCATGTGCGGCCCCAATTTCTGCTCGATGAAAATTACCGAGGACGTCCGCAAATATGCCGCCAAAAACGGCTACACCGAGGACGAGGCTTTACAGGAAGGCATGCGCGAAAAGTCCGCCGAGTTCACCAACCAAGGCGCAGAGGTTTACACAAAAGCGTAATAGATTAATAGGCCTTGAACGACACAGAGTCGGAAGTTAAGTAGATGGTGCGCGGTTATGTGATGGCGTTATCCGACGAGGAATGCTTAGCATGGTGCCGCGAATGTTCTACGCCACCTAGACCAGCTGGCCTCACTCCCTGACCAATTGGGTTAAAATTGACGCTTTCCTTTAAACCTAACAATTGACCAAGTGCTAAGTTCAGTTTTTTCGCTTGGTTTACTTTTTTGGGAGGTAGGTGACGGCGCTTTGCTTGGGGCCGTTTTCCGAGCGTTCGCCGGTTAGGTTTTTGAGTTCGCTCACCTGATCGCGAAGTAGCGCGGCTTTTTCAAATTCCAGTTTTTCTGCAGCCTCGATCATCTCTTTTTCCAGGTCCCGAATTGTCTCAACAACGTCGAGGTCGTTCACTGACTCTCGCAGTGTCGACGCGTTGCCCTGCTTACCGCCAAAGCGGTCGCCCAGTCGCTCCTCGATCGGGCGACTTACGCTCTGCGGCGTAATGCCGTACTTTTCGTTGTGCGCAATCTGCCGGTTGCGGCGGTACTCGCAGATACGCAAGAACTCGCAAATGCTCCGGGTTTTTTTGTCGGCATAAAGGATTACCTGCCCATTTAAGTGTCGCGCAGCTCGGCCGGCGGTTTGCACCAGACTAGTCGTCGAACGCAAGAACCCTTCCTTGTCAGCATCGAG
>DBNL01000165.1:3243-3740 GCA_002299785.1 Verrucomicrobia bacterium UBA673
ACGAGTACATCGAACTCGCCTTGGCGCAGTGCACGCAAAATCTCGACTCGTTCGATCGCGCCAATATCACTATGCAGATAACGGACGTTAACGCCGATGTCAGCAAGGTAGTCGGTCAACTCCTCGGCAGTGCGTTTGGTCAAGGTGGTCACAAGGACTCGCCCTTTCTCATCAACACACTTTCGGGCCTCCTCGATAAGATCGTCGATCTGGCCCTTTAGCGGCTTAATGGTGATCCGCGGATCGATAAGTCCGGTCGGTCGGACGATCTGCTCGACCACTTTACCCTTGGCCCACTCGATCTCGCGCTGAGCAGGCGTAGCGCTGAGGTAAAGGGTCTGGTTTTGGAGCGACTGGAACTCAGTGAAATTCAGCGGCCGATTATCCAGCGCACTGGGCAGGCGAAAACCGTGTTCCACCAAGACCGTCTTACGGGAACGATCGCCGGCGAACATCCCCCCGATCTGTGGGACAGTGGCGTGCGACTCATCGATCAC
>DBNL01000178.1 GCA_002299785.1 Verrucomicrobia bacterium UBA673
CGTGGAGTGCATTGACCGAAGCCTCGTTCATGGTCGGGGATGGCAGCCCGCCGATTCGCATTACCGAACTCATGTATAACCCACAGGGAGGAGATGCGTTCGAATTCATCGAGTTAAAGAACATCGGCGACACTGAAGTTAATTTGTCCGGCTTTTCGTTTGAGGGGATCACGTACCAGTTCGCCGAAGGCAGCACGCCTCTAGCTGCAGGCGCTTACCTGTTGCTTGTCAACGATGCTAATGTCACAGCATTTCAATCGCGCCATCCCGGCGTACGGCTGGATGGCCTTTACGATGGCAGTCTGTCGAACAAGGGCGAGCGTCTGGCCCTGCTCGATCGGAATGGGGAGACCGTGCTATCGGTGGATTACGACGACGGCGGCTCTTGGCCAAGCTCGCCTGACGGCGACGGCTACTCTCTCGTATTGAGCAACCCCGACGGCGATCCCGACTCGCCTGCCAATTGGCGCGCCAGCTTCGCCAAGGACGGCACCCCCGGCAGGCCAAGCAAAAGCGTCCCACAGCCGTTGGTCATCCTCAACGAGGTGCTCGCCGAGAACGTCGCCTCAGTACAAAACGGCGTCACGTTCCCCGACTTTGTCGAGTTGAAGAATGTCGCCGGCACCGATGTGTATCTGCAAAACTGGAGCCTTAGCGACACCCCGGCCAAACCCCGAAAGTTCAACTTCCCCTCTGGTACAGTGATCAAGTCCAACGGTTATATCGTGGTCTGGCTAGATGACGCCGTGGAGGCGCCGGGGCTGCACGCAGGATTCGCGATGGACAACGACGGCGACACCATTGCGCTGTTCAACCCGGAAGGCAAACGCATAGACGTGCTGGGCTTCGGATTACAGGTCGCTGACCACTCGATCGGACGCGGCAGTAATGACGCTGTCTGGACTCTCAACCAACCAACCCCCGGCAAGGTGAACAAATCTGCGCCCATCGCTAACCTAAATAACATTAAACTTAACGAGTTTGTTGCTGCTGCGCCACCGGGCGGCGATGACTGGATCGAGTTGTACAACACAGACAGCAAGCCAGCCGAGTTGTTTGGCCTGATGTGGGAGGCCGGCTTGGCTAAGTTCACATATCGCCGCCTCTCATTCATTGCGCCCGGTGGCTACGTGGTGCTAATTGCTGATGAGAGCCCGGGCGTTCGGCACCTCGACTTTCGGCTGCCCGCCGCCGGTGGCACTCTCCTTCTACGCGACCCTGACGGGGCAGAACTTGACGACTTGAGCTACCGCACACAGCAGGACGGCGAATCCCAAGGGCGCTACCCTAACGGAACCGGCTCGTGGACCACATTCACCACCACCATTAGCCCCGGCCAGGCCAACTACCTACCCAAGGACGATGGTCTGCAGCTCAACGAGATTCTTGCGGTCAACAACTCAGCCGTCATCGATCCGCTTGGCCGGACCAGCGACTGGATTGAGATTCGGAACAACTCCACTGCATCCATCGACCTCACCGGCATGACCCTGAGCATCGACCAAATCGAGCCAGGGCAGTGGAGCTTTCCCAACGGCGTCAAGCTCCGTGCCAAGGACCGCCTGCTGGTATGGTGCAATGGCTCGCGCGACCCGGCGCTTGGCCTGGCGGACTACCTGAACACCGGCCGCTCGCTAAATGGCGCCTACGGCACGGTGTACCTGTTCAACGCCAGCGAACAGATTATCGACCGCGTGAGTTATGGCTTCCAAGTGACCGACCGGTCCATCGGCCGCGACACCAACGGCAACTGGGAATTACTCGACTCCCCCACTCCCGGCAAGGAGAACAAGGGGGCAGCGTTACTGGCCTCCGCATCCAACATCATCATCAACGAGTGGATGGCTAACGGCAGGGGCAGCGACTGGATCGAGCTGCACAATCCGTTGTCGCTGCCGTCGCGGCTGGACGGGCTTTTCCTGACCGACGACATCAGCTCAGTCGGCCGCACCAAGTTTGAGATTCCGGAGCTGAACTTCATCGCCGCTGGTGGTTTCGTAAAGTGGATCGCCGACGCCGACTTGGCAAAGGGTGGTGACCATGTGAACTTCGGCCTGGCCAGGCTCGGCGAGCCGATAGCCCTCTACAGCCGTACAACGCCAAATTCCACCCCTTCTCTGGTGGACAAAGTCGAGATTTTGCAGACGGCCCCCGGCGAATCAGAGGGACGACTGCCCGACGGCGCCACACGCATCACGAAATTCCCGAGCACCCCCACTCCAGGAAAATCTAATCATCTTCCATTGGAAAACGTGGTCATCAACGAGGTGCTCACCCACACCGATCCTCCTTTCGAGGATGCCATCGAGCTTAGAAACCTCTCCGACAGCCCCCTAGACATTGGCAACTGGTGGATCAGCAACTCGGAATCGAGCCTGAAAAAATACAGGATTCCCGCCAATACCACGTTGACGGCTCGAGGCGTGATGGTCTTTTATGAGGCGCAGTTCAACCCGGCACCAGGAGCGAAATACAGCTTCGCGCTCAACTCCGCCCATGGCGACAATGTCATACTTTCCGAGGGGGACAGTTCGGGCAAACTAACAGGCTACCGCGCCATCATCGAGTTTGGTGCGGCGCAAAACGGCGTCTCGCTTGGCCGCCTGAAAACCAGCATCGGAGATCAGTTCACCGCCTTGGCCAAGCCGACGTTCGGCGTGGCCACCCCCTCTTCCGTGGCGGCCTTCCGTAAGGGCGACGGCGCGGCCAACGCCGCGGCCAGGATCGGACCAGTCGTGATTCACGAGATCATGTACCACCCTGCCCCTCTGCCTCTCGGCGCCGGCACGCCGGATGATGAGTTCATCGAACTGCACAACATCACCAACACAACCGTACCGCTGTACGACCCGTTGCACCCTGAGAACACGTGGCTGATCGATGGCGGTACAACCTTCGAGTTCCCGCGCGCCTTCCAGTTGCCACCTAACGGCTATGTGGTTTTAATCGAGTTCAACCCAGCAAAGTACCCGAAAAAAACCGCGAGCTTAGCCAAGCGCCACGGCATCCCGGAGAACGTACCTATCCTTGGCCCATTACGGGGTCAGTTGGCCAACAGAGGCGACACGGTGAGCCTCTATAAGCCGGATCCACCGCAGGGATTGCAACAGGACGACGCCGGTTTTGTGCCGTACATTCTTGTAGACCAAGTCTCCTTCAGCGACACCACACCTTGGCCAAGCGATACCGACGGCATCGGTGCTACGCTGCAACGCATTTCCGGCACAGCGTTCGCCAACGACCCGATCAACTGGAAGGCCGCCGCGCCGAATCCCGGCCGCGCCAATCGATCGACTGAAATCGCGGATACCGATGGCGACGGCATGCCAGACGAGTGGGAAACCGCCTTCGGTCTCGATCCCTACAACAGCAACGACACGGACACGGACAACGACGGCGACGGCTTGACCAACCTCAGTGAATACCTCGCCGGAACCGATCCCAGCAATGCAGCCAGTGCGTTGCGTTTGACCACCGTGAATTTGATCAACAGCAAAATAAGTCTTGTTTTTGAGGCGTCACAGGGCCGGTTGATCGAAATCCAGTCCTCCCCAGCGCTTGGCCAAGCGGCGTGGAAATCGGTGCTGGAGGTCGATGTAAAAAGTGACGGTTCACAGCAGGTCGAGGTTGACCTTCCGGCCGGCGAGGCCCACTTTTTCCGCCTGCTCCTCGTGGAGTGACCCAAATGGAAAGCGCGCTCACCAACGCCACCAGCCAGACCAATTTCACCACAATCGACTGGTTGATCGTTGTGGTGTATCTGCTAGTGTCGGTCGGCATTGCCTTTTTAGTCAAGCGCTACGCCGGCAATATGACAAACTTCGTCAGCGCCGGGCGCGCCGTTGGCACATGGCTGGGCGTTGCCACACTGACCGGCACCGAGATGGGACTCATCACGGTGATGTACAGCGCGCAAAAAGGATTCACAGCCGGCTTCGCGGCGTTCCACATCGGGGTTATCGCCGGTGTGGTGGCGTTGCTCATCGGCTTGACCGGCTTCATCGTCGTGCGACTGCGCGAGCACAAGGTGCTGACGATCCCAGAGTATTACGAGAAACGTTACGGCCGCCGCACTCGCATCCTCGGCGGCATCATGTTGGCGTTTGGCGGACTACTGAACATGGGCCTGTTTCTCAAGGTGGGCGCGATGTTCATCGTCGGTATTACCGGCATGGACCCCGACGGCAACGCTCTCAAAGTGGTGATGGTTGTGTTGCTGGCACTAGTGCTCGTCTACACGGTCATTGGTGGGATGATCTCGGTGGTGATCACCGACTACATCCAGTTTGTCATCCTGTCGATCGGCCTTCTCGTCGCCGGTTGGCTCGCGATAGAGAGTGTCGGCTGGGATAATCTTTTCGAGACGGTCCGCACCCACAAGGGCGAGGCCGGCTTCAACCCTGTTGCAGCCGACAGCAGTTTTGGCTTTGAATATATCGCGTGGATGTTTTTTCTCGGCATCGTGAACTGCGCGCTGTGGCCCACCGCCGTCGCCCGCGCACTGGCCATGGAGAGTACCGCCTCGCTCAAGCAGCAGTACACATGGTCGTCCATCTCGTTCGCCATCCGGATGATCATCCCGAACCTACTCGGCGTCTGCGCGTTCGTATTCGTGCTAACCAAGGCGCCGGACCTACAGCAGCTTTTCTCTCCGGCAGACGCCGATGTCGAGGCGGTGAACAATCTTTACGCCATGCCGATCTTCCTCGGGCGCATCCTGCCGGCGGGACTGATCGGGCTGATCACCGCCGCGATGATTGCCGCCTTCATGTCAACACACGACAGCTATCTGCTTTGCTGGAGCACAGTGATCACGCAGGACATCATCGCCCCACTTTTCAAGGAGCGACTCGACAACCCGACCCGAATCAAGATCACCCGCATTCTCATCGTGCTAATCGGACTGTACATTCTTTACTGGGGCCTATTCTACACCGGCGAGGAGGATATTTGGGATTATATGGCCGTGACCGGCGCGATCTATTTTACCGGCGCATTTTCGCTGCTCTTCGGCGGGCTGTACTGGCACCGGGCCAGTTCGACCGGCGCAGTGCTGGCGCTGCTCGTCGGCGTCACAGCTGTATTGGGCCTTGGCCCAGTGCAGGACTACGTTCACACATACATCCCGGGCAGCATCGCCGAGCGCAACATCACCGCCACTGCCGATGAGACGATCGAGTTTGAGGCTTTCAATGAACCGGATGAGATGGAGGAATCCGTTTTCCGTGAGATGGTCGTTGATTTTGTAATGACACCATTCGAGCAGGCCAAGCCGTGGAACCGCAACGGACTGGAAGGATGGACCGCCGTGGTGCGAGGCCAAACAGGCCAAGAGCAAAAAGCTAAGGTCGCCTCAAGCTGGGCGGATGAGGCGACGACCAGCGCTTGGTCAGATTTTGAGCCGCAGGTCGGCGACACAGTGTCGTTCTATAAGCCGCTTTCAGGTGCTCGGGTCGGGTTGATGACCATCTGCTTCACTCTATTTGTTTTCATCCTCGGTTCACTGATGGTCCCGGATCGCAAACAAAAGGAGGCTGCCAATGAGTGACGAACCCATTCCTCCCGTCGATTTGGCCCCACCTCCGGTGATGCCTCCTCCCGTCATGACTCCAGCGCCGTTGCCACCACCCAAGCCGGTCACGCCCGCATGGGTATTCATTCTGCTCAAAACTGTGCTCGCCGTACTTGTAGTTACGCTGGTCACTGCCGGAATGATCCTCCTACACAGGGAAACCGGGTGGGAAGGCATCTGGAAAGTGACCCTGATCGGCACCTGTGGCCTATTCGCGATTCTATCCGTGCTGGTCATCGTCGGCGGCGCGCTCGACGTCCGCAAACTGCTCCGCCGTCTCCACGAAAGGGAGTCCTCCGGTGACTGATCACTCTTTTGTTTTTACTTCAGCCGAATCGGAGCTAGCTTTTCCCTCACAAGAATGGAATTGACCAACGAGACATTCCGCCGGGAGATCGACGCGGCAATGTTGTCGTACGATCGCCACGTTGTCTGCATCTTCAAAACGCCGGACGACTGCCTCGAGGCGATCGAGCGGCTCATGCTCAAGGCGATCAAGGCCTACGAAAATCGCGCCGACGGCATGCGCCACGGCATCGCGCTCGACAAGGAGATTACCATTATGCTCAGTCAGGGCGAGAGCGCCGCGCCCCTCTGCGGCATTTACTTCAACCTCAACTCGCCGTACAGCCGTGAGGACGGCGGACGCAACATCACGCAAACCGGGGTCAAGGCAGAAGCCAACCCTCCAAACTGACGTAGCTCACTTCAGCTTGGCCTCGTCGCCCTTCCAAATCTGTCCCTCGACAATATCCGCCACGGCGTAAGTATCCCAAGCTGGGCCGGACACGCGCACTTGGCCCACCTTTTCCCCAAGCCGATAGATGGCAAATTGCTGGCCAACCACCGGCAGCCCCTGCAGGCCAAAATCGAGCACCACAAAGTTGAGCCGCTCATTCGTGCGCACCACCTTGCCCTCCACGCGGAACGCCACCGGGGTGACCATCGTCCCGCCGCCCGGCTTGCCCGGAAGGGCGCATCCCGCCAGACCAAGCACCGCGACCACTATCACCCACTTCATCACCCCCGCAGCATAACGCTTGGCCAAGCGCGTGCCACGAAAAACAGTTACCCCTTCGCATTGGCCAAGCGCTCTGCTACGTTTAGCCGAGCGAAACTAACCATGAGCGACACACCCATTCTTGAGATTTGCATCGACTCGGTGGCCTCGGCCATCGCAGCGGAACAAGGCGGCGCGGCGCGCGTCGAGCTTTGCCAAAACCTGTTCGAGGGCGGCACCACCCCAAGCATGGGCACGGTGTACCATGCACTGCAGCGGGTCGGTATCAAGGTCAACGTCATCATCCGGCCGCGCGGCGGCGACTTCCTTTACTCCGAAGACGAGTTCGCCGTGATGCAGCACGACATCGTCACGCTCAAGGAGATGGGGATCAACGGCGTCGTCATCGGCATGCTCAACGCCGACGGCACCATCGATATTGAGCGCTCCAGCCAACTGATCGAACTCGCCCGGCCACTCGAGGTCACTTATCACCGCGCGTTCGATGTCACGGCCGACCCGTTCCGCGGCCTCAACGACATCATCGGCCTCGGCGTCGAGCGGTTGCTCACCTCCGGGCAGGAGCCGTCGGTGCTTGAGGGGGTGGAGTTGATCGCGGAGTTGGTGCGCCGCGCCGGCGACGACATCATCATCATGCCCGGCGCAGGCATCACCGAGAAAAACCTGCCGCGAATCATACGCGAAACCGGAGCGAAAGAGTTTCACGTGACCGGCAGTGCACCGGTGCAAAGTAAAATGGAGTTCCGCAACGAACGCTGCTTCATGGGCAAGGCACTCTATCCCCCCGAGTTCTCGCTAAAAGTCACCAACCCCGACAAGATCCGTACCTACTGCGGCATCCTTGCGGGCAGCAACTAAAATTCCTTTATGCGAATGTTGCGCCAGCGAACGTGCTTGCCGGCGCGTCCCTTGTCTTTGCTTTGGCCGTGGACCTGCAAACCAATGAAACCAGAAGCGTCCATTGAATCACGCAACGTCACCGCGTGCACGCCGTTGATCCACGTCTTGATTTCATCGCCCTTGGCCTGAATGCGAAAGTGATTCCACTGTTCCGGCTTGAAGGCATCCCGCGCCGGTTTGTTATTTGAGAGGTCCGCGAGCCAACCGCGCCGCGCCTCGTCGTATAGGCCTCCGGTCCACATCCGATTTCGAATGGTGTCGGGATCAATCTCAACCTGATAGCCACGAACGCGTCCAGCTTGATGCCTCTTTTTCTTTTTACTCCCCTTCTTTGTTACTTCTGTGTCCCCTCCATAAACCGCACCACGAATCTGCACCCCTGAGTTCAGCGCCGTATCGACCTTGAATTCCAACTCCAGCACAAAATCACTGTAAGTTTTCTTGGTGCAAAGAAACGTGTTTGGCGAACGCTTCGGACCAGTCCCGAGAATGGCACCATCCTCAACAACGAACTCCGCCGTCCCCCCTCGTTTCTCCCATCCCTTGAGCGTTTTGCCGTCAAACAGATTCACCCAATTGTCAGCATGACCCGCTTGGCCAAGCGCAATGGCCAACACCAAGCCAAGCCACCTCCTGTTTTTCAGATAAAAAGCCATGGATTAATTCACATCTTAGATCTCGCCTTGTCGAGAATCTTGCGCTCGCGCTCGGTCAGGCTTTGGATGCCCTGTTTGGAAATCTTGTCGAGAATCGGATCCACCTCGCGGCTAATGAAATCCCCTTCGGCCACCTCGGCGGCATCGACCACACTGGGCTTACGCCAGTTTCGACGGCGCGTGACGCCTGAGTCCTTGGGCGAACCGTGCGAAACGAACCGAATCCTGGGCATGCCGGGCAAAAACCGCATCAACCCGCCGTTTCGAACCAGCTTGGCCACATAAAACGCACCGTACAACAGCCCCCCCAAATGCGCCGCGTGAGCCACCGAATCCCCCGCCTCGGTCCGTATAGCTGTTAAAATGGAAACCAGCGCAATCGCAAAACTACCCCAGAAAACCCATTGAAGTTTCAGTCGGATTGGCAGGACAAAAAACAGGAGCAGATACACTTCACGATATGGGAATAACCGTGCCAGCACTCCCATGAACCCAAATACCCCCGCACTCGCTCCCACCATCGGCCCAGCAAATTGGGGAGGGAAAACCGCTGCAAATCCCAGTTGAAACAAAGCTCCAACCACGCCGCTGGCAAGATACAAGCCGATGACCTCCCGACGGCCAATCGACGGCTCCAATGCCCTGCCGATAAAAAACAGGCCAAGTCCATTCATCAGTAAATGCCAAACTCCCCCATGCAAAAACTGATAAGTGAATAATTGTATTGGAAGCAGCCAGGAAATTTTGCTCGAGTCCAACGCAAGCCACTGCCCAACGAACGATTTCTCGAACGTTGCCATACGTGTATCCAAACTGCCGTGATCAATCAAAACCTGCAGTAGGAAAACCACGACATTGATCGTCAGCAAAATACCCCACCCGGTCCACGGCTGCTGCATCGATGGACCACGGAACAGCGGTTCCTCCGGTCTCATGTAGGGTCGATCGTCCAACATCGTCGAAAGTCAGCATAACACATACGACAACCCCGGCCAATCATATCGCTTGGCCAAGCCGGCGAACACCCTCGAGAATATCGGTCTCCGATGCCGCCCCGAAGCTCAGGCGCATCTCGTGGCTTGGCTTGGCCCGCGTCGGGTCATCGACATAACACAAGCCACCCGGAACGTAGAGCACGTTACGGTCGAGCACTTGTTTGAAAAAGCGCGACTTCATTCCCGTGTTCACTTTTCGAGGCCACGCAGCCCAGATATTCAACCCGCCCTCCGGTTGCTCCCACTGCACTGATCCCGGAAAATACTCACCCATGGCGTCTGTCATCGCCTTGGCCTTGACTAGGTAACGCCGCTGAACCTTAGTCAGATTTTTCTCGTACAGGCCGGAGGCGAGAGCATGGCCGACGAGTTGCTGGATCAGATGGCTCGTGCCGAAGTCATGGTTGCCCTTGATCCGCAGCACTGGCGTCAGCAGTTCCTCCGGCAAAATACCAAACCCCACGCGCACGCCGGTGGCAAACGGTTTGCTGTACGTACCGGAGTAAATGACCCGATCCACCGCTCCCTTGAGGGCCAGAGCGGACGCCGACGGCGTGCCGGCAAACCCCAACTCCCGGTACGCGGCATCCTCCACCAGATAAATCGGGTGCCCGGCTGCGGGCTCGTAGCGCCGCAGCAACTCTAGCGCACCCGCCTTAACACTCAGGCTGGTTGAGCGGCTAGTCGGGTTTTGGTAATACGAAACGAGGTACAGTATTTTCAACCGAGGCAGACTGCCGGCGCGCTTTAGCGACTCGAGCACCTGCTCAAGATGCCCGAGATCGATGCCGTCGCGGTTCATCCGCACACCGCGACCGGCAACACCGCGGCTCTGCATGATGCCGAGGTAAACGAAATATGTCGGATCCTCCACCAACACGATGTCGCCCGGGTCGCACAACGCCTCCGTGGCCAAATAGAGAAACTGCTGCGAGCCATGGGTAATAACCGTACGACTGGCCTCGTAAGACGCCGCCTGACCGCGGAGGTTCCCGTCGAGCTTCCGGATGCGACTGGCTGTAAGCTTCCGGAGCGTGGCGTCGCCAGCTGTCGAGCCGTACTGAAGCGCCGCCTGGCCAAGCGCGGCGTTACCCAGCATTTCGTTGAGCAGTCGCCGGCTCCCCGCCACCGGCAGCGTCGGGTTGTCGGTGAAACCGGCCGCCAGCGAGATCAGTCTTGGCCGCTCGAGCTTGATCCGCATCAGCCAAGAGATAGGTGGCTCCACAGTATGCCTCCCCATCGCCGATAAGGCGCTAGGTTTTGAAGATTTACCAGACATCCGAGGTCGGAGCTTGTCCAACTCGCTCCGGCTCATTGCCAGACTATTTCCCCGGCAACGATCGTCATGACATTGCGCCCCTTAAGCGTCCAGTCGTAGAACGGATTGTTGACGGCCTTGCTGGCGGTGTCCTCACG
>DBNL01000024.1:0-5110 GCA_002299785.1 Verrucomicrobia bacterium UBA673
TGCCAGTTTGCCGACGCCAAGGGCGCCGATGCGCGCGAAAAGATTTTCGCCAGCGCCAACGAGCGCGGCTGGCCGCTGCGCGAGCTGTCACGGCAAGCCCCGTCACTTGAGGATCTGTTCGTCAACCTGACACACGGGAAGGGGGGCGGCAAATGAGCGTCTTTCGCACACTGGTTCGCCGCGAGTTGTCGGCATTTTTTCAGGGGCCAACCGGATTCATCATCATCGCTGCCGTGCTATTTTTGATCGGGCTCGGCTTCGTGGTCGTGCTTTCCGGCCTGAACGGACATGCAACGCCGATACCGGTGACACAGGTGTTTTACAGCACATATTTTTTCTGGCTGATCCTGCTGCTCGTCGCGCCGATCATCACCATGCGCAGCTTCGCTATGGAGCGCGCCAGCGGCACATACGAAAGCCTGATGACCGCGCCGGTCGGCGACTGGCAAGTGGTGCTCTCCAAGTTCGCCGGGGCGCTGATTTTTTACGCGATCCTCTGGGTTCCGCTGCTGGTTTGCTCGGTGGTCGTGCGGTTTTACGTAGGCGACTCGGCGGTGCTCGGGCTTGGCCCGATGGTCACCTCGGCGCTCGGCATTCTGCTCGTCGGTTGCCTGTACATGTCGATGGGCTGCTTCGCATCGGTGCTCACACGCAACCAGGCCGTCGCGGCGGTTAGTGGTTTCGCAATGGGCGCAGCGCTGTTTTTCACCGGCTTTTTCTCGTACTTCGCCGGCGACCGGTCGGACTGGATTTCGCAACTCGCCCGGCACGTGTCGCTCGCCAACCACATGGAGTCGTTTTCTCGCGGCGTGATCGACCTCGGCGCGGTGATCTTTTTCCTCAGCCTCACAGCGTTGTTCCTTTACCTCACGCACAAGGTGGTCGAGAGCCGCCGCTGGAAATAACTGATGAGCGACCCTCAACAACTCGCCAGTTTTTCGCCGACCGTGCGCGGTGCGATCTCGAGACGCGTCATCCTCGCGGCGGTGATGGCCACGGGGTGCGTCGTTTTGGCCAATTTGCTTTCGCTGCAAAATCCCGCGCGAATCGTCCTCTCTCAATCGGCCGACCACAGCCTGTCGCCTCTCACGAAAAATGTGCTTGGAGCGCTGACCAACGACGTGCGTGCCGTGGTGCTGTTCGACCGGCAGGCCGACCTGTTCGAGCCGGTCAAGAATCTGCTCACCGAGTACGAGCGCAAGTCGCCGAGACTGAAACTTGAGTTGATCGATCTCGCCCGCGAGCCCGCCCGCGCCGCGGAAGTGCAGCAGCAGTTGCAGATGCCGCTCAACTCACCGGAGAACCGCGTGATCTTCGCCGCGAACAACTCGGCGAAGGCAATTAGCGAAAGCGAACTTTCGATCCTCGATTTCTCCGAGTTCATCGACACGCGCGAGGCGCGCCGCACGCACTTCGCCGGCGAAAAATTGTTCACGTCCGCTATCGTTGCGGTGACCGAGGGTCGCCAAACCAAAGTCGGCTTCGTCACAGGCCACGGCGAACATAAGGCCAGCGATACCGGCGGCCAATGGGGTTACTCTAAATTCTCCAACATACTGCAACAGAAGGGCTTGATCCTTCAGGAAATCCCGCTCGCCGGCACCAACAGCATCCCGGCGGACTGCCGACTGCTGATCATCGCCGGGCCGCGCACGCCGTACAGCCGCGACGAGTTGGCCAAGCTGCGCAAGTTCGTCGGCACCGGCGGGAGTCTCTTTACGCTGCTCAATTTTTACTCGCTGCAACGCCCGACCGGCCTCGAAAAGTTTCTAGCTGACTACGATTTTGAGATCGGTATCAATCAGGTTTCCGACTCAAAAAACGAACAGTCCGGCCAAGGCGGATTGTTGTTGGTCGATGACCTTGTCGATCATCCCATCACCAATCCGATCAGAGGCAGCCGGCTGCAATTGCTCCTCCCCCGCTCCGTCGGTATTCCCGAGGCAGAAAACGATGAGTCGCCGACGGTGTCGATCCTCGCGCACTCGTCCGATGCCAGCCAGGCGGTTAGCCAAATCCGAGGCAACAAGGGCACCGTCGTGATGGAAGGAAAGATTCCGTTGATCGCCGTCAAGCTTCACAAGAACGACGGCCAGCCCCCGTCGCGACTCGTCGTCGCAGGCGACTCGTTGTTCCTCGGCAACAGCGCGATCGAGGCCGGAGCCAACCGCGACTTCGCAAGCCTTGCCGTCAACTGGCTGCTCGAGCGCGAACACCTACTCGCGATTGCACCTCGAAGCGTTACCGAGTATCGCATCAACCTCAGCCGCGCCGAGATGACGTCGATCACCTGGCTTCTGCTCCTAGTGCTGCCTGGCGGCACGCTTGGCCTTGGCTTGTTTTGGTGGCGGCGACAAATGAAAAACTCATGAACCCGAGGGAACTTTTTTGGCTGAGCGGCTTGACCGTGGTGTTGGCGATCGCCTGCATCGCGGACGGCCTGTTCTCGTCGGGCAACGATGACGCGCTTAGCCAAGCGGAGCGGTTGTTCCCGGAGTTTACCCCCGAGGCGATAGACTCATTCACCATCACTCGAGGCGACATAACGGTTGCCGCAAAGAAAATCAGCGGCCAATGGCGTATCGCCGATCCGGATTACCCGGCGCACCCCGGACGTATCGAACGCCTGATCGATCGGCTAGCTGAACTTACTGTGAGCCAGCAGTTTACCGAGACAGACTGGACAGAAACAGGCGACGAAAAAATATTCGGCCTCGACGAAACAAAGGCACTCGTAAGCTGGAGCAACGGCAACACGGAGCGGTCGCTCGAAGTCGGCGCGGCGGCGTTGTTCGGACGGCAAACCTACGTGCGGATGCCCGGCACGCGCGACGTGATTCTGGCCGCCAGTGACCTTGCCGACTGGGTGCCGCGCAATGCCGATGACTGGCGTGACCTGCGGCTTGTGCCAGAGCATCTCGAGTTTGATCGACTCCGGTTTTGGGGCCAAAGCCGAACGGTTGAGTTGGCCAGGGGCGGCGACGGCACTTGGCGAATGGAGCAGCCGGTCGACTCCGCCGCTGATCAAATAGTCATTCGCCAACTGATTCAGCAGATGCAGTTGGCGCGCATTGTGCAAGTCGCCGCTGCACCTAGCGAAGGCGAACCAGCGGCGACCGTGCGTCTGGCCAAGGGCGGCGACACGGTGATCGATCTGGAGTTTCGCAAACCGAACGACGAAGAGCAAACCGTGCTGGTGAACCATTCCGAGCGCGGTACAGTGGGAATTCAGGACGACGGGTTGCTTAACTTGCTGCGACTGCCGCATGATCAGTTCCGCGAGCACACGGTTTTTCGGCGGCCGCTCCGCGAGGTCACCTCCGTCACCGTGGACACGATCAACAAATTCACCGTCGCTAAAAAATCGAATGGCACCTGGCAGGTGACCGAGCCGAGGCAGTTCCCCGCCGACACAATGCTCGTCAACGTCATGCTCACCAACCTTCGTAACGCACAGGTTGTTGACTTTATAAAAGATGACGCCTCGGCGGCGGACTTCAAAAAACATGGCTTGACCAACCCGTGGCTGAATCTCGAGATTAACGGTGCTTCCGAGGTCGGCGATCGATGGAAAGAGACGATTGCGTTTGGCACGGTAGACACGAGGCGCGCCGCCGCCCGTGCCAACGGCGAGACAACGATCATAGGCCTACCCCGCGAGCAGGCAATCCTGTTGCCCAAGGAAGCGTTCAAGCTGCGGGAGCGCAGTCTGTGGTCGTTTTCCACCAACCAAGTTGCCGGTGTCACCATTAAATTGGACAACAAGCCAACGCAGTTCGTGCGGCTGCCGAATTCCACTTGGCGCACCGCCGACAATGAGGCGCTCGACCAAATCCAGTCCGCGATGCTGGAGGAAACGGTGTACCGTATGGGCGTGCTATTCGCCGTCGGGTGGGTGGCCGAGGGCAAACCGGCGATGGTGGCCACCAACATCAAAATTGGAGCAAACCAACTCACAGCCGAAGTAGACACAGCCGACGGCCCGAGGCAGATCCAGCTCGAGTTTGGCGACAAAGGCCCACTTGGCCGCACGCGGGTGATGACCAGCCAATACGGCACGCCGACCATCTTCTCTGCACCGAATGAATTCACCAACATCTACTTCACCGCCCTCCAAACCCTCGGCCTGACAAAGCGCTAATTGCGTTGCCGCACAACATCAAAAGCACTCTAACCCTATTGATATTATTTATGTTTCCTTTTTATTGATAATCCTCTGGGCGAAAACAAAAATCATAACAATGGGGAATAAAGAAAGCATGAATGAAAAACCCAATAGCTCATAGAAAATCGTGGTCAAATCAACATCCCGCACACATCGGTTGAAAGTTCCGTGAGAATAGTTGATGACAATCTCAGGTGGGTTTAGTTTTCCAGTAAATTACTATTCCGACCCAGAACACAAAAAACCCACATCAAGTGGCAGGGGCATCCGCTTGGCCAAGCGTTAGTTCAACTCGCTGAGCTTGACGGCGTGCTGGAATACCTGCTCGCCGTCGATGGTGTGGATGACATAGGTTACAGTAGGGTCGGCGGCAGTTGTGTCGAAGTCCACGGTGCCGAATGACTGCTTGGCATTGTACGAGAAGATCGCCGCCTCCATCGTCTTGTGGACGTGCTGGTTTGTCAGGCGGCTGCTGTTGAATTCGTACAGGGCGTAGTCGCCGGGCCGATCGATTTTCCAGAGGTCGGAGCGGTGGCGGTCGGCGCTCATCAGCACGACGCCATTGATTTTGTTTTTAGTGAGAAATCTAAAAATTTCGTTGCGCTCTTTTTTGAAACCGCTCCACGTGTCCCTGCTGTCGCCCTTGGCCTTGAACACCCACGGCACCGGTGAGATCAGCACCTTGAATGTGCCGCGTGATTTCTTGATCGTACTGAGCAGCCAACGTTTTTGCGCCGGGCCAAGCATACTCGAATCGCCCTTGGTTTCCTTCGGGTCGGTGCGGTAATAGCGACCGTCGACACAGATAAAATGGACGTCGTTGATGTAGGTGTCCCACCAGATTCCCGGTTGCTTGTCACCGCCGCCATAGCCCGGGTTTACCCAGTTGTCGCGGAAAATTTCGTAGACCGGCCGCTTCCAGCTTGGCGACTCAATCTCCGGCCC
>DBNL01000024.1:5507-6907 GCA_002299785.1 Verrucomicrobia bacterium UBA673
AGCGAACGGTATTCAGGGCGCGACTGACGGCGGTAGTAACAGTAGTGGTGCATGTCCATCACGTTGGTGTTGTCGATGTATGCGTTGTCGCCGAGTTGAAATAGCGCATCCGGCCTGGTCGCGGCGATGGTGTTCCAAACATGCTCATGCTGCGGCACAAATCCGGCCCCGCCGCCAAATGCCAGACGGAACTTTCCAGCATCACCGCTCTTGTTGAAGGTTGTAAACTGCTGCCCCGTCCCTTTGTTTTTTTGGCCGTCGATGATGACGGTGTAAGCGTACCGCGTCTTCGGCTTGAGTCCGTTCAAAACCACCTTGGCCACGAAGTCGTGCTCGCGCCGGGTTTGCACCACAGCGGAGACTTTTCCACCGGGTATCGGTGGGAGAGTGTTGGCCTCCACCTGCACGATGGCGGGTGTGGCCGTGCGCAGCCAGACGGTTGCGTTGTTACCACTTATGTTGCCGATCATCGGCCCATGTACCGGTGTTTTGCCGTGCTGCTCGAGCAGGCGCTGGATCAGCGGCCGCTTGTGGATCGCGTCCAGCCCGTTATGCGAGCCACCAATGATGCGGCCGACCGGCAGGCCAAGTTTCAACGCCTTGGCGACACTCGCCTCGGCGGCGTCCACTTGGCCAAGCGTGCATTGCGCCACGGCGAGCATGTACTGCGTCTCGGCGTCCCTCGGCAGTTTTGCCTCCACGAGAGCGAGAAACTCCACGGCCGCCACCGCCTTGCCGGTGCGGATCAGGTTCAGTGCATTTTGGTGGATGCGCTTATACTGCTTAAAGTTCGGCTTGTCCTTGGCGAAGGCCACCGTTGCCGGAAGCGCCATTGCCGCGATAATGAACCATCGTATTGCAGGAGTCATGCCACGGAGCAATGTGCCTAACGGCCGATACGGCGGCAAAATAAAAGTGCTCCTAGCCAGACTGAAAACAGGTTGACAGCCAAGCGGCGTTCGATAATATCTGCTTTCGTGAGTTTTCAAGGTCCGCAGTTTTTCGGTTTTTTTAGGGGCTGGTATTGGTTTACCAGCCCGAGCTGTCTGCGTGTCTTGGGAATTTGTTGATGAACTGAAACAGAATTTACCCAGCCGCAGGCAGCCAAGCCTGCGGCTTTTTTTGTCCCAGGCCCGCTTCCCCTGGTGCAAAAACAAAACAAAAATGATAGTCGTACTTAAAAGCAACGTCTCCCCCGAGGAGGAAAACGCCGTCGTCGAGGAAATCAAAAAACTCGGCTACCGGCCCCATGTCATGCACGGCGTCGCACGCACGGTGATCGGCGCGATCGGCGATGAGCACTCGCACCGCGACCTCGACGTGCTCAACGCCTGGACACAGGTCGAGTCGGTCACGCCGATCCAGAAACGCCACAAGCTCGTCAGCCGCGAGGCGCACCC
>DBNL01000017.1:0-5261 GCA_002299785.1 Verrucomicrobia bacterium UBA673
AAGGAGACGATCGATCCGATGTTCCACGCCATCGAGATCGCCAGCGTCCTCGGCAAGCCGCCGCCCGCCACACAGGACGACGTCATCCGCTTCATGATGGGCTGGCAACTAGACTTCGACCCTGGCCAACGCTACGTGTACTCGAACCTCGGCTACTGCCTGCTCGGCCGCGTGATCGAGCAACTCACTGGCCGAACTTACGGCGACTACATGGTAAACGAGTTTCTCAAGCCGCTTGGCATCAAGTCGATGCGACTAGGCAAAACGCTCCTCCGCGACCGCGCAGAAAACGAAGTGAAATATTATCCCAAAGGCGACCTCCTCGGCATCGCCGTCACCGGGGACGCAATCGGCGCGAAGGTGAGCTGGCCGTACGGCGCGTGGTCGATCGAGAGCTTCGACTCGCTCGGCGGCTGGATCGCCTCGGCGCCCGACCTCGTGAGGTTCGGCTCAGCGGTGGACCGCTTCGAGCAGTCTGGCATCCTGAAAAAGGAAACCATCGCAACTATGATCGAGCGTCCGGACAAGGGCCACTTCGGTAACGACGAAGAGGGCAAGCCGGACGCCACGCACTACGGCTACGGTTGGTCGGTGCGCCCGGTGACAAAAGGAAAAACCAACCGCTGGCACACCGGCGGATTGTCCGGCACCTCAACCATTCTCGTGCTACGACATGACGGTCTATGCTGGTCGGTGCTGTTCAACACCAACCAAACGGCTGACGGAAAAAACCCCTCCTCAAAAATTGACCCGCTCGTCCACAAGGCCGCCGATGCCGTCACCGCCTGGCCTCCCCACGATTTTTTTGTTAACTGATGGCACATGCGATCAGTGCTTTCAGCCAAGCGCATCATAGCAATATAAAAAGAACCCCGGCTACTTTCGTAACCGAGGCCTTTTTTCTGAGCAATAAGCAGTTAAGCTTATTTGATAGATGCGAACTCGCTAATCACAAATGTATTTAACTCGCACGCACCCAAACTCTACCCAATAACATTAACAAATCTTTTAAGCCATTACCCACCAGATTGCGGCCTCGACAAGTTTAACGGAGAGCGAGATAGTGCAATGCATAAATGTAATCTTCAAGTTTAAAAAAGAAAAAGTTGATTATTATCCAATTCGTAGTCTTTCTTTTTCTTCTTTTCCGACAGGTTTTGAATAATGGGTAGACCGAAAATAAATAATAAGAAGGAAACGAAGTCGTTTCGAGTCGATCCTCGCTTGTGGAAGTTGGTTCAAGCTGAGGCGAAATCAGCAAAAAGTAAGCCGACCGATATTATCAATGAGGCATTGGCGCGGCACTTGGGCGGCGTCATTCGCAAGAAAATGGACTTGGATAATGAGAAGTTGATCCATTTCTTGACCCGACTGGATGTGGTGTCGGAGGAGTTGGACCTAATGAAGGGGGATTTGTCTAAATATGAATCAAAGAATCGAAAACGAACTTAATAGCATTCTCGAAGATTTGGAGGACCTTGGTCAATGTAAGAATGACTTGGTATCACGTTGTCTGAAACAGGATGGCATTCAAATCGCGCAGCGGTGGGATGTTCGCAAGGTGATGATTCTCGGGATGTTGATGGTCGGTATTTGTTGTTTGCCTTTCTTTATAAACTTGGGTT
The DNA here is from genome assembly GCA_002299785.1 of Verrucomicrobia bacterium UBA673. Taxonomy (GTDB): domain Bacteria; phylum Verrucomicrobiota; class Verrucomicrobiia; order Limisphaerales; family UBA1096; genus UBA1096. The sequence goes on from DBNL01000017.1 coordinate 1,626, forward strand.
TTGCCAACAATCCGATGATCACAGTAAAGCGAGATCTCCCGGCGTACATTGGCAAGGATAATACATTGTGTTATCCGGCCCAGGTTCAGATTGAAAATGGTGAGTTTCTAGAGAGATGGCATTGGAATTTTGGTCAATATGGCGATTTAAACGGGTTCATTCAGCGATATACCTGTAATATTAATGTCGATCCATTATCAGTCACCTGTTACCGGCAGGGCGAAAAGTTCAAGAAATACGATCCGAATATTAAACCGTTACCTAAGTCAATTGTTTGGTCGTGGGTTGCGAACTCTAGTATTCGCTATGGTGTGATAGATGAGCAAAGTCGCAACCATGGCCTTTGGATTGAGTTTTTAAATGACGAACCAACGTCGGCAGAACTCTGGAATCACGGCTTCCAAGTCGGCTTAGCCAAGCGCGATATTGCCGGCCAGTGGATTACGACTGTGAAAGTGGCAGGATTTGAAATCCCAAGCGATCCAGTCGCGAGTTGGCATGAGACCAACCAAGGTTATTTCAATCCTGACTATGCTAAGACATTGATTGAGACTAAGCACACTATGATTCGACACGACTTGGCTTTGGCCAAGCTGGTGAGTCCGTCAGACTTGAGTAAAATTGAGTCGAATGAAAGCCGCTTTGCCTCGCAGGGGAACTGATCCTCAGCGCTCGCTTGGCCGATAGATCTGCTTGGCCTTGCCCAGCACTTCCTCGCGGGTAAACGGCACTTTTCTCAGCTTTTCCTCAGCAAACAGCGGCGCTTGGTCGGTGTGATGCAGCGAGCCGGGGTTGCCGGGACTGCTGCCAAACTGGTTCATCGCCCAGGCGTTAAGTTGGCCGTCCTTGTCCCACTCTACGAATTGGAAAAAGCAGTCACCGGCTTGCCCTGCAAGCGTGCCGTCTTCCCCTGGTCGCCCGTAGATCGCGCGTAGCGTGTCGGGGCCGCCACCCAGCGGGAGGTTCTTATCACCGCGAACGAGGCGGTTGACCTTGCCCCACTCGACATCGATCTGCCCGAAGTGTTTGACAAGATTTCCCGAAGCTCTCTGAAGCTGCTCAAGCGTTCGCTCATGCCCGGTTTTTAGTTTACTCGAATTTGACCTTGGCCGAAAGGTCAGCAGGACAAGGGCGGCGGAGCGATTGTCCTGGGTCGTTTCACCGTTCCATTGACGGAGAAGGTCGATCTCTTTTTTTAGTTCACTGTTGCCCTCTTGCACCTCGACGAATTCGGCGACTTGCCGGCGTAAATTCGATTTCTCCGAGTAGAGCTTGTCGTATTTGTAGAGGAAGAATTCGTCGTGGGTGATCGACTCGTCGCTGCCGTAAAGTTCAACTGCCCGGCGGGCGCGGTTCGTCATCCATTTTTCGATGCCGTAGTTTTCCGAGAATGCCGACTCGTCGGGGTTATCCCCGCCGATGGATGTCCGAAACGGATCGCTGTTGCAGTTTTGGATGAACCCTGATTTTGGGTTTTCGACGATCGGCAGTTGGTCGAACGGACGGTACTCCGTCCAAAGGGTGTCGCGGGTGTTGCCGGGAACGGTGCCGCTCCAGTCGTGGCCGTCAGCACGCTCCGGCAATAGGGCATTGTACGCGTAAAAAATGTTCCCGTCGCGGTCGCCGTAGCCTGTATTAAACATCGCCAACGCTTGGATACGCATGGCGTCCTTGAATTGCTCGAGGCTCTGCGCACGGCCCATGCGGTACCATTGCTCAGTCTGTCGGAACTCGCCAATGCCAGCGTAACGAACCGCAAAAACCCGCCCGTTAACGCGCATCGCCGGACCGAAAATCGAGTAAAGCACCTCGCGATTGACCGTCCACCGAAAATCGCGCCAAAGCCGAATCTCAAGCGGAGCCAGACGCCGTTCCAACTCTAGCCATTCGCCGTCAATCTTGTACTGGTTTTCGTTTTCCGGGTTGAGCTCGAGTTCAAATGTATCGACGAGGTCGGGCTGATTGACCGTGTGTCCCCACGCGATGTTTTCGTTGTGCCCGAGGAAGATGACTGGCGAGCCGGCAAACAGGCCGCCGTAGATATTTTGCCCCTCCTCGCTGATGAGGTGCGCCTCGTACCAAGCGACCGGGCCGGTCCACGGCTGATGTGAGTTAATGCAGACACGCGTGGCTCCGTCGGTCGAGCGGCTTGGCCCAACCGCGACGAAGTTCGAGCCAAGCGGGAGGCTATCGGGGTTCAGTACGCTGGCCACAGGTGACGGCTTTTCGGTGTCCGCCATGAGCCGTGCAAGAGCGTTGTGCAACCCAAACATCATCGGCAGCTTGTGGATGGAGCCGGCCACGAGATCCTGCGGCTTGGCCGGCCAAATGTTGCGCTTCAGTTTCTCCGGATGCCGGCTGGCGTAGAGGTTCAAGCCGTCGCAATAGCCCTGGCAGATGGCACGGAACTTGGGATCGAGCGTGGCGTACTTTTCGTCCAAGCCATCCCACAGCCGGATCAAGTGCACGTAATAGTCGTTCGGTGCCATCGCCAACCCCGCCTCGGAAGCCAGCTTCCCTCGGACAGCGAGGAACACATCCTGAATCGTCTCGAAGTCGTCCTCGGCATGGGCGTAGGCCAGGCCGTGCGCGGTGTCGGCGTCCGTCTTGCCGAGAATGTGCGGGATGCCCCACTCGTCGCGAATAATCTGCACATCGTACTTCGCCGCATGGCCAAGCGCGGCGGAAAAATCGACCGACGGCTTCATCACGAATAACCGGTCAGCCAAGCCGAATGTCCCACAGCCGACCAGCAGCGCAGTCAACAGAGTCACCGCTGGTTTTCTGTAAAGCGCATCGAGCAGCCAAGCCGGACTAACCAGCAGAAACTGAATGTCCTCCGTGAACGCTGGTTTCTTCCCCTCAATCCCGTGACCAATGAACTGCCCTGCCCAAGCCAGCAAAAACACTGTCAGCGACACGGCAAACAGCGGCAGCGGGCTTGCCTCGACGCTGATGCACAGGACACTCGCGGCCAGGCCGAAGTACAGCATCCCTACAAAACTGCCAATTGACAGAAACAAATAATAAACCGAAGCCAGGATGATGAAGACAGCCCCGGCGTTCAGCGTGAACGAAAGCTCGTCGCCAAGCGTAGTCGGAATCTTGATGCACCAAAGCAGCCCCACGAGGCTCAGAGCAATCAACGGCACGCAAATGAAGTGAACGAGCCGGTTCGTCTCGTCCTGATGAAACTCCTCGTAACGCGAGATCAGTCTGTCCAGTTTTCTCATATTGGGTAAGTCGCTGCCTGATATCTCTCCCCGGCAGCATGGGATAAGCCTTTATAGCAAATGTAAGCTGACATGTGCAGATCGGAAATCATTCGTGAGCTATGTAGTCAGTTACCGATTTTGAACTCAAGCGTGACGTAGTCAGGAATGAACTCATCGTCGGGACGCTGAACCCGGTCGACTTCAAACGGTCGCGTGACACTGTTACCAGCAAGATCTTCCAGCCCTGTTCCAATCACCACTCGGGAGTCGCCGTCTTTTCCACTAGGTCGGACGGATACAACAACCGCGTCGGAGTTGGGTCCCTGTCCCCATATAACGGACAAATAAGCCAACTTCGAACTGGTATCTACTGCAAGATCAATGATCCGAACTTGATCCACCGACGCGCCTAGGACAGCCG
>DBNL01000017.1:5591-5861 GCA_002299785.1 Verrucomicrobia bacterium UBA673
GCCGCGGTCTTGATAGCGATGATAGAGGGCGCCTTGGGATCTGAGATAAACAAAACTCCATCCGGCCCGGGCGACAGCGGCCCGATGGACTGGAGTTTGACATCCCCTTTCAAATATGGAGTCGCGTACGATGGTGAAATGAAAAATGTCGCCAGCAAAGCGGCGAACAAACGTACGATGGAACGTTGAATGGTTTTCATAAATTAGTGACTAAAAAAATGCAAATTATTCGGGTTTAGTATCGGCAAAAACCAAGGGCTCCGCAAGCCC
>DBNL01000167.1:0-10141 GCA_002299785.1 Verrucomicrobia bacterium UBA673
CAGGCCGATAACCTGTCCCGGCTGGGTCAAAAAAACTCCGCCATCCAGAAATACAGGCAAGCCCACAATGAACTCGCCGCACTTCAGTCCGGCTACCCAAACTGGAATGCCGGTGTAGTCAGTTTCCGAATCAAGTATGTCGATCAGAAACTCAAGGCCCTCGGCGACGAGGCTCCAGAAACGGCGCCATCCTCAGCCAAGCCAGCTATCCTTGACTCCACCACCGCAAGCCGCGAAATCGCCGTTCTAAAGCGTAAGGTTGAATCGCTGGAAAACGCTATCATCCTCAAAGACGCCAAACTCAAGGAGGCGCTCTCCGCCGTCCCTGCGCCAGAGGAGACCCAGCAACTCGCCACGCTGGAGGCCAACCTCTCCGACTTGCGCCAAGAAAACGCTAACCTCAAGAGCGCCATCGACAAAGCCACCACCCAGTTAAAGGTCGCTAACACCGGCTTAGCCAAGACTAAGGCCCAAGCCGAAAAAGCGCAGGCTGACTTGGTCAAGGCCCAAGCCGAAACCGATAAAACTAACGAGGCGCTCGATCAGGCAGTGGAAGAAGCAAAGACCGCCAAGGCAAAAGCAAACGACCGCCAAGCCCAGCGCCTTGAGAATAAATTGGCGGACAAGCAGAAAAATCTGGCCAAAACAGAAAAGGAACTGGCCTCACTCACAACAGCTCACAAAGCCCTCGAGTCGGAACTCAAGTCGTTCAAAAAAGGAAGCCGCGAAAAAGACCTACAGGCTGAAGTTAAGTCACTCCAAAAAGAGCTGTCCGAAAACCAGAAAGACATTGAAAAAGCCTCGGGTGAAGTGGCTGCGCTCAAAAGCGACAAGATCTCTCTTGAGGAGGAACTCAAATCGTTCAAGAAAGGCAACCGCGAAAAGAAACTCGAAGCCGAGGTCCGTTCACTCGAAAAGCAGCTGACCAGCAGCAACAGTAAACTGAATGAAACAGCAAGTAATCTGGCTACCGCCGAGAGAAGTAACGATTCACTCGAGGATCAGCTCAAGTCACTCCAGAAAGGCTCCCTCGAAAAAGAGATGGGTAACTACATTAACTCGCTCGAGAAACGTCTGGCCAAGGCCGAGCGTAAAAACACCAATCCCGCCAGCAAAAGGAAGGGGCTTACCGGCATCTTTAACTGGCAAAAATCAGAACGGGCTGAGAAGGCCCAAGTAGCTGAGTTACAGAACCGAATCGACACCTTGCGGTCGCGCCTCGAGATTCTCGAGGCCGAGAAAATTCCCTACACCGACGAGGAAAAGAAACTGTTCGCCGAGCCGAACACAGGGGATCAAACCGTCAACTCGCTTCAAGCAAAGGTGGCCACCCTTCCCAAAGGTGCCGCGGACGATTTCAAAGCGGGCCAGGCGGCCCTGATCGAGTCCAAGTTCGGCGAAGCCGAGCAGAAATTCCTGCACGTCCTCAAACTGGACGAAGAGAATCCGTTGACACTTGGGAATCTTGCCCTCGCACAAATGGAACAGGGCAACTACGAGGGAGCCGAAGCCAGCCTGACCCGTGCGCTAAAGAACAATGACGAGGATGCCTTCTCCCTATCGCTGATCGGCACGCTTCGCTATCGGCAGAAAAAATATGATGAAGCACGCGATTATCTGGCCAAAGCGGTCAAACTGAATCCGGAGGATTCCCGCGCACAGCATTTTCTCGGATCAGCGCTCAACAACCTTGGCCAACGCAAAGCCGCTGAGACGTCGCTGCGCAAAGCGGTTCAAATCAAGCCGGGATATTCCGAGGCTCATCACAATCTCGCCGTGGTTTATGCCACTCAGAATCCGCCCTTCATTGCCTTGGCCAAGTTCCACTACGAGAAGGCCCTCGCCGGCGGCCACAAAAAGAATGCCGACCTGGAAAAAATCCTCAATAGCGGCAATTAAACCGTCATGCTCGAGCAGTATGCCGAGGAACTGAGCGTCTCCACTCTCGGCCGCACGCTCTACGAGATCACCCGTGAGGTGGCAGCATTGGTTACGGACAGCGGCTTTACAACAGGCTTGGTCACCCTGCACGTTCGACACACCTCCGCGTCGCTTCTAATCCAGGAAAACGCCGACCCGAGCGTGCGCACCGACCTTGAGTCGATCTTCGCCCGCCTTGCTCCCGACGCCGATCCGGTTTATGAGCATAATTATGAAGGCGACGACGACATGGCCGCTCACGTCCGCACCGCGCTGACAAGTGTCAGCCTCAGCATCCCCATCGCCGGTGGCTCGATGGTGCTCGGCACCTGGCAGGGCATCTACCTCTGGGAACACCGCACCCACCCCCACACCCGCCAAATCCACATCCACATCACCGGCGAATAACCCCAAGTTTTCGTTGACGATGAGGTCTCTTTTCTGCTCAATCGCCGTCATGGCTTACTCCATTTCTTTTCTTCGTCGCTTTATTTTTGCCGCCGGTGCGTTTGCGCTTGGCCAAGCCGCCGCCCAAGCCGAGGTCAAGCTGCCCTCAGTCTTCGACGACCACATGGTTCTGCAGCAGGGCCAAAAACTCCCCATCTGGGGCTGGGCCGATCCCGGCGAGTCGGTGACCGTCTCCGTCGCCGGCCAATCCAAAAAAACGAAGGCCGGCAAGGACGGAGCATGGAAAGTCCAACTCAAGCCGCTCAAGGCCTCCAAAACGCCGGTCGCCTTTTCGGTAAAAGGCAGCAACTCGATCGAATTCGAGGACGTGCTCGTCGGCGAAGTCTGGCTTTGCTCCGGACAGTCCAACATGGAGTGGCGCGTCTCACAATCGGACAATCCAAAAGAGGAAATTGCCGCTGGCAAGCACCCGCTGATCCGTCACATCAAGATTCCGCACCGACCGTCCGCCACACCGGAAAAGGACGTCACCCCCGAGCGCGGAGGGTGGGAGGTTTGCAGCCCGGAGACGGTGGGCAGCTTCACCGCCGTTGGGTACTTTTTTGCGCGCCATCTTCAGGGTGAACTCGGTGTGCCGATTGGGCTCCTCGGCTGCAACTGGGGCGGCACCCGCATCGAACCGTGGACCACACCGAGCGGTTTCAAGTCGGTACCAGAACTCAAGAAGGATTACGCTGATAAACTCGATACGTTTCCGAAGAAGCGTGACAACGGGACCATCAATCACCAGTCTCCGCTCGCGCTGCATAACGGCATGATTTCGCCGATCAACCCATACGGCATCCGGGGCGCGCTCTGGTATCAAGGCGAGAGCAACAACGGGGAAGGGATGCTCTACTACGAAAAAAAGAAGGCTCTGATCAACGGTTGGCGTGATATCTGGAACAACAAAAAAATGCCCTTCTACTTTGTGCAACTGGCGCCCTATAAATACGGTGGTGAACCGACCCGACTGGCCGGAATCTGGCAGGCGCAGTTGGAAACTCTGAAGGTTCCGCATACCGGCATGGCGGTCACCACCGACATCGGCAATATCCGCGACATTCATCCACGCAATAAACAGGAAGTGGGTCGCCGCCTCGCCTTGTGGGCTCTCGCCAAGGATTACGGCAAAAAAGGGATCGAGTACTCAAGCCCTTTGTTTAAGTCGGCTAGATTCCGCAAAGATACTGTTACTGTTCGCTTCACTCACGCCGATGGTTTGAAGTCAACCAACGGCCAAGCCCTGAGCCATTGGGAAGTTGCCGGTGAGGATGAAAAATTCACTGCCGCCCAGGCGGAAATAAAAGGCAGCACCGTGGTCGCTAGAAGTGATACAGTGAAGAAACCCAAGTTCGTACGCTTCGGCTACCACCAGGAAGCTGAACCAAACTTGGCCAATGGCGCCGGGCTGCCTGCTTCACCGTTCACCACAGGTGAAGTGAAATAACTATGGCCTCGGGCAAGCGCTTGGCCACAACCAATGGGCGCAACAATAAGACATTTCAATAGGGTCACCGTGCCCATCTGCGCAGCCCTATTTTATTTTCTCATGACGCCGGTTGGCCAAGCCGCCGAGCCGGATTTCAAGATCCAGAGCGGCAAAAACAACCGCCTGCCCGGGCTCAAGTCGGCGTTGCCAAAGCATGTCCAGGTATTCGGACTGTACATCCAAGCGACCGACCGCGTGTCGGATGCCAAACTGCTGCACGCCGCCGACATAACCGCGGATTTCCTCGACAACGATCGCGATGGCAAACCGGACAATCCAAAAGTAAACGACAAACTCTGGAACGAGCGGTCGGCGATCGTCATGGGCTACGATGAGCGGGAACTCGAACGGCTCCACGACCGTTACGGTGAGATGTTCGACGACTACGCGCTGCAGGGCCTGTACGCCACCGAGACGCTGCCCAACGCCGGGCCGCACAACCCTAAGTCGCGCGAGTTTGATGCCTCCATTGAGGAGATTTTACACATTATCACCTCGGTCGGTTACGCTGGTGTTTACCCAAAAGTGTTCGGCGAACTCCACGGCTCTGAGCTTGCCAACGCAATGGATATCGCGCGCGGCGGCTACTTCCGTACCGTGCCACGCCGCTATCCCGCTAGTGCCTGGTACTCCTACGACGACCGCACCTGCGACTACGGCTGCCAGGTCACCGAGTATGTTTACTGGGCGCTCACCAGTCTTCTCGGCGGACAGGATTTTAAGGGTCGGGGCGAAAACATTGAGCATGAGTGGAAACTCAACACGCCTGAAAAACTGCGTACCAAGGACAAGTCCATCGTCAAAATCCTCACCGATTCAAAGTACCACGTCCCCACCCGACTCCCCAATGGCAAGTACCGGCAAATGCGCAAACAAGCCGCCGTCCAGCTCAAGATTGACTTAGACGAAAGCCAGTTCACGCTGACCACTAAATTGCCAAAAGGCTCGACGGCCATCGTCGAGGCAACAAACGACCTGCTGTCTTGGAGCTTGGCTGAGCGCGTGCCGAGTGATACCACGCTGCTGGAATTCCCCATCGTGACCAAGCTGGGACAAGCGCAATTCTTCCGGCTCCGCTTCAACGACTAGCCACCGACCCCGATGCGATTATTCGACGCGCACAACCATGTGCAGGACGCCCGGTTTTGCGGGCAGCAGGACGAGTTGATAAACGATTGCGTCGCCGTTGGCCTGTCACGAATGGTCGTCAACGGCACTTGCGAAAGCGACTGGCCGGCGGTCGCCGGCTTGGCCAAGCGCCACGGTTGCGTGCTGCCGAGCTTCGGGCTGCATCCGTGGTTTGTTCACGAGCGCTCGCCGGAATGGCTGGCCAAGCTCGGACAGCAACTAGACGAATGCCCCGCCGCCGTTGGCGAGTTTGGGCTCGACCGCTGGAAGCCCGGCTTGAGCTACGAAGGGCAGGAGGAAGTTTTCACCGCCCAACTTTGCCTCGCCGCCGAGCGCGATCTCCCAGCGAGCATTCACTGCCTAAAAACGTGGGGACGGCTTCATGAGTTGCTCCGCGACAGCTCGCTGCCCAAGCGCAATTTCCTGCTGCACAGCTACGGTGGTCCGGCGGAAATGGTTAAGCCGTTAGCCAATCTCGGCGCATACTTTAGCTTCCCTGGTGCCTTCGCGCACGAGCGCAAAAACCGCCAGCGCGACGCCTTCCGACAAGTGCCGACCGACCGACTGCTCATCGAAACCGACGCCCCCGACCAGGCGCTGCCAGATAACCAAGTCACCCATCCGCTTGTCCAGAAGGTCAACCATCCGGCCAACATCATCGCCGTATACGAGGCCACCGCTGAGTTGCTTGGTCAAGCACCCGACGACTTGGCCAAGCGCGTGGAGGAAAATTTCGTCCGCCTTTTCGGCTGTTAAACCCTGGGTTCGCGGGCGACGAGGTCGCGGGCTTTTTGGATTAAGCGCCAGTCGTCGATGAGATTGCCGAACTTGAAATCTGGCAGGCCGCTCTGCGCCTGGCCGAGCAACTCACCCGGGCCGCGCTGCCGCAAATCCTCTTCTGCCAATTCGAATCCGTCGCCGCTTTTTTCCATCACGTCGAGCCGTCGTCGGCCGTCGTCGGTCACTTCATCGGCGACGAGGATGCAGTGCGACTCGTACTCACCCCTGCCGATCCGACCTCGCAATTGGTGCAACTGCGCCAAGCCGAAACGGTCAGCGTTCTCGATGAGCATGATCGTCGCGTTCGGAATATCGACGCCGACCTCGATCACGCTTGTCGCCAATAGGGTCTTGATTTTTCCAGCGAGAAAACCAGTGATGACCTGCTCTTTCTCGGCGAACTTCAGCCGGCCGTGCAGAAGGCCAACGGTGTGCGGTGCGAGTTTTTCCCGCACGGTCTCGAGTTCCTGATTGACCGCCTTGAGGCTGCCGCCACCCTCGTCATCGACGCGCGGATAAACGACGTATGCCTGTCTGCCCTCAGCCAGTTTTTCGCAGATGAAACCCCACACCTTGGGCAGGCTCTCCGGCTTGCGAACGTGCGTGCGTACCGGGCCGCGGCCCGGCGGTAACTCGTCGATCAGCGAGATGTCGAGGTCACCGTAAACAGTCAAGCCAAGCGTACGCGGTATCGGCGTCGCAGTCATCACGAGCACGTGAGGATACTCCCCTTTGCTAACGAGCTTCTTTCGCTGTTCGACACCGAACTTGTGTTGCTCGTCGATGATCGCCAGCCCCATTTTCTCGAGCTCAAACTTCTCCTCGACGAGCGCATGCGTCCCAATCACAAGCGGCGGCAACTCGTTGTTCCCCATGCCCAACTCAGGCTGGCCGGGGTCACTCATTGTTTTCCTGGCGCCAGTGTGAAGGTGCACGGGGATGCCGAGGGGCTCAAACCATTTGCCGAAAACACGATAATGTTGCTCGGCCAAAATCTCCGTCGGCGCGAGTACGACGACGCTGAAACCGCTCTCGACGGCTCGCAGCGCTGCGCAGGCGGCGACGGCGGTTTTGCCGGAGCCGACGTCGCCCTGCAGCAGCCGGCGCATCGGGTACGAGCCCGCCATGTCACGGGCAATCTCCTTCCACGCGCGCTGCTGCGCGCCGGTAAATTTAAAGCCCAATCTAGCTAAAAAAGGCTTTAAAAAACGGTCATCTCCGGAGCATCCCAACGCCTTAACCTTGGCCTGAAATATCTTTCGCTTTACGCTGATCTGCCGCTGAAACCGGATAAACTCCTCCAGTGCCAACCGCTCGCGAGCCAGTTCGGTTTGCCCGAGGTCGTCTGGGAAATGTACCGCCTTGAACGCCTCCGCCAGCGGCAGCCAATGACTGTCGTCGCCAGCCAACAGTTTGGCGTTAGTGTTGGGTACGGCGTCGGCGAACTGCTCAATGACGCGCCACATCGCGCCGCGTAGCCAGCGTTGCTTGATGCCTTCGGTCAACCGGTACACCGGCACGATGCGCTTGAGATGGATGAACTCCTCGCCCTCCTCGGATACCTCCACCTCAGGGTGATCCATCGTGCGAGGTTTCTCCGTCTTGAGTTTGCCGTGGACATGAACGAAGTCGCCGGTTTTGTAGTAGCGCTCCATGTAGGGCATATTCCACCAACGGCAATGGAGTCGAGCCGTGCCATCGTCAATGATGAGCTCGAACAGACTCTTGCCAAAGCGCATCCGCTTGACGCCCGCCGCGACAATCGGCCCGGCGACGGTGGCATCATCGCCCTTGGCCAAAGCCTTAACCTCGTGCTGCTGGTTACGGTCCTCGTAGCGCCTTGGCCCGTGCCACAACAGGTCGGCGACGGTCCGAATGCCGAGCTTGGCCAGGCGCGTCGCGCGCTCAACGCCGACACCGGGCAACGCCGCCACCTGTTGGCCAATGGGATCTGTCACAAACTCGGACACTTCGACAGTTGTACCGGTAACCTCGCGCTTGGCCAAGCCAGCCGTCGGTTTACCTTTCGCTGGGCCAAGCCAAGCCGTAGAGTCCGCTACCGGTGGCTCGCGAGTTGACAGACAATCACGACCAGTTGTGGAAAGGATACAGCCAAGTATTCATGGAGATGGACGACCTGACGCTTGCGCGCTGGATGGCGCAGACGCTGGGCCAATTCTCCGGCCAAGCCTGGCGGCTCTCCCATCCGCTAATGCTGGCCTACGAATTGGCGGCGCATGCGGCGCACGAACGCCAAATCTGGCTCAAGGGCATGGCGATCATCCCCGCAGACTACACCGCTTCCGAGTGTTGCCGGGCACCGCTGTTGCCGACTCTCTCCCGGGACCTGTACGACGTCGGCTTGGTTTGCAAACACTGCGGCGAAACGTGCGTGAAACTCGATAATCTACCAGATGAAATAAGGCAGGAGCTCGACACATGGTCGGTTTGTTACGACAAGGCGCACTCCGTCGCGCACTGGGAGGAGGACGGCAAAAAACTGCCGCCCGACTACGACACGCTATTCGAGTTGGCGGCACAATCCGCGGAAAAACTGCTGGCCCAGGCGGGTACCCAACTGGCCCCGGCACTGCTCGATATTTACCCGGCGGTAGCATGGGAAGATCAAGACGAGTGCCTCGAAGTTCGCCCCGAGGACGTCGATATTTGATGCCGGCTTAAACCCGGTCCTTCTGATCGGGGAACCTCTCCTTGATCGTGCGAACGAGACGGTGCTCATCCGCCGGTTCCATCTTGCGCCTCGGGATGCGACGCCGGACGCTGTCGAGCAACTCCATCCAGTCCTCGAACTCCGGCTCGGGATACGCCTCCCAATTCTCGAAGCGCCGTTCGCGCCGGAAAAATCTCCATACATTGCGCTCGTTGCGCGCGTAGAACTCCATTCGCTCGCCGTACTCATCGCGCCGTTTCCAGCTGATCTCGCCTTTAGCTCCCATGTCAGTCCGGCAGGTTCACACCGGCGACCGCCATCGCCGCCATCCCCTCTTCGCGCCCGAGAAACCCAAGCAACTCGTTCGTCGTCGCCTTGATGCCAACTTGATCCGGCGAAATGTACAGAGCCTGGGCGACCGCAACTTTCATCGCCGGCACGTGCGGCAGGATTTTCGGGGCCTCGGCAATCAGCGTGGCGTCAATGTTTACGATCTTGCCGTCGGCTTTTGCCACAAGCTCGGCGGCTTTCTCGAGAAAAATCCGGCTCGGCGCATCCTTCCACTGCAGTTCGCTGGGTGGAAAAAAACTGCCGATGTCGCCTTGGCCAAGCGCCCCAAGCACCGCGTCACAGATCGCGTGCATCAGCACGTCAGCATCGGAGTGGCCGTCGAGTCCCTTGTCGTGCTCGATCTTCACGCCCCCGAGCCAAAGCGGCCGCCCCTCCAAAAGGCGGTGCACATCGTATCCAATTCCAGTATGAACCACAGCCGGATTATAGTGAGCTACTTCGCTTGGCCAAGGGCGAACATGGCGATACCGCCGGCGACAGAGGCGTTGAGTGAATTGATGCGGCCGCGCTGGGTGATGCCCACCACGTCGTCGGCCATGTTAAGGATGAACTGGCCGACGGAGCGATCCTCCCCGCCGATCACGAGCAGCAATTTTTCCGGCTTGGCCGCGGCGAGCGCCTCCAGCGACGATTTGCCGGCCATGTCCAGTGCTGCGATCCGGTAGCCGGCCTCTGAGGCTTTGCGGGCGTAGCCGTTGGCGGAGTCGCTGCGACAAATTTTCATGAACTCCGTCGCACCGGCACTAACCTTGACCACCGACGGGTAGATTTCCGGTACGCCCTTTTTTGGCAGGCAAACGGAAGTGAAGCCGAATACCTCGGCGCTGCGCAGGATCGCGCCGACATTGTGAGGATCCTCGACGTTGTCCAGCATCAGCATGCGCGGCACACCGAGCAACTTGTCAAACTCGGCGTACGGATAAAGCGATGTCTTGAGCACGACGCCCTGATGATCCCGGCTGCCGGAGATCTGCATCAGGCGGCCCTTGTCCGTCCATTCGATCTCGACGTTGCCGCGCTCCAAAACGCCGAGTAACTTTTTCACACGTGTGTTGTCACGCATCCCTTCGTTCAAGTGAGCCGAGTACACGCGGCGCTTCTCCGCCCGCAATACCTCGAAGGCGGGGTTCAATCCGTACACATGTTCTCGACTCGGCTTGGACATCGGCGCGGAGTGGAACTTACGGCAGCCTTCGCTTAAAGCCAAGTTCGTGCCTGACTTTGGATCGAATTTTTAGCTTGGATAGGTGACGATTCGCGACCTCTTGCCATTTTGGCGGATTTACCGATACTTCCGGAGTGCGCGAAAGCATAACCCAGTTGACTAATGACCTGATCGCCTCCTATGCGAA
>DBNL01000167.1:10529-15428 GCA_002299785.1 Verrucomicrobia bacterium UBA673
ATCACCACCGACTTTTTGAGGCTGCTGCTGCCCGGTTTTTTTGATGAGAAACCGATTCAGACCTCCGAGTTGAAGGTCGATATTTCGACTTTGATGGACAGCGTAAGCGGTCGACTCGAGGACGAGATTACGAAGAGCATCGAGTACAGGCCGCCCGACGAACGTGCTGTTAAGCCACGGCCATTGGCCCGCGAGATTACGGCTGAGTTTCTCGGCAGCTTCCCCTCGATCCGTGAAATGCTCAAGACCGACGTTGAGGCCGCTTACGCCGGCGACCCCGCCGCACTCAGCCATGAGGAGGTTGTGGTGGCCTATCCGTTTGTCGAGACGATTGCAGTGCAGCGGATGGCTAATCAGCTTTACCGACGTGGCGTGACGCTCATCCCACGCATCATGGCCGAGTGGGCGCACGGCCGGACCGGAATCGACCTCCATCCCGGCGCGAACATTGGCTCGCACTTTTTCATCGACCATGGCACCGGCACGGTCGTGGGCGAGACGACCATAATCGGCAATCACGTGAAGATTTATCACGGCGTAACACTGGGCGCGAAGTCCACCTCACGCGTCGAGGAACTGCGCGGCGCCAAGCGACATCCCACCATCGAGGACAACGTCACGATTTATCCCGGCGCGACCATCCTCGGCGGCGAAACGGTCATCGGCGCGAACAGCACGGTCGGCGGCAATGTGTTTCTGATCCAAAGCGTGCCGGTCAATTCTCTCGTCATCGCCGAGGATGTCAGCGTCAAGGTTATGAAAAAAGCCGACAACTACGATATTTGAACCCGCACTTGGCAAGTTACTTGTTCCCCGTTTGCTCCGCAGTCCACTTGGCGTATGAGCCGGGAATGTCAGCGGCTTTTACGTCGCCCTCGTGGAAAAGGATGCCGTAGCGGAACTGCTGCTTTTCGCCCTTGTTAAGCTTGAAGTCGCCCACACCTTTTTTCTTCCGCTCGAAGTTGTGGATACCGAACGGGTTGGCGGCGACCAGCCCGTAGTCCCGGGCGTGCCACCAGGTCGGGTGGCGCAAATTATTTGGGTGATCAAAGATGGCGACACCGACCGTATGGCCGTCGATCTTGCCCCAGTAGTCCACCCATTTGGCACGCTTGCCCCATAGTTCCTTATCCTTGTCACCGGCACTGTTGAGTGCGTGGCCGTTGGCAGTGGTGACACCATTGCCATTGGACAGACGCAGGTTCGGATGCGTTCGGATACCCATGCTGCCTTCCTTGGTGTCGCCAAAAGTCACGTCGCCTTCCGATGCAAAGACGGTTACAGTGTACGAGACGAATATCCCACCGAACGCCTTGTGAAAACTGATCGAGGTCCTATCGGTGCAGATGACCGTGCCATCTGGACCGACCCAGCTGTTTTTCGAGACGATCGAGCCGCTGCGACCGCCCTTGGCGCGAACCAGCTCGGCCGGGATGATTTTCCCCGTGTTTTTGGCGGTGTGCCAAAAACTGATGCCATTGACCTCGCCGTGCGTGAACCAAAGCGACGCATGGTGCACATGATCCTTCGCTTCGCCTTCGACCTCCTTGAACGGGTAATTGCGTGTCATCCCCACACCGTGCGGGCCAATGACTGGGTAAAGCACCGGTTTATTATATCCCATAGGGATGTATTCGGTGAACAACCTGCCATCAATCTCGACGCGATAGTTATCGCCGTTTTTCTTGATGATGAATGGCCCTTCATCGGCAGCATTGAGCGCTTGACCAAGCGTCAAAATCCCTGCCACCACTGACAATACGATACGTGAGTTCATCTCGGGTAATCTAGGTTTGGGTCTTTATTTGGTCAACAGAAAAGGTAGCGATTTACCAAGTCGAGGGCAAATCAACCTTGGCAGGGCGCAATCGGTCCCGTTACACTGCGGCGTGCCAGGATTCCTCAGATTTGTGGGTCTGTTCAATGCCGCCGTGTGGGTGGGTGGATCGATCTTCTTTTCATTTCTCGCCGCCCCGATGTTTTTCACCTCTGAAGTGACAGCCTTCGTTCCAAAGCCAACCAACGGCTTGGTTGCCCAAGCGATGCTAGGCCGTTACTTCATGCTTCATATTATCTGCGGGGCTATCGCATCACTGCACCTGCTGGTCGAGTGGCTGTACAGCCGCGGCGGATTCCCCAAACGAGCCATTGCCATCGTTTGTGTGCTGTGTGGCCTCGCCCTGTTCGGCGACAAATTCATCAACCCGAGACTCACTGTTTGGCATCAGCAAAAACACCAGTTCCAACTGAAGAGCGATGGCGGGCGGACGATGATCGAGAAGACCAAACTCGAGGCGGACGTCGTTCAGAACGCCGAACGGAAGTTCACCATCTGGCACGGGGTGTCTCAAATCGTGAACCTCGTCATGGTGATCCTGTTGATTTGGCGGTTTTGGCACCTGATCCACACAAACAGACATGACGACTTAATCACCTTCGGCCAGCAAAAACGAAATCTCTTCGCCAAATAACGGCTGCGGGTTCGCTACGGAACACCTACTCCACCGACACGGCCTGCTTGATGACAAACTTCTCGATGCGTTTGCGCAGCGTAGCGCGCGTGATGCCCAGCAGCTTGGCCGCCCGCACTTGGTTGCCGTTGGTCTCGCGCAGCGCATGAGCGATCAACTCGCGCTCCACTGCCGGCAGCACAGCCAAATCCGGCTGCTCCTTGGCCCAGTGAAACAGCGTCGCGGCGACAGTCCCAATGTCGTTGGCAACGGCAGGCAGCGGCGCTTGGTCAGGAGCTTGGACTGATGCCGCGGCAATGGGAAAACCGCTTACCGATCGCACTTCAGCCGGCAAATCATCGGGACGAATCGCCTCGCCCTTAGCCATGACGATGGCGCGGCGAACGACATTCTCCAACTCTCGCACGTTGCCTGGCCAATCGTATTGCAAGAGCAATTCTTGCGTCTCCCCGAGGATCGACTTGGGCTTACGGCTCTCCGCATGGGCGATGGTCTTGAGGAAATAATCGATCAACAGCGGGATGTCCTCGGAGCGTTCGCGTAGCGCCGGCAAACTCACCCGCACGACGTTGAGCCGGTAAAACAAATCCTCGCGAAATTCCTTGGCGGCGACCGCCTCCTCAAGCCGCTTGTTCGTCGCGCCAATGATGCGAACATCCACCGTGATCGGTTTATTGCCGCCGACCCGCTCGATGGTGCCGTTTTGAAGCACACGCAAAATCTTTGCCTGGGTTGCCAGCGTCATGTCGCCGATCTCGTCGAGGAACAGCGTGCCCTTGTCGCACTGCTCGAACTTCCCAATGCGCTGCGAGCCTGCCCCAGTGAAGGACCCCTTTTCGTGCCCGAACAACTCGCTCTCGAGAAGGCTCTCCGGGATCGCTGCACAGTTGATCGGCAGATACGATTTATCGTTGCGCTGGCTGTTTTGGTAAATAGCACGAGCAACTAGCTCCTTGCCGGTGCCGCTCTCGCCGGTGATCAACGCCGTAGCATCCGAGCCGGCTAGTTGGCCGATCATCTTGAACACCTCCTGCATCGGCTGACTGCGGCCGACAATGCCCAAGTCATAATCCTCCGACTCGAGCAGCGGCTCACACGCTACAACCTGTTTCATGTCGCGAGCCGCCTTGAGTGCGTCGGCGACGATCTGCTTGATCTTGTCCACGTCAAACGGCTTCAGCAGATAGTCATATGCACCGAGTTTCATCGCCTCGATCGCGGTCTGCGTCGTGCCAAATGCGGTCATCATGATCACCGGCAGCTTAGCGTCGTCCTGCCGGATGCGCCGCAGCGTCTCAAGCCCGGTAATACCTCCCATGCGAACGTCCATCAGCACGAGATCCGGCTGAAAACTTTTAATAATCTCAAGCCCCTCCTCGCCGCTGGCGGCGGTTTCGAGGTCGAGATCGGGTGATTCAAAAATGCGCTTAAACGAGTAGCGCACATCATCCTCATCATCGATTAGCAAAAGTTTGTCCATTGCAACGTACCCTCACAGGGTCACGCAGCATAGGCGGCTGCACAGGTTTTCACAATGCCAAGAAAAAAGTCGCCTTGTCCAGACGCGAAAACTACGATCCGATCAGTTCATTCATGAATATGACAAAATTGACCCGCCGTAAGTTTTTAGCCGCAACCGCCGCGGTAACCGCTACCGCGGCGGCGCCAGGACAAGCGCTTGGCCGCAAGCCGAATCAGGAAATCATCGACCTGCATCAGCACACCAATTACAGCGGCCGAAACGACGAACGCATGCTTGGCCACCAACGCGCGCTGAATGTGAAGTGGACCGTGCTGCTCCCGGCTGGCCGCCTGTACGGACTCGCCGCCAACTGCGGCGGCAACAAGTCAGTGCGCAAAATCGCCGTCAAAAACCCACACAACTATGTCCACTTCGCCAACGAGATTGCCAACCACCCAAAGTGTATCCCCACGATAGAGACCTATTTAAAAAAAGGTGCGGTCGGCATCGGCGAGCAGAAGTTCAAGGTCGAGTGCGACTCAAAACACATCGAGCGCATTGCCGAATTGGCGCAGGAATATGACGTGCCGGTGCTGATGCATTTCGAGCACGGCAACTACAACACCGGCATAGAGCGGTTCCACCTCATCCTCGAGAAGTTCCCAAAAGTGAACTTCATTGGCCACGCGCAAACTTGGTGGGGTAACATCGACAAGAATCATGACCAGACGGTCATGTACCCTAAAGGCAAAGTCACACCGTCCGGCATCAGCGATCGGCTGCTCAGCGACTATCCGAACATGTTCGGTGACATGTCGGCTGGTTCCGGGCTAAACGCACTTATCCGCGACGAGACGCAAGCGGTCGAGTTCATCAAGAGGCACCAGGATAAGTTGCTTTTCGGCAGCGACTGCAACGACATCATTGGGCGCGGGCCAAGCTGCATCGGCGCACGGACGATTGCCA
>DBNL01000003.1 GCA_002299785.1 Verrucomicrobia bacterium UBA673
CCCCACCCAAAGCGTTTCTCGAGGAGAAAATGCTCTTCGCGCTATTCCACAATCGCAACCTCGCCGAGACGTGGCGGCAACAGCTTGGCGACAGTTTTCAGCGCACCCTCGAGGCGCTCCTGCCGCAAACATGGGTGATCGATCCGGCGCCGTTGCCGCCGCATGCAGCCTTCCCCGGTCTTGGCCTCACCGACTGGCAACAGCTTAAGAGCCTCTCGCAAAAAGAGCGCAATCTGATCCTGAAAATCTCCGGCTACTCCGAGCAGGCCTGGGGCGCGCGTGGCGTCTGGCTCGGCAGCGATCTGCCGCGCGAAGAGTGGTCGGCAGCGGTGGATCAGGCGATCGAGGGCTTCGACGAGTCGCCACGCATCCTGCAGAGTTACCACCGGCCGACACGCGTCGATACTGAGTGGTTCGACTTCGAGCTTGGCCAAGCGCAGGCGATGCAGGGGCGCGTGAGGCTCTGCCCGTATTACTTTGTCCACGGCGAATTTGACACGGCCAAGGCCACGCTTGGCGGAGTGCTGGCCACCATCTGTCCCGCCGACAAAAAAATCATCCACGGCATGAGCGAAGCCATCCTCGCCCCCTGCGCCCTTGGCCAAGCGTAATTAATGGAGATTCCTCCTTGACCGCTTGACAACTCGCCTGCTCAGGCGAACCCTACGTGCGGCATGAAAAAGGTTTTCAACTTCGCGGGACTCGTTTTTGTGGGACTGCTTCTCACTGGCTGCGCCACCGACAAGAAATTGCTCAAACTTGAATCTTCCTATCAAGTGCAGCTTGGGGAATATGCTACCGCACTAAAGAGCGGTGAAATCACTAAGACCGAGCACGACCAAAAGGTCACCCAGCTCAACGGCCGCTACGGCCGACGGCGCGCCATGATGGAGCGGGACATTTACGGTAGCGGTGTCAAGACACCCACTAGACGGCCCACGGCCGGCCGAGTAGGCCGCCGCTACTGATTCTAGTGTCGATTATTAATAAGGTTTTTACTAACAGTAAGTTTCCTACCTATCGTTAGCGGCGTGAAGCGTTTTTTTTGTTCCCTTCTTTTTGTCTTGGGATTGACCGGTGGCTTTGCCACCGAGAAACCCAACATCATTCTCCTCATGGCCGATGATTTAGGATGGGGTGATGTTGGCTTTAACGGAAACAAGACCATCAAGACACCGCACCTCGACGCGATGGCCAAAAGTGGCTTAAAGTTCAATCGGTTTTATGCCGCGGCACCGGTTTGCAGCCCGTCGCGCGGAAGCTGCATAACGGGGCGTCATCCGTATCGCTACGGAATTCCGTTCGCCAATAGCGGCCACATGAAGCCGGAGGAGTTGACGCTGGCGGAGTTACTCAAGGTACAGGGTTACTCCACCGGCCACTTCGGCAAGTGGCATCTTGGCACGCTGACGAAAACCGTGAAAGACGCCAACCGGGGCGGCCCGCGCAGCATGAAACATTTTTCACCGCCACAGGCCAACGGCTTCGACGTCTGTTTCTCGACCGAGTCCAAAGTGCCAACGTGGGATCCGCTGCTCCAGCCCAAGGACAACAACTCCAGCAAGTGGTGGGACGCTGTCTCCGCCGCCGGTGAGGCCAAGCCGTACGGCACGGCTTACTGGAACGAGCGCGGTGAGAGTGTAACCGGGAACACCCGCGGCGACGACTCGCGCGTTATTATGGATCGCGCGATCCCGTTCATCCGCGACGCGGTCAGGCGCAGCCAGCCGTTCTTCGGCATCGTGTGGTTTCACGCGCCGCACCTGCCGGTGGTCGCCGGGCCGAGGCACACGGCGATGTACGCCGGGCACGCGAAATACGCGCAGCATTACTACGGCTGCATCACCGCGCTGGACGAACAGGTCGGGCGGCTGCGCGCGGAACTGCGCGCACTTGGCGTCGCTGATGACACAATGCTTTTTTTCTGCAGCGATAATGGGCCGGAGGGCCAAGCCAGCAGCGCGCCGGGGACAGCGGCAAACCTGAGTGGACGCAAACGCTCGCTGCTCGAGGGTGGCATTCGCGTGCCGGGAATCGTCGAGTGGCCGGGGCGCGTGAAGGCTGGTCGCACCACGGAAATCCCGTGCGTCACCAGCGACTACTTGCCGACGATTCTCGACTTGCTCGAAGCCAAGCCGGTCAGCGACCGGACGATCGATGGGATGAGTTTGGTGCCGCTGCTCGACGGAAACCTGGCCAAGCGCGGCCGGCCGATCGGCTTCGAGTCGAAGGGGCAACTTGCCTGGATCGGTGACCGGTACAAACTTTATCGCAAAGGCGGAGCAGTCGATTTCAAGCTGTTCGATCTCATCGCCGATCCAGCCGAGAGGAATGACTTAGCCAGTGCCAAGCCGCGCTTAGCCAAGCACTTGATCGAGGAACTGGGAGCGTGGCGTGCGTCCTGCCAAGCGAGCGCTGCCGGAAAAGATTACTGATGGAGCGCTGCCGCCATCCAAAACGTCGATGGCTACATTGGTTACTGCTCTTGGCGATACTCGATGGTGCGGCGTATTACTGGTGGTGGGGCAATCAAGTGGAGCGACGTTACAATGACATCATACAAGACGCAGCCCAGGAGTTTGGCATCGAATACGCACTCATTAAGGCGTTGATCTGGCAGGAAAGTCGTTTCCGGGAGGATGCCCTGGGCGACGCCGGCGAGATCGGCCTAATGCAGTTGATGGAGTTGGCCGCGTTCGAGTGGGCCGACGACCACCGCGTGCGTAATTTCGAACACTCGCACGTGTACGATCCGCGCACGAACATTCTCGCCGGTACATACTACATCAAGACGCGGCTTGACCGCTATCGTCACACCGACAATCCCCTGCCCTTCGCCTTGGCCGACTACAACGCCGGACGCGCGCACGTGAATCGCTGGGCTAAGGAGGCAGCCCGCACCAATAGCGCTGCTTTCCTCCAAAATATCGACTACCCCTCGACGCGCCGCTACATCGACCAAGTGACCCACCGCCTCAGCCATTATCAATAAAACGAGCTCTCTTGCCTGCTTAGCCAAGCTTGAGTAAGCTTTTTTTGTGCTGGTTGACTTCACAAAAATGAACGGGGCTGGGAACGATTTCGTGATGATCGATAACCGTGAACTTGGCCTCGATTTAACTCCGGAACAGATTCGGAAAATCTGCCACCGCCAACGCGGCGTGGGCGCGGACGGACTGCTTCTTTTGCGCTCAGCAAGGGGTGACGCCGACTTTGGCTGGGATTTCTTTAACACAGACGGCAGCGAGGCGGAGATGTGCGGCAACGGTGCGCGCTGTTTCGCTCGGTTTGCCCAGAGTTACCTCGGCGAACAGGAATTAATTTCATTCGAGACACTCGCTGGCGTGATCGAGTCGCAGCTTAGCGGCGAGAGTGTGACAGTCGGCCTCACGCCGCCGGTGGACTTGCGCGTCGGCGAGCGTATCGAAACGACTAGCGGCGAGTTGGAGATTCACTCTGTGAACACCGGCGTGCCACACGCGGTGTTGTTCGTCGAGGACGCCGACAAGGTGATGGTCTCCGAACTGGGCCACGAGATTCGCCACCACGAACATTATGCGCCGGCCGGGACAAATGTGAACTTCGTGCAACTCTCCGACGATGACTCGATCCGCGTGCGCACTTACGAGCGCGGTGTCGGCGAGACGCTTGCGTGTGGTACTGGTGTTGTAGCTTCGGCACTGATCACTGCCAAGCTGCACGGTGCCAGTTCGCCACTTTGCGTGCGCGTGCTTGGCGGTGACGACTTGGGCGTTGCCTTCGAGTCAAACGGCGACTCGTTCGCCAACGTGCAACTCACCGGCCCGGCGGAATTCGTTTTCAGCGGTCAGATCGAAATCTAAATCGCCACCGCAAAGCTGAGCATGGAATATGCCTCAACCGTGTTAGTGATGACGCTTGACCAATCGCCCAGTCGACAAAAAAGGCCCCCGATGTGGGAGCCTTTTTATTTGAAGAGATGATGTGACGAATTACTTCTTCTCTTTCTTTCGCTTCATTTCAAAACTAATCGAGGAGAAGTCACCCACGTTGCCTGAGGCATCAACTTCGAAGATTTGGGCCTCTATGTTGTTTTCGTCGATCCTGCGAAAAGCCACTGCCATGCTCTGAGTTTCTCCCGTATCGGATGTGCTTTTGACAGTAACCATAGGCATATCCCCTTTTGGTCCCCATTTGCCGGTGCTCTTCTTACCTTTGATATCATATCCGGTTTGCTCAATCTCACCTGATTCTGGGTTTAGCCCTATTAGACTATATGTCTCGTTGTCGTTGGTTTTAAGATGGGAAGCTATCACGTGATCCTTCACAACCCATTTGTAGGATAAAGAGATCGTATTCCCATCTATGTCAGCCTCCCAAGCTCCCAGCAACCAATCGGTTTGGTTCTCGTTGATTTGGTCAGCGAGTGATGCCTGTGCCTGATGAGTACAGGCCAAGCCTAATATTGCGAATATAGTTAGTAACTTTTTCATTGTATGTTTGTCGCCAAAAAAAACCTTGTACACCGGACCACCGGTTTGGGTTACAGCGGTGCGACAACGTGACAACACATCCCTGCCCATGCAAGCGATATCACGGATGAATCTTGTCTTCAGTAGCACACTGGAGGCGACCTTGACTTCTACGGGTCGAACACAATGCATCAGCCTCTATGTGAGGATATTTTTCAGAATCTTCAAGCGACCCGGAGAGCGAATTGCTTAGAGGCTGGAATTCAATCACCCCCCGATGCTGTCGATACCAACGATAGAATTATCAGCCTAGCGGCCAAGCACAAAGCCATTAGGTTCGTTCCGGCAGCAACCCGTTAAGGTTCGACCAAAAAAAACCATTGAACTAGCCGTTATCGACTGTGGCCGGCGGCACGGATTGCCTCGAGCTGTGCCGTCAACTTCCCCACTAAGTCCGGCTTTGCCTTGGCCAAGTCGTTGAGCTCAACCAAGTCCATCGACAGGTCAAAAAGCCGATACGGTTTGCCAAACGGTTTACCCTTGGGTACCTCACGTCCGCCGGAGCCATTGCCGGCCACCAACTTCCACTTGCCGCTGCGCAGCGCGAACATCCCTGATGCGCTGTGATTGATCACCGGCGCGCGCGGCTTGGCCCAGTCGCCGCCGTGGAACAACGGCAGCCAGCTGAAGCTGTCCTCCGCCGCGTTGTCCGGTAGCGTAGCCCCGGCGATTTCGGCGCAGGTGGCAAACAGGTCAACGTGCGCGGTGGTGCGGGCGCATTTTGAGCCGGGCTTAATCACCTCCGGCCAGCTCGCAAAAAACGGCACCCGATGGCCCGCCTCCCAAACGTCCGCCTTGGTGCCGCGCAGGTCGCCGTTGGCGGTGTGATGCGTTTCGTTGTACGCCTGAATCGTCGAGTCGCTCAAGTGATCCTTCTTTTCGTCAGCGCCACGGCGGTGCATGAACGAGCCGTTGTCGCTCGTGAAAATCAACAGCGTGTTTTTCTCGATACCCGCTTCGCGGATCGCCTTCATCACCTGACCCACCGTCCAGTCCACCTGCATCACGAAATCGCCGTAAAGGCCGAGCTTCGACTTGCCGATGAAACGCGGGTGCGGCTGCACCGGCTTGTGCGGCGCGGACAGCGGGAAGTAGAGAAAAAAAGGCTGATCTATTTTGGCGCGCTGCTCGATCACACCGGTCGCCTTGCGAGTGAGGTCGTCGAGACAGTCATCCATCACCAGTCCGGGCTGGCGCGGGCCGCGCCTCAGGAAGCCGGGGAACTTCACAGACGGCTGGTCGATCGTCGGCAACTCGATGATCCGGCCGTTCTCGATGTAAACGTAAGGCGGAAAGTCGAGCGACGCCGGGATGATGTGCGAGTGGTCGAAGCCGTGCTCATTCGGACCGTCGGTGACCAGCTTGGCGTAGTCAATCTTTCCGTCGTTACCCTTTTGAAAGCCAAGACCCAAGTGCCACTTGCCGACGATGCTGGTGTGGTAGCCGCTCGCCCGCAACATCCCAGCGACCGTCAACCGCCCAGGCTCGAGCAGCGGAGCGCTGTATCCATTCAGCACCCCGCGCTTCAGTCGCGAGCGCCAGCAGTACCGGCCGGTCAGGGCCCCGTAGCGCGTGGGAGTGCAGACGGACGACGGTGAGTGGGCGTCGGTGAACGCCATGCCCTCTCTGGCCAAACGATTGAGATTCGGTGTCGGCACCTTGGAGCGGTCGTTAAGCGCCTGCACATCGCCGAAGCCCATGTCGTCGGCGAGCACGAACACGATGTTCGGCTTGGCGGCAACCGACGCTTGGCCAAGCGACGCTGCCAAAACCACCGCGATGGTTCCGCTGGTCAAGCGAAACGAAACAAGTCGATAGCAATGATAAAGGTTCATTAAGCCGGAAATTCTACGGACAGCCGACGCATTGTCCAAGCCAACACACGATAAAGGGATATTTCCCCATGCAAAGTGCGAGAATTGGGTAATAATTCCCAATTAGTGTTCATCTTAGAATTGCCCAAACGGATCTAAATAGCTTAAATAACTCATTGTAAGTAACTTAAAAATTATAACACAAGTGGCACACACCCTGCTTGAAGATTGATCAAGTGGCGAGGGGGACTCGTCGATTTAACAAAAACTGAAAGAAAACTGATTATGAAAATTAAAACACTACTGATTGTGAGTGCCATCGGCATCGCGTTGGCAACGCCGGAGTCATTGCAGGCACAGGCGAAGCCAAAGCCGGTCAAACCGGATTTTGGAGATGTCAAGGGTGACGCCAAGGAAGGTGGCAAGAAAGGCCCCAAATTCGATGCCTCAAAAATCAAGGATCGCCTCAAGGCTGCCTTCGACAAGCGCAAAAAGAAACGTGGCGACGCCAAAAAGGAAGGTCACAAGGTAGGTGGCAAAAAGGGTCTAAAGGGTGGCAGTGGATTCGGGAAACTGGTTCGTGATGACGAGAAAATACAGGAGCTGAGAAATTCCTTTAAAACAGCCGCCAAGGAACAGCACGAAAAAATTAAGGCTCTGCACGGACAGCTAAAGGATGCCTCCGATGAGGATAAGGATGGCCTTCGCGAGCAGCTTAAAGGCCAGCGATCTGACTGGGTCGAAAGCATGAAGGGCAACCGCGAGGAGGTTCGTGCACGCCTCAAGGAGATTCGCGAGGAGTTCAAGAACAAGCGTGACGATGTCATCGACGCCAACGACGATGACGGAAACGCCAACCCGGGCGAATAAGCCCAAACTCATTTAACAATTCACAACAGGCAGCGGAAACGCTGCCTGTTTTTTTGCCCACTTGGCCAAGCGCTTGGCTAGGCGTATACTTCCGGTTTACAACGGCCATGCCGGACGACTTTTCAGACAGCGCACTTGTCCTGGTGGCGCACGGCTCGACGCTGAACGCCGATTCAGATAAGCCGGCCCACCAGCACGCCGACGAACTGCGCTCGCGGCGGTTGTTCGCCGAGGTTCGAGTGAGCTTTCTCAAGCAGCAACCCGGCGTGGACGGCGTATTGCAGAGCGTTACTGCCCGGCGTGTGTTCATCGTACCGATCTTCATCAGCGAGGGGTATTTCACCGAGAATTTTTTGCCCGCTGAACTTGGCTTTCAGGCAAACGATGACAAGTCGTTCGAACGCGTTCGCCAAGACAGTGGGAAGAGTCTGCACTACTGCGAACCGGTCGGCACGCACGCGAGCATGACCGCCGCGCTGCTGGCCCGCGCCGAGGGTGTCGTCGAGCAGCACCCCTTCCCCCATGCACCAAAACCGGGTGATACGACGCTCATCATCGCTGGTCATGGCACGGCCAAAAATGAAAACTCACGAAAGGCCATCGAGCAACAGGTGGCGTTGATCGGGGCCAGGCGCGAGTACGCTGATGTGCAGGCGGTATTCCTCGAGGAGGAGCCGCGGGTTG
Organism: Verrucomicrobia bacterium UBA673; assembly: GCA_002299785.1. Classification (GTDB taxonomy): domain Bacteria; phylum Verrucomicrobiota; class Verrucomicrobiia; order Limisphaerales; family UBA1096; genus UBA1096. Next base: position 7,880 of record DBNL01000003.1, read on the forward strand.
AGTCATGCTACGAGTTGGCGACGACGCCTAATATCGTCGTTGTGCCGTTTTTCATCAGCGACGGACTTCACTCGCGCGAGGATATTCCTATGAAATTGGGTGAGCCGGAAAAGCGGGTTCAACAGCGCTTGGCTAAGGGCAAGCCAACTTGGGTCAACCCCACCGAGCGCCACGGGAAACGCGTCTGGTACTCGGCCAGCATCGGCTCCGAGCCATTTATCGCTGAAGTAATCCTTGAGCGCGTCCGCGAGGCGGCCGTAGTCTGATCAGCTAATTTGGTGGCAGAACATTCCGTCCCGCAGCTTGGGTTCAAACCAGGTGCTCTTGGGAGGCATAATGCCGCCGTCGTCGGCAATCCTCATCAGATCCCCAATGCTCGTCGGGGACAAGGAAAACGCGCAGGCGAATACGCCGCTGTCCACTAGATTTTCCAGTTCACCCGTACCGCGGATGCCACCGACGAAGGCGATACGTTTGCTGGTACGCGGATCGTCTATGCCCAACAACGGCGCCAGAGTGTAATCCTGCAAAATGCTGACGTCTAGTTGCTTGATCGGGTCATCAATATCGATCGAGCTGACCTTAGGCCGCAGCGTACGCCACCGACCTTCAAGGTAGAGGCAGATTTCGTGTTTGCCGTGCGGCTTGGGCAATCCACTTTCCTCAATGTCAAACACTTGGCCAAGCGCGCCGAGGAACGCCTCCGGCGAGTGGCCGTGGAGGTCGCGCACCACCCGGTTGTAGGCCAGTATCTGCATTTGGTTGTGCGGAAAGAGCACGGTTAAAAACAGGCCACTTGTTCCGGAGCCGGCACGGCGCTTCGCCACCCGCTCTGCCGCGGCGCTGCGATGATGCCCGTCGGCGATGTAAAGGTTCGGGATTGCGTCAAAACGGCTCGCGATAAATTGGGCGTCCTCCCCCGATGACACCGTCCACGATGTGTGCTGCACGCCGTCGGGCGCGGTGAAGTCGTGATCCGGCTCGCCGCTAGCAATGCGACCGAACAACTCGTCCAGCACGGCGTCAGCCGGGTAAGTCACAAACACCGGCCCGGTCTGAGCATCGAGCGCTTCGAGATGGGCTACGCGGTCGTCCTCCTTGGCAGGTCGCGTGAACTCGTGCTTGCGAATGGTGTTGTCGCTATACTCGGCACAGCTCGCCACCGCCACAAGACCAAGCTGGCTGTGTTCGCCCATGATTTGCCGGTAAAGATAATAGTGTGCCCGGTCGTCCGCACGCAGGGCGCCCTCGGCGATGAGACGGTCGAGGTTTTCGCGGGCCTTCGCATAGACCCGCGGGTCGGTGGGATCTGTGCCCTCGGGTAGGTCAATCTCGGGCCGGCTGACGTGAAGAAAACTGCTTGGCCGCCCCTCGGCCATCTGTCGTGCCTCGGCGGTGGACATGACGTCGTACGGGAGTTCACAGATCTCGAACGCACGCCCGGTAGCGGGCAAAAGGGCTGGGAAGGGCTTGATGATTGCCATCGGCAAGGAACGGTAAGGGAGCACTTGGCTAAGGGCGACGAAAAAACAAGATAGCCCTCTAACTAACTGGGCACGTTCCAGTTGCGCTCAACTCCATCGAGTAGTAGGCCTGCGGTGAATATCTCTTGCTTGCAAATGCCATTTTTCAGGAGCCTACTTTGTTATCCCCTTCTCTACCTAATTAACTAATAATGAAGAATTATACTCATTCAAATTTGAGGAATATTGCCTTGGTTGGTCATGCTTCGTCCGGTAAGACCATGCTTGGCGAATGCATGCTAGCCTGCTCCGGCAAAATCAACCGGCTCGGCAGCGTGAACGAGGGCACCACGGTGTCGGACTACCATAAAGCCGAGAAGGAGAGAAAGTTTTCTATCCACACATCGCTGCTGCATGCCGAGTGGCTGGAGAGCCGATTCAATATCATCGATACACCGGGCTATCTGGATTTTCTCGCTGAGAGCCGCGCCGCGTTGAAGGTGTCCGATTTGGCTGTAGTAGTCGCCCACGCCACACACGGCATCGAGATTGGTACCTCCAAGGTATGGAACTTCGCCGAAGAGTTCGGTCTTGCCAAGGTGGTAGTCGTCAACGGCATCGACGTTGAGAACGCAAAGTACGAACCAATCCTCAAGGATTTGAAAACTACGTTCGGTGCGCGATTTTTTCCAATCAATATTCCCATCAACCCCGGACCGGGCTACAATGAGATGTTTGATGTCATTCGCAAGGCAAAGCTTACTTACAAGACAGACAACAGCGGCAAATACGACGAAGAGAAGGTAGACGGCGAGGAGGGCGAACAGGTGGATCAGTTGCACACCCAGTTGATTGAACTCGTTGCCGAGTCGGACGACACGCTGCTAGAGAAATTTTTCGACGAGGGCATCACCGAGGAGGAACTCCGCGGCGGACTTCACAAAGCGTTCCAATCCAAAACGTTCATCCCTGTGTTCTTCACTTCCAGCGAGACAAATGTCGGTATAGCGCGGTTGATGGATTTCATCTCCAAATACGCCTCCTCGCCGGATGACCACATGGAGACCGTTGCCCAGAACATCGACGGCGAAGAGGTGACCATCAGCCTCGACGACAAGGAGGCCGCCGCTTTTGTTTTCAAGACTATCAACGAATCCCACATTGGGGAGTTGTCCTTTGTCAAGGTGCTCTCCAGTACACTCAAGTCCGGCGAAGACATCGTCAACGCCAACACCGACGAGCCCCAGCGACTGGGCCAAATGTTTATCCTAAACGGCAAAAACCGCGACAAGGTGGAGCAGCTCAACGCCGGCCAGATCGGCGCGCTTGTCAAGCTAAAGAATACCCACACCGGCAACACCCTCACCTCATCCAAACGCAAGGTCACCGTGCCACCCATCGAGTACCCGAACCCCAGTATCCACGAGGCGCTCAAGCCCAAGAATAAGGGCGATGAGGATAAAATTTCCATCGGCCTCGCGGCGTTGCACGAGGAAGATCCATCATTCCAATATCACGTCGACTCCGAGCTGCACCAGACCGTCATCTCCGGCCAGGGCGAGCTGCACTTGCAGGTAGCCATGGAGCGAATCAAGGAACGGTTCAACATCGAGATCGAGTTATCCGCCCCAAAGATCCCCTTCCGCGAAACTATCAGGAACAACGGCGAGGCAAAGTACCGTCACAAAAAACAAAGCGGCGGCGCAGGCCAGTTCGCCGAGGTGTGGTTGCGCATCGAGCCTGCATCACGCGACCATGGTGTGGAGTTCACCCAGTCCCTCGTTGGCCAGAATGTAGACCGCGTATTCGTGCCCTCCGTCGAGAAAGGGGTCAACAGTGCCTGCACGGACGGCATCATCGCCGGCTACCGCGTGGTTGACGTGAAGATCGACTTTTACGACGGTAAAATGCACCCGGTGGATTCAAAGGACGTCGCCTTCCAAATCGCAGGTAGGCACGCCTTTCGCGAGGCAATACAGTCCGCGCGACCCTGCATGCTCGAGCCCATCACCCAAATCGAGGTCAGTGTGCCCGAGGAATTCATGGGTGCAGTCATGGGCGACCTCTCCAGTCGCCGCGGCAAAATCCTGGGCATGGACGTCGAGGGGGCATTTCAAGTCGTCCGGGCCGAGGTGCCGCAGATGGAGCTGTACCACTATTCCACCAACCTACGCTCACTCACAGGTGGCCGCGGCCTGCACGCCGAGGAATTCAGTCACTACGAGTACATGCCCCACGAGCTCGAGAAAAAAGTGATCTCCCAAAGCCAGGCCAAGGATGAGGATTAGCCGATC